>DATLWV010000265.1:0-17134 GCA_035576145.1 Terriglobia bacterium
ACCTGATCCGCGCCGAGGGAAAACCCATCCCTATTGCCTTCGACTTTGACGACAGCGCCCTGCACCGCGATATCGGCGAAATCCCTCGCACACCTCTCGAAGAGGGTGTCCGCGAAACGGCCGGGATATTTGAGCGGCTCCGCAGCCAGGGCGAAATCGACTTGAGCGACCTCGACACGTAAGGACTTCAAAGAAGACCGTTGCCCCCCGATGACCGGCCCGGCGTGGCCTGCCTGCTTGCAAAAGCGGCAGGACCATTGAGTTTAATTCTGTGGCATGATATGCAGGATTCGGCCGTTAGTAGTGAAGCAACCGCAACGAGGTGGAGATGAAGGCAGCCGTCCTGCAGGATGTTGAGAAGCTGGTGGTACAGCAGGTTCCTGATCCGGTGCTTGCGCCCAACGAGGTCATGCTTCGTGTGAAGGCGGTAGGAGTCTGCGGCACCGATCTCCACATCTATCGGGGCCACGGAAATTACAACCTTGATGCCAAAGGCCGGCGAATTCCCCTCAGCGAACAGCCCCAAATCCTCGGGCATGAATTCAGCGGCGAAATTGTCGAGGTGGGGAAAGACGTTACCGGTTTGAAAGCGGGCGACAGAGTACTCTGCGACCAGGGGATCAATTGCGTCAGCCGCGGTCGCCAGCCGCTCTGCCCTTATTGCGCGACAGGAGATTCACACCAGTGCGAAACCTATGGCGAGCACGGCATCACAGGTTTGCAGGGGGCGCTAGCAGATTATATCGCCATGCCCGTACCCAATTGCCTCGCTCTGCCGCCCGACATGCCTATGGACCTGGCGGCACTGGTTGAACCGGTTGGATGTGTCCTTCACGCCAGTGAACGGACGGCACAGGCCACTGCGCGTTACACCCTGGATGGCAATGAGCGCGTCAAGAACATTTTGATCTGCGGGGCTGGCCCGGCCGGAATTTACTTCCTGCAGTACCTTCGGAACGTCATGCATTTTGAGGGGCTCATCCTGGTCAGCGATCTTCGTGAAATCAATCTCGATCTGGTGGGGAAGTTCGGGGGGACTCCCGTCAATGTAACGCAGCAGGACCTGCACGAAGCTGTTCAGGAATTGACCCACGGTGAAAAAATCCATTACCTGATTGAGGCATGCGGAGATTCCATTATTTTTGAACAGATGCCGAGCCTGATTCGCAAGCAGGCCACCGTTCTGCTTTACGGCCACGGGCATCATGGGCGCGACATCAGCCTGCTGGGAAACATTCTGTTTCTTGAGCCGGTCTTCGTTGTGCCGGTTGGCGCCTCCGGCGGATTTGATCCCGACGGACGCCCCACAACCTACCGCCGGGCGCGCGAATTAGTGAACTCGCGCACCATTCAGGTTTCGCCACTGGTAACGCATCGCTATCGCTCTCTTGAGGACGCCCCGCGCGCCTTTGCACAGGATTTCCAGCGCGAAGATTACATTAAAGGCATTCTCGCCCTCGAATAGGAGCATGAAAGCTGGGGCATCGCAGGTTCGGGGTGTTGCCGCCGTTCCCTCTTTCGGCCTGGCGGTCACCCATCTCCCGGGAAAAAGTCGCGAGGAGGAAGGAAATTCATGAACGCGTGGTTGGGGTTCTCACTGGTCGTCATGGGCGGAATGATGCAGGGCACTTACTTCCTGGGCTTGAAGTATGTAGACCCGTGGAAGTGGGAAAATATCTGGGCGCTGTATTCGGTGATTTCACTGATTTTGCTCCCGGCCGGTCTGGCCCTGGCCACCGTTCCACATCTCTCGGAAATGCTGAGACGCGCCCCGGCTTCGGCGGTCGCGATGGTGTTCCTTTACGGCGCCGGATGGGGAATCGGATCTGTGCTGGCAGGGCTGGGTGTCGCCAAGATGGGAATGGCCATGGGAGTCTCCGTCCTGATCGGCGTAACGGCCGCAATCGGCACGTTTGTCCCGATGGTGGTTAACACTCCGCAACTGGTCTTTACAGCCAAGGGACTGCTCGTAAGCCTCTCTGTAGCTGCCTTGCTTTTTGGAGTCGCGCTGGCCGCTGTGGCAGGCAAGAAACGCGATGCAAGCCTTGCGGACGGACCGGCGGTGGTTGAAAAAGGGGCCTTTGGCGTAGGGCTGGCCATCTGTATTTTCAGCGGTATCTTTTCCGCCATGCTCAACATGGCCTTTGCCTTCAGCCAGCCGGTAGTTAATGCGGGGATGGAAACCGGCGCCAGTAATTTCGGGGCACTGAACGCGGTGTGGATGGTAGCGCTTGGCGGTGGGTTTATCGCTAATGCGGGCTACACGGGTTATCTTCTCATCCGCAACAGGACATGGGTCAATTTTACGCTCCCTGGAACAGCAAAGGCCTGGGCCATTGGCCTGGGTATGGCCGTTTTGTGGACCGGCGGCGTGGTCCTCTACGGCCGCGGCGCCGCCTCGATGGGGCAGATCGGCGCCGTCATTGGATGGCCCCTCTTTATGGCCGTCATCATTTTCGTTTCCACCATCTGGGGATTCATCAGTGGTGAATGGAAGGGTTCCAGCCAGCAGGCCAGGCAGTATATGGTGGCCGGAATGGTTGTATTGCTTGTAGCCTCTGCGCTGGTGGGGCTTGCAAACAGGATGTAAGCCGGGATGCCGTCATCAGGTGCGAACCAGTTGGGCCCGCCGCAGAGACCACCATCTCGCTGGCGGACAAAAAACCCGGCCCTTGCTTCTTGGTTTGATTACTTTGGAACTGGAGCCTCTTCCGGCAGCAATCCCTTTGAACGCAATTCTGCCCAGAAGTCGCCCGGAATGGGATGGCTGATGAGGCGGAAATTCTCTTCCAGTTCGGCCACTGAGCGGGCCCCCGGAATTACTGAGGCCACCGCCGGGTGCGCCAGCGGAAACTGCAATGCCGCCGCCTTCATGGGCACCTGGTGGCGCGCGCACACCTCTTCAACTTTTCGCACCTTTTCCAGGATTTCCGGCGGGGCATCAGCGTAGTTGAATTTTGCGCCCGGCTTCGCACCGGTGGCCAGGATGCCACTGTTATAAGGCCCACCGATGATGATGCTGATCTGCTTCTCGACGCAAAGCGGCAGCAGTTCTTTGAGGCCGGTGTGGTCAATCAGACTGTAACGGCCCGCCAGCAGGAAACAATCAAAGTTGCCTTCGCGCGCAAAGCGGGCAGGCATCTCCGCCTGGTTCATCCCCGCTCCCACCGCCGCAATCCTCCCTTCCCTGCGAAGCTGGTCGAGCGCAGGATACGCACCCTTGATGGCCTGGTCGTAATGATTATCCGGGTCATGAATGTGCAAAACGTCGATCCGGTCAACCTGCAATCGCTTCAGGCTTTCATTGAAGGAGCGCATCACACCGTCATAGCTGAAATCAAACACCGGCTTGAACGGCGCAGGGTTGTCAAACTCATCCTTCTCCAGCGTGCCGGGCTCAACCGGCTCAAGCACCCGGCCCACTTTGGTGGCCAGCACCCGCGAATCAGCTGGGATGCCGGCAAGGCCCTGGCCCATCCACTTTTCGCTCTTGCCATGGCCGTACAGGGGGGCTGTATCAAAAAAATTGATGCCCATTTCCAAGGCGCGCCGGATGGTGGCGACGGCGGCTTCTCCCTGGACATCTTCGAACAGGCCCCCGAGCGGCGCGCCGCCCAATCCGAGGCGCGTGACTTGCAGAGACGTTTTGCCGAGTTGCACTTTTTGCAGAGGATCCATGGAACTCTCCCGGTTTTGGTATCGATGAAGGCAACGATTGAGTCCGGCTTCAGTCGCTCCCGCAGGTCTCGCAATCTATCACGCCATGAATCACCACGGCAAGCGCCCTGGGGGTTATGTGTCCGGTAAAGATTGTGCGATGACGAGTGAGGAGCGGAAATCTCAGCGTCATTCCGGCCATTCGTCCGCATTCAACTGTGGTGTATAATAGCAATATGGAAGGCGTGATTATCTTCATCGTTTTCCTTATTGTGTGGTTTCTGGTCCTGCCCAGGATTCCCGGCATATCCCGCTTTACGTGATCGCCGCGGCCACCGGCCCGGTCGGGCCGGGACGACACTCCTGATAACAAAAACTGCAGGTGAACGTTCCCTATGCCAATCTTCGAATACACTTGCCAGAAGTGCAAAAAGACCTTCGAGAAGCTGGTGCTGAGCAAGAACCAGCCGTCTCCTGTTTGTCCCAATTGCGGATCCAAGAAAACCCAGCAGGAGTTTTCAACCTTCGCGACGTCCGGAGCATCGGTCCGGGCCGACGGGGGCGCCTGCGCACCCTCGGGTGGCGGTTGACGCCTCCGATGAAGAGCGGTCTGCTCTTGATCTTTCCAATGACAGGTCGGTTGGCAATGCCCCCGCAGGGTGGGAATGCGGATCCCAGCGCTGAATTCCTGCCCCTTGGCCAGGGCAAGTTGGCGCGCGCAGCGCCTTAAACCAAAAACTAGAAAGACGACGAATATTTTAGCCAGGCGTCCCTGAGGTCTTTGCCACGGAAGGCCCACGTCCGTTCATCAATCTGCTCGACGCCCTCGCGCGACTGGAAGTATTGCACTCCCCGCGTGGTGAACTGGACTTTCGCCTCCACCGGCCCCTCCATCTGGTACGCGGGAATTTCGCTCAGGCGTTCCATTGCGCGACGTGCCTTTTCCTTAATCAATGCCACGGCCGCAGAATGAGGGAGCATAAATCCGGCAGTGCGGCTGGCTCCGGACTTAACGGCGGCGCACTCAGCATGCGGCACCAGGGCATGCAGTTCCTCACAGGCAGCGGCGTCGCCGGATAGCATGATGACGGGAACGCCAAACGTGCCGGCCAGCATCACGCGTACGCCGATTTCTCCCACCAACTTGTCATTGATCCACATATTTTCAACGCCCAGGGAGCTGAAAGAATGGTTGAGGATTCCGTTCATTGCTCCGGCCATGGCATGCTGGCCAATAAACACCATCGCCGCATAAGAAGAATCCAGTTCCAAAGTAGGCGCCACCGGCTCTCCGGTCAGCAGAAGCGCCCTGGGATTGATGTCGAGAGCTGAAAGCGACCGGCTGCTGTCATGGCCGTCCCAGACCACCACGCCTGTAGCACCCCCCTCCAGCAGCCCGTCAACCGCGGCATTGATCTCCCCGGTCAGGAGCTTGCGGGCCTCCTGGAACCGCGGGCTCTCCAGAGGTTCGCACTGGAGCTCGGTGCTGAAAACTCCAGACACACCCTCAAGGTCCGTGATCATGAATACCTTTTTCGGTTTTTCGCCTTTTGCCGCGTCTGGATTGAGCACAGCCAGCATGGAATCAACTTGCTCTTGCGACATCCCAAGATCCTCCTCTAAGAGTCTTCTCCCACCACCGACAGAGGGCCGGCACAGGCGGCACGGACGGCTATTCTACACCCGACGGACGTCCCTGCTCGCCGAATTCCAGCCAATGCGCCTCCGGCCACTTCAGCTTGACATTGGCCAGGAGACGATGTAAATACAAGATTGTCTTAGCCTTCTTTAATATTTCCCCGAAAGCTCATGGGAACCCGGGATTGAGCTATGGTGGCCTTCAAGAGCAAGGGGACGGTTCTAATCACTTTCTGTTTCGGCGCGACGCTGATTGCGGCGCAGTCTGTGCGGGCGGAGGAGCCTGTCGCGCAGCATTCCACGGGCCAAACGGCACAAGTCACAGTGCCCGTGGTATCCGAGGCCTGGAGTTCCACGCTCGCAGCCTCTTCGCTTGGCAAACAGAAGCACCAGACTCGCTTCATCGGCCATTACCCCGGGTTCAGCGCCGTCAAGAAAGCAGCCAACCTACGAGTTGCGCGCCAAACAAGTACCCAGACCCAAACGACAACGACCCAGCCTTCCACCATTGGTCCTCAAGCCCCAAGCGTTTCCACAGTGGTCTTCGACGGCCCTGGCGAGTCCGCTACACCCTACATTCCTCCAGACTCTCAGATTGCTGCCGGTCCAACATACGTCGTTGCCGTCATTAACTCCTTGATGGCTATTTACGACAAGACAGGCGTCCAGCAGGGCGGCTTTCAGCAACTCAGTTCATTCTTCAACAGTCTGGGAGTAAACGGTGAGATTTTCGATCCACGCATCATCTATGACCAGACGGACAATCGCTTCATCCTGTCCGTTGCGGAAGTTGACATGACCAATTTCACAAACGGAAATGTGCTTGTTGCCGTGTCACAGACTTCAGACCCGCGAGGGGTATGGAACAAATTTGCGATTAACTTCATGGGGCGCAATCCATCGAACACGGCCAACACGTTTCCCGACTTTCCAACGCTGGGCTTGAGTGCCTCCGCGGTCTATATCTCCACCGGGCAATTTGTGTTGAACTCGGCGTGTATGTCAAACGACACCTGCTCTTTCTCCGACACATGGATCAAAGTGATTGGGTTACCCGGATTGCTTGCCGGCAGTTCCACGCTTAACCTCACGACCTTTGCCAATGTGACCACCGCAACCGGTGAACCGGCCTTTACGGTTGAACCGGCGATGACATACGGTACCGCCCCGGGAGAATTTCTGGTCGCCGCCTCGTTCACCTCAAACCCGGGCACCCACCTGAATGTGTTTGAGATCAACACTGCTGGAACCCCGGCGCTCAGTTCAACAAGCCTGACGGTACCCAATTTCGCTTTCCCACCCGATGCAACCCAACCCGGAACAGGCGCCTATATCGCCACCAATGATTTCCGCCTCCTGAACGCGGTATGGTCCAACAATTCTCTATGGTGCGGGCAGAATGTGCAGAACACTTCCGGGGCGGGCGTGGTGGCCCGATGGTACCAGATTGCAGCCGCCAGCCTGGGCACAGTTTCGCTGACACAAACCGGGGACATCACGGGAAGCGGGGACGCCTATTTCCCGGCCCTCAACGTCGATTCCGGGGGCAACGTCGGAATGGTCTTCACAACCTCGAGCGTCACTCAGTTTGCGTCGGCTGCATTCACAGGCAGGTCAGCTACCGATCCCTCGGGTGCCATGCGAAACGTCTCAATGTATCGCGAAGGCACCGGCGAATATTATGACTTTGCCACCCGCTGGGGCGATTACAGCGGGATCTCACTCGATCCAAGCGGCAGCGGTTTCTGGATGATTGCCGAGTATGCAGGCAGCCCGAACCCGCATTTTGGTACTGCAATCGCACAAACGGTGGGCCCCCCGTCTCTGGGCCTTTCCACCACCGTGCTTGATTTTGGTTCTGAAACGGTAAATATTCCTTCGGCGCCGCTGGCGGTTACCATCACCAACAGCAACACCTCTTCGGTAACGCTGGGGAACGCAACCATTTCCGGGGGCAACCCTTCCGTGTTCGCAATCAGTTCGGACGGATGCTCCAACGTGACGCTGGCCCCCGGCGTATCCTGCACGCTCAGCGTTACGTTTACGCCAGCCAGCATCGGAACGGCTTCGGCGTTGCTCGAACTGAACACAAATCCTGCTGAACTGCCGGTGCAGGTTTTCCTGACCGGCGTGGGTGCACAGGCAACGGGTGGGCTGAATCTTTCGCCCACCACACTCACCTTCCCAGATACACCGGCGCACACTTCCAGCGCCCCTCAAACTGTCCAGGTGACCAACACCTCAAGTAGCCCAGAGTCTCTGGAAATCTTTTTTCAGGCTTACAATCCCCCGTTTACGCAGACGAACAATTGCGGCCCATCCCTGCCCGCCGGCCAAACGTGCCAAATCAATATAGTGTTTCGGCCTACATCGGCTTCCACTTTCTACGGGACGGTCCCCACATACCTGGAAGTTCTCTATCAAGGATTCCCGACGGGGGTATCAATTCCTTCTGTAGCCGTTTACGGAACCTCGGTTGCGGCTCCCTTGATTACCCTGTGCCCAACCTCGGTCGATTTCGGCACCCAGACAGTTGGGACCACCAGTCCGCCGCAAGCTGTGACCGTGAACAATTCAGGAACAAGTGCCTTGACGGTGAGCGGCATCAGCATCAGTGGGGATTTTGCCCAGACCAATACATGCGGAACGTTGCCGGCAACCCTTCCCTCGGGAATGGGCTGCACCATCTCGGTCACTTTTACCCCTACGGCAGCAGGAACCAGCACGGGAACCCTTACAGTGGCCGACAATGCCGCAGGAAGCCCTCAAACCGCACAACTGACCGGCACGGGAGTTACTTCTATCGCACAGACCAACCTCTCTGTCCACGAGCCGCGGTTGGCATCAGGAGCCATGCAACTCATCAACCACGTGTCTTCGACGGTTCGGCCGCCTGCACTCCACGTTCGTCGTTCTTCCCGGCTTGCGGCAGCCCGCTACGGCAAACTCCCGCTGAGTTTTGAGGCCAACCGCGGACAGACGGATTCCCGTGTCAAATTTCTTTCGCGCGGTGGCGGTTACATCATGTTCCTGACGGACCGGGGAGCTGTACTGAAATTGTGGGACAAACACCCACGAGCCCATTCTCCGAAGACTGGCGGCTCTCTGCAAAAGAACAGGTCCCATCCAGAGCCGGTGTCTGACGTTGTCCGCATGACTCTCGCCGGGGCCAACCCCAACGCGCGCATCTATGGTCTTGACGAATTGCCCGGCAAAGCGAATTACCTGATTGGGAATAATCCGTCGAAGTGGAAAACCAACGTGCCAATGTATGCAAGAGTAGAGTACCGTGGAGTCTATCCCGGTACCGACCTGGTCTACTACGGCAACCAGCGTCGATTGGAATACGACTTTGTCCTTGCCCCCGGCGCAGATCCCAGTGTAATTCGTTTCAAGATTGAAACCCCGCTTTCAGAAAAAGGAACGGCCGGACATGGGACGCACCTGCGCATTGCCGCAAATGGCGATCTCGTGATTCCAACGGCGGGAGACGATGTTCGTTTCGGGAAACCTTTGGTGTACCAACCGGAGGGAATAGGCCGCCAAGCGACAACTGTCCGAAAAGACTACCTGGAAGGACGATTTGTTCTGCGAAAAGTCCAACATAGCGACTACGAAGTCGCATTCCAGCTGGCCTCATACGATCATTCAAGGCCGCTTGTGATCGATCCCGTCCTGAGCTATTCCACCTATCTGGGAGGCAGCGGGAAAGACCAGGCAAAGGCCATTGCCGTCGACGCTGCTGGCAGTGCGTATGTCGTCGGCACTACGGCTTCGACAGATTTCCCCGTCGCAAATGCTTTGCAAACCAAGATCAATCGGACGTTCCCTAGCGATACGGATGCATTTGTCACCAAGCTGAGTCCGGATGGGACGTCTCTGGTTTATTCAACTTTTCTCGGCGGAACACGCGGCGAAATTGCATCCGCGATTGCGGTAGACACCCAGGGAAACGTTTACGTGGGAGGCGAAACGAAATCGTCCGATTTCCCCGTCACCCAGGGAGCCTTCCAAACGGTTTCCAAGGGTGGGACCGACGCATCAGACGGCTTCCTGGTAGAGATCAACTCGACTGGCTCGACCCTCGTTTATTCGACCTATTTCGGAGGGAGCGGCAACGACATGGTCACGGCTTTGGCCCTGGACGCTTCCGGCGACGCTTATATAACGGGAGTTACAGCTTCTTCAGACATGCCGACCACGTCAGGCGTGCCTCAAAGTACGCTTGGGGGGGCGGCAACGCCCAGTTGCTACCAGGAGCTGGGTCCAACGTGGGCGTGTGGCGACGCATTTGCCGCAGAAATGAACCCACAGGGCACTGGGCTGGTTTACTCCACTTATCTCGGTGGAACCGGAGACGACTATGCCTCCAGCATTGCAGTGGACTCGACAGGCAGCGCATATGTTGCTGGCACCACGAATTCATTAGATTTTCCAACAACTAACGGAACATATCAGGGTTGGCTTTCGGAGGACGGGCGTAATGCCTTCATCACAAAAATAAACCCCTTGGGAGCTGGCCTGGCGTATTCCACGTACCTCGGGGCGTCCGGAAACGATACGACGGGTGGCACAGGCGAGGTTGCCTATGGTATAGCTGTCGACACCCAAGGGAACGCCTATGCAGCGGGCGTCACCAATTCAACGGATTTCCCGACCTTGAATCCAATCCAAACTGGACAGCCTGTCTACCCGTCGGTCACCCAGGCATTCGTAACCAAACTCCACCCTGCAGGCTGTGGCCTGGTCTATTCGACACGCCTTGGAGGATTCCTATACACGTTAGGCACCGGCATCGCAGTGGACTCAGGTGGGGATGCGTATGTCACAGGGTGGACAGCCGATTTTGACTTCCCGGTCCTGAATCCATTCCAGGCCAGCTACCGCCAGGTGAACAGCGGTGGCGCTCTACACACAGAGGCTTTTGTATCCAAGTTGGCCCCAACAGGCTCATCGCTGATCTATTCGTCGTATTTGGGTGGCACCACAACCGACCTTGCCACGGGTTATGGTGGGGGTGATTTCGCCAACGCCATTGCCTTGGACTCCGCTGGAAACGCCTACATTGCGGGTGAAACCGATTCCATCGATTTCCCAGTAGTTAATGGCGCTGATCCAACTTATCGCGGCTCACGTGACGGTTTCGTCACCAAGGTTGCTCCTACCGTTGTTCCCAGCATCACACTGACCCCATCCATGCTGATTTTTCCGGATACAGCAGTCGGAGCTACCAGTGCCCCGGTTTCTGTAACGCTGGCCAATACGACAAGCAACCCTGTCACAATCAACAGCGTGGCCGCTCAGCCAGGCAATCCGCATTTCGCAGTAGTCAGCAATTCCTGCAACACGACGTTGCAAGCGGCTGCGAGTTGCACGTTCGGGTTGACTTTCTCACCGGTCAACAACGGTCTCGACTGGAGTAGGGTCACTGTGAACGACAGCGCCTTTGCAGGACCACATTCTGTACCCCTTTACGGCACCGGGTACACTCCCCCTACGATCAAGATTTATGGCAACAACGGGGACTCTGAGTATCTCGCCACGCCGGCTGGCACTAAGATAACATCCCAAATTCTGGTGGAAAACACGGGGAATCAGCCCCTGACTATCAGCAGCATCAATGTGACCGGGACTGGTTTCTCTCAGACCAACAGCTGCACCTCGCCAACGCCGTTCCCGCAACCCTGCACGGTCGATCTCACATTTGCCCCGACAACTGCCGGCACCGTGACCGGGACGCTCACGGTTGCGGGAAACGCCGCCAACAGCCCGCAGACTCTTCCCTTGACAGGCGTCGGACAGGATTTTGCCGTGGGGGTGACACAAGGAACTCCTTCGTCCACCACCGTTACGGCTGGCCAAGCCGCCACCTACAGTGTTGATGTCAGTTCAACGACCGGGTTCAACCAATTGGTTTCACTAGCCTGCACCGGAGCACCTGCCCACGCCACGTGCTCAATCGATCAGACCGGCATTGTCATATACGGGGCAACGCCTGTTACAACCAAAATAACCCTTAGCACTACGGCCAGGTCATTACTTCCGAAAGGCCATAGACTTGACAGACCTCGCGGGTTCGGCGTTAATCCCCACGAATTTTGGTATGGATTGCTGCTGCTCCTGGCCTCCCTGATGGCAGCTGCTGCCTCAGGGAGGTCCGTGACAGCCATTGACCGCAACTTTCGGCCTCTGCTGCGTCTCTCAGCGCTCATCCTTCTGTTGATGCTGTGGGCAACCTGCGGTGGAGGAGGAGGAGGAGGAGGTGGTGGTGGTGGTGGTGGCCCGTCACAGCAGAACGGGACCCCGGCAGGAACCTACACAATTACGGTCACGGGCTCTTCGGGCAGTCTCAACCACAGCACCACTCTCAAGCTGACTGTGCAGTAAACCCCCAGGGCCGGCATCTCCGAGCCCTTCGCCGCAGCTTCTCAGGTGCGCCGTGCAGAAGCTTGTTCTATCGCGGCCATAAGAAAAAATAATGCCAACCGAGAACGGATATGTGAGAATATACCGGATTACGTTGAGGCAAGGCAGTCACTAGTGTCGAACTTCCAATTCATATTCACTAACGCCATAAACTTCACTCCCGGCGTACCCATCAATGGGAAATAGCACTTCAGATCATCCGTCTCCCCAAAAACGAGTGGTGACGCTGCCACGCGTTATGGTCGCCACCACGGCGATGCTGACGTTCATCTCTTTCTGGCGGGCGGCAGCCATTGTTCTGAATGACCTGGCTTCGTCGGCTTTCTACGCCGGCGGCATCGCCGAACAGGCGATCGGGGCATCAGCGCCATGGTTCATCCTGGCCGTCATGCTGTTTGCGTACGCTGTCGCCCAGATGTACGTGGAAAGCTGCAGCATGTTTGTGCGCGGGGGCGTTTACCGCGTGGTCAAGGAAGCCATGGGCGGTACGCTGGCCAAGGTCTCTGTCTCGGCTTTGATGTTTGACTACATCCTCACCGGGCCTATCAGCGGCGTTTCCGCCGGCCAATATCTGGTGGGTTTCGTCAATGAACTCCTGCAGCATGCCCACATCAACATTGTCCTGCCCACCAATTCCACTGCGGCCATTTTTGCGGCGGCGGTGACGATCTACTTCTGGTGGGAAAACATCAAGGGCATTGAGGAATCCAGCGAAAAAGCCATCCGCATCATGGAGTTCACCACCATCCTGGTGGTTCTGATGATCGGGTGGTGCGGGTACACACTCTGGGTGAGGGGCGGCCACCTTCCGCCTGCTCCCGTCCCTGCCAACCTGCATTTTTCCGTCGAAGCCGAGGGCTGGCTGCGTTCCAGCCATCTGCCGGAGATTATCGGAGTGGTTGGAATCCTGGTGGCGTTTGGCCATTCAGTGCTGGCCATGAGCGGATTGGAGACCCTTGCCCAGGTTTACCGGGAAATTGAGCATCCCAAGCTGCCCAATCTGAAGAAAACGGCTTTTATCGTCTTTATTTTCAGCATGGTTTTCACTTCGCTGGTCTCATTCTTCGCGTTCATGATCATTCCCGATGCCGCAACCCGCCTCAGCTATAAAGACAACCTGATCGCCGGTCTTGCGATGAACGTGGTGGGGCCTGTCACGCTTCGCCTGCTGTTCCATGGCTTCGTGGTAGTGGTGGGGATCATGATCCTGGCGGGGGCTGCCAACACCGCCATCGTTGGCTCCAACGGAGTCCTCAACCGCGTGTCCGAGGATGGTGTTCTGGCAGACTGGTTCCGGCAGCCGCATCCGCGCTTCGGCACATCCCACCGGATTATCAATCTGGTGGTAGGCCTCCAATTGCTGACCATCTTCCTCAGCCGCGGTAACGTGATCCTCCTGGGCGAAGCGTACGCCTTCGGAGTAATTTGGAGTTTCGCCATGAAGGGGCTCGGGGTTCTGGTGCTTCGCTTCACCCGGCCGGGGCCGCGCGAATTCCGCGTCCCACTGAACCCAAGGTTGAGGCGCCTTGAATTTCCGCTTGGCCTCGGACTGATTACGCTAACCCTGTTTGCAACTGCAGTTATCAACCTGTTTACCAAGGAGATCGCTACCGTCACCGGGGTCACGTTCACCTTGCTGTTCTACGCTCTGTTTGTGTTATCCGAGAAGCACAACCAGCGCACCAGAGCAGCCCGGGGCGAGCTCGACCAGTTTAATCTGGAGCCGAGCGAGGACATCTCTTCAGAAGGCGTTGGATCGCGCCCGGGCAATATCCTGGTGCCGGTCCCTGACTATTTCAAACTGTACCACCTGGCTTCAGTGCTGGAGCGGGCCGATATCGAGCGCCAGGATGTTGTCGTCCTCCACATTCGTGTCCTGTTGCGGGCCGGTTCCGGCGAGCACGGCCTGGAACCGGAGCAGTTGTTTACCGTCTATGAACAGGAATTGTTCACACGTGCGCTGGCTTTATCTGAGAAATACGGGAAGTCGGTTAAGCTGGCGGTGATTGCCGCAACGGATGTGTGGGACGGCATCTTGCGGGCGGGCCAGAATCTTCAGTCGTCCACCATCGTTCTGGGATCATCGACAAAAATGTCTGCCGCGGAAGAGGCGCGCAGGGCGGGCCTGGCGTGGGAAGGATTGGCCAACCCCAAGCCGCAGTTGACGGTGGAAGTCTACTCGCCGCACGGACGGGAAGAGGTTTATTATCTGGGCCCGCACGCACCGCACCTGACCCCGAATGAAATTGACCTTCTGCACAAAATCTGGCTCAATTGCAGTCAACGCCTGGAGCCGGAGGAGATCCACCACCATGACATCGTCCACTTTGCGCTCACGGAAATTGAACAAAAACTCCACGAACAACAGGGTAACGAAGTGCTCGAACGGTTGAGACAACACCTTGAAGAGATGAAGTCCCGCCGCGTTCCCCATTTGTAACCTGTTGCGGGTTCCAATCAGAGAGTTTCGTATCCCTCGGCTGACATTACCATTGTTTGTGTTCGGAGACTTCTGGGAGGGGCAGTTCTGAACAGCCAGTGCAAGCCAACGGTTTGCAGGCGCAACGCACCGTCACCCTAGTGGGAATTGCCATGCTGAGCAAAGTCCGCCACTCCGACCCGAACCACGGTTCTGTGTAAAGGTCTGTCAGCCTTGCGCCCGCCAGTGGCGGGACGTTCTTCTGTCCAGACTCCGTAGACCCGGCCGCCGAAGGCAGCGACCCCCGTGTAATCCCCAATGAAATCGTTGTTGGGATCAAACGGCTTGTTCATCCAGAGGTAATTGTGAAAGGTGCGGCCATGATCGGTTGACTGAGCAAGAACCACAACGGCCTTGCTGTTATCCGGATCGTCCCGCCGGTCGTAGAAGATGAGATTGGCGGCTCCCGTCAACGGATCAACAGACAGCCACTGGAAGAACTGGTCAGCCCCGTCGTGAATGGGATCGGAATTCACTCGAACCGGCTGCGTCCAGTTCAGTCCGCGGTCGGCCGATGTGGAACAAAAAACATCAACGTCTCCATTGCGATAATCGCTCCACGTCAGGAACAGAAGCCCGGCGCCATTGCCCCCATGGGGATCAATTGAAATCACCGGGAAGCCGTCGGTCCTGTCCACATCCGTGATTTGGAAGTACGGTGGCGCAATGGGAATGACGCCGCGCGAAGGAGCAAACGTCCGGCCTCCATCACGCGAAGACGTAAACACTACGTGCGTGCCGTCTGCCCATACAACATAAAGCGTACCGTCCGGCCCCACCGCGCCGGAAAAACCTTCTACGTCGCCGTTGTCATCCCTGGGCAATCCCGCTTCTGTGCTGATCCGAATGGGCTTTGACCAAGTCACGCCGCCGTCCTCCGAACGCGACAAGAGGATCAGCGATTGTGTCAGACTGAATTGTGTCCATCCCACATAGAGGTTCCCTGCGTACGGCCCATTCGTGTTGTCGGCCACAATGTAGGGTTTGTCCTCAAAAGGTATGCCGGGCTCGGTGGCGTGTTCGATTACCGGAACAGCCGGTTGTTCCCATGTTTCGCCGCCGTCGAGCGACCGCCGCACGAATATCCCGTTGCGGCTGGCGTTGTGGCCCCAGTACTCTTCAGTCCCAAGCTTGTCGAATGCAATGTAGCAAAGAAAGGCGTGGCCACTGTTGTCATACGCAACGGAAACGTCGCCTGAAACGGCATAGTTGGGAGGCATGGTTCCTGAAGCCGTTCTCCAGCTTCGACCGGCGTCCCTCGAATAGGCGATGTGAGCCCCTGTCTGGTAGGCAACCACCACCTGTTGAGGGTTGCGAGGGTTGATGGCAACTGAAGGCTCGTTGAAAAATCCTCGGTGACTCGTGAGAGTATCGACTTTCGCCGCGGGCGGCGCCTGCAGAGAGACACTCTGGCCGTCCGCTGCCGTAGCAACAAGGGCACCGAGACAGATGGCCGCGACGCAAGTGGCCACACTCTCATGGCGGAAAGGACGTAAACGCGACAATCCAATTTTCAAAACTCGCATAGAAATGGAACCCTCCGGAACCTCTGCCCAAAGATGCGAATTCCTGCAATCGGCTAGCGTGGAGCAAGAGGCTTCAGTATTTCATCAAGAAGGTCCGGGTTGCCGGCTTCACGGACCAGATGCGGAAACACTTCTCCGCCGTGATAATCAATGGCGCAGGTCTTGTAATAGTCATCATTCAAGACCAGCAGTCGCAGTGGCTCTTTCGACGTTGTGCCGGCCCTCAGCGCCAGGCGAAGCACTTGCGGCGTAAACTGACGCCCGTTAACCGCAATCACTTTCATCCCCGGAGAAATTCCAGCTCTATAAGCCGGCTTGGTCACAATGGAATCCTCGACGGAGCCATCACTCTTAAGCAGAAGGCCGATCGAATAAGACTCGTCGATATTGTTGTGAACCGCCTCGGAATTCTGCATCATGGCAGGCTCAACACTGCTGTAAACCACTTTCCATCCGCTGTCTTCTATTCCGCCAACGGGGGCGCCCGGGGAAGTCGAATTCAGCCGCTTGTGGAGGAAGTCTGCCCAGTCATAGGGCGCAATTTTGCCCAGCGCATCAACCAGATCCTGGAAGGTGTAAGGCATTAGCTGCGGACCATCGTTCGGGCCACCGTAAAACAGCCGGCAGAAGTCATCCAGCGACTTCCTGCCGTGCGTCTCATGGCTGATAATGCTGTTAACCTCAAGCCACAGCAAGACACCTTCGTCGTAAAAATCCACGCCTCGACGCCAGTTAGCCCACTCCTCAGGCCCACCGTATAGAATTTGAGCATCGGCCGCAGTATCCACCAGCGGGCGCCAGGTCCGCCCTGGCCGGGCCGGACCAAATCTGGCGGCTATCAAAGCCAGGTTCTCCCTGTACTCTTCAGGGGTCCACAATCCGCTGCGCGCCGTTAGAAGGTCGCCCAGGTATTCAGTGAGCCCTTCATAAATCCAGAGCATGTCGGTCTTCATGGGCTCTTCGTAATAAGCAGGGCTCAAATCTTTCGGGCGGCGGAACTTGCCGTTCCAGGAGTGGACAAATTCGTGAGGCAACAGCGTGGCCATATTCAGGCGCAATGCTGAATCGATCAGCGAAAATTCCTCCACGCGGCTGTCGTCGGACTCATGGTGTTCCAGCCCGAAGTGGGCAACATGATCGCTCAGGGTAAACAGAAAATGATAATCGCGATAGTGCCGCGCTCCGAACAACTTGCCCGTCTCGGCCACCAGATTCGTATACCCCTGCTTCAGTTCCGGGGTCATGTCGAGCGCCGCTTCACTGTCGGCCGCCAGGTCAATCTCATGATGGATCGGCTCTCCCGGAGGGGTCACATCCACAACCCGATAAAAGCGACCGGCGCTGACCGGCGAATCGACCAGGCGATTCAGGGAGGCTGGCTTGAATTCGATTTCATTGCCCTCCTTGC
>DATLWV010000266.1:0-11700 GCA_035576145.1 Terriglobia bacterium
GCCACGATGAAAGTAATAATTGCCACGATGTTGATAGTTGATGCCAGCAGCGTCTTCAGGCCGTTCATGGCATGAATGTCAGCCAATGGCAGGAAGGTGAACGAGGCCAGCATCAGGATTCCGATCCCGCCACCGAAAAAACCTCCGTAAACTCCGATGAAGACCTGGAACAGGGTGACCCCCGCCACTGCAAGCCACGACGCATTCCCGCGGTGATCGGTTCGCGGCCCGCTGCGCACCAACTTCTTGCCGAAAGCGAACAACAGGGTCCCGCCGAGAAACAGGAAAGGGATCAGCCTCATGAAGATTCGCGGCGGTGTCCGAAGCAGCAGATGCGCGCCAAAGTATCCGCCGATGATGCTGGCCAACATCAGAGGGAGAAAAATCATGGCGCTTCGCGGCAGCCTCCGCCGGTATGCCCAGGAACTGGCCACGGTCCCGGGCCACAACGCTACGGTGGAGGTGGCGTTGGCGGGAATGGCTGGAACGCCGGAAAAGATGAGGGCGGGAAACGAAAAGAATGTTCCGCCCCCTGCAACGGAGTTCAGCCCGCCGGCGGCAAGCGCTGCAGTGAACAAAAGAATTGAATCGAGCAGAGTCATAAGTTATCCGGCGGCTGCGAGGATTCCGGCGGCGGCAAAGCGACTATCATTGCACAGATTGCCCCAATCGTGCTCGTCTTTCCGGAATCGAGGGTTGCGCGGAACCCTTCCGAAGCGTCCGAGCTGAATTCAATCCGCCGCAAACACGACTACTTTGGAGGAGTTGTGGTTGACTTCTTCTTCTGGAAAATATTCATGAGGTTCTGGATGGTATTCCCTGCAGGAGAACCCTGCGCGCCGCCCGTGGTCGGAGCCGCCAGGCCGCCCAGGATCCCTTTGCCCGTCTTGAGAGAAAACTTGGGATTGTTCAGCGTCCCGTGCAGCTCAAAGGGGAATGAGAGTTTGCCGTTGGCAAAGGTGGCGCCCGAAATGTTGGAGACCAGATTCGTTAACCCTCCCTCCCTTGCCGGCACGAGGGCTGTGCCTGCATAGTTCATCAGGTTCGATTTGGCGATGTCCAACACCCCTGAAGCATCCACGTTCAGGTCATTGCTCACAATCGCGACATGACGGCTGCTCAGCTGTTGGTTGGCAAGATTGAGGTCCGTTGCTATTGAAGAGAATGCTGCAGGATCACCGGACGTTGCTCCCACGCCCGCCATCCGGACCAGGAACAACAGGTTTTTGTTCAGCTGGAGAGTGGGAAGCCTTCCATCCCGGATGCTTACCTTGCCTGTGCCCTGAAGCCCGCTCAGCGGGTCGCTCGAATGGGCGGCTTCACCATGCAGATCGAGATTTCCTTCCATGGTTCCCGTCATCGCGCCGCGCGCTTCCGGAATGGCGTTGAGAAGTTGCGCGACGTCGACTTTCTGGAAGGATGTCTGGGCGCTGAAGAGCGGATTCGCCTGTGAGAAGTCCGACGCCGCTTTCCCCTTGACCGTTCCGCCCGCGAGTTTCAGGCCGAGATTGTCCAGATAGGCCTGCTGGGGGAAAACCTGTATCCCGGAATTGACGGCAGTCGCCTGGATGTTGCCGAACCGCAAAGAGTCGGCGTGGAAAGTGCCGTGAGCGACTGAAGGCGCCCGGTTGCTGCTGGCGGGGATGATGCGCCCCGAGCTTGTGCGTGCAGATGAAGAGGGTGGCGCGGTGAGTGCGTTGATGTTCACGTCCTTGAATTGGCAAGAGAGGCCCTTCCCGTCGAAATAGGTGGGGCCCATCGCGCCTGAAGGCAGCAGGTTTGCGATGGTCACCTGGCCGTTGTCAATGTTGACCTGGGAGATGGTACCCAGTGAGAAACTGGGGCCTCCGCTTGCCGGCGCACTTGCCTTCCTGCTGGCCGGAGTCGGGGGGTTCTCATAGTTCCAGTGGCCCGCCGTATTGCTGAGCAGATGGATCACAGGCCCTTCCACGATCAGAGATTGAATAACGATCTGCCTGTGCCAGAGCGGGTCCGCCTGAAGCAGGGCGTAGATCCGTCGCGCCATGAAGAAATCGCCGCGTGGAAAGCCTTTGGGATTTTCCAGTGCAAAGTCGTCCACCTGGATGGCGAGATGGGGAAACAGGGTGAGTTCGAGGCGCCCGATGCGGGCTGGCTTGCCTGTCTCGCTTTCAATGAGCGCCGCAACCTGCGGACGGTAACGATTGACGTCCACGAGCTTTGGAACCACCAGCACACACAGTGCGGCCAGAACGGCCAGAACTACCGCGGCAATGATCAGGTATTTTCGGGTTCGGGCAGACATGGCAGCCTCCTGTTGCGGCCCTTCTACGGCCCACGCTCAATGAGTGCTTCTACGCCCGCCGGGCATTGGGATGTATCCGGCGTTCCGGCAAAGGGAGCCTACGGTTTCTTTTGGTTCCCGGGGTGGCTGGCGCCGGTCCTTTGCGACGCCGCCTCGCGCGTGAAGGCGGCCGAATAGTAGTCAAAGAAGGGCTTCAGGGGCGGCGCCAGTTGAACGGTCTCAGTGAATCCATCCACATCGCCCCGCTGGATGATGCGGCGTGAAAGCCAGCCAGGAGGTGTCTGCGACCCTCCGTCGGGCGTGAAGTCGATCTCAGGGCCTGCGACGGTAACCCGATATTGGTTGACAAAACCCGTACTGGCAAAAACCTGGAGCAGGAATGAATCGCCCGACGGCGCACGGGACAAAATCGCGATGGACGATTCGTTGTTGGCCGGAATCTCTCCGGTCGCTTCAAGCGAAACCCTCTCCCTGAAGACCATCACCCGCTGGTCAAGGTCGTAGGCGACAGAAAGATGAATCTCACCCTGGGGGCTATGCCTGTCCATCCGGCCCGTCCAGTTGCCAATCATCCACTCAATGGAAGAAAAATCCGGCTTCGGGGGCAGCGGGATTCGATAGGTCGAGGGATGTTTTTCCCCCGCAGCGACCACCGGCGCCAGGAAAATCAGAGTTACGATTATTAGCGGCTTCATCATATGTCCGCCTGGTATGCCTCTCATGAATCATGCCCCCTGTAAACAAAGCCCATATGGCTCCGTTCCTGAAGGAAAATACGCGCCTCGGAAATTCCCGAATGCCCCAGCAAATCAGACAGTTCTTCCGGCGTGTAGGCGGCGCGAACGGAATCTTCAAAAAGCCTCTTCATGATGCCAGAATAATGGCGTCCGTACCAGCGGACATGCCATGGATATGCCAGGCGCGAAGGACGGCGAAGGTCCCGAAGCAGAATGGCCCCGCCCGGCTTTGCCACCCGCAACATCTCTCCCAGCACTTTGGCAGGCTCCGACAGGTGATGCAATACGGAATTTGAAAGGACGACATCAAACATGCCAGCGGGGAAGGGAAGCTGGCCCGCATTGGCCTGGTGGAAGAAAACACGGCCTTCCAGTTCCATCCCGGCGGCGGCCCGGCGCGCAACCTCCACCATGTTCCTGGAACAGTCGAGACCCACAACCGCCAGCCGTGGACAGCGGCGCGCAATCTTCAGAACGATGTTCCCGGGCCCGCATCCGACATCCAGCAGACAGCCGGCGAGTTCGTTGCCGGGCGGCGCGAGCGAGAGCAGCTTTTCCACGAAAGTGTTGTCCAGCGCGTCCAGGTGCTTCTGGCCGGCGGCTGAAGCATAAGCGGAAACGTCGTCTTCGGCGCTCATCACTTCCGGTTCCGGTTTGCGTTCCATTTCAATCCAGCGCATGTTGACAAATTATTCTAGCGCAAAGCGGACGCATCCGAACCCGTTTCGAGTTTTTCGTGTGTCGAGCCACGCCCGCCGGCGTGGGCCCGGATTTTCCTGGGGCCTGTTCGGTGTTTTTTCCCCCTCTTGTGGTCTGCCGCGCCGACGGATTTCCGGGATTTTCCACAACTCGGAAAAAATCAGAAATTTCCCTTGCATCCGGTGTTTACGTTCTGGCATCATGTGGCGCAGAACAGGACCACATATACGTAGGATGCTAGCCACCCCCGCGAGGGGGCACTATCACGCGTTTGAGGGAGAACCGGGATTTTAGTGCCTGCCTTATAAACATCCCGGTTCCTTCCGCCTGGGGCCCGCAACTCAACCAACCTGAACCGATTGTCAACTCTGACCACGTGCACGGCTGTTGTTCAGGTGCGCGCCAAAGTGCGGTGAGCAAAAGCGCGAAAGTCCTTCCCGAGTTTAGCCGATAAGTAATCAGGAATAATGTTTCGCCGGCTTCAAGGTTGCGCGCGGGACGTATAGAACGCCGGGACGCACCAAGGAATCCGTCAGAGGTTCGTGGGTGCGCAGGCGCTGAAATCAGGGAACAAGGATCGCCAAACGTGAGCTTCATTAATTTCGCTTCCCGGGAGATCAACTGCAAAATTGTCTACTACGGGGCCGGGCTGGGCGGTAAAACAACCAACCTGCAGTGGATTTTCGAGCGGACGGCGGCAAAGTCCGGAGGCAAGATGCTCTCGCTGGCGACTGAAACCGACCGGACCCTCTTTTTTGACTTCCTGCCGTTGGAACTCGGAACCGTGCGTGGTTTCAAAACCAGGTTTCATCTCTATACCGTCCCCGGCCAGGTCTTTTATGACGCCAGCCGCAAGCTGATCCTGCGCGGCGTGGACGGGGTGGTTTTTGTGGCCGACTCTCAGGAAGAACGCATGGACGCGAACGAGGAAGCGTTGAACAACCTGCAGACCAACCTGAGAGACCACGGCTACGACATCGCCACCATCCCCTACGTTCTCCAACTGAATAAGCGCGATCTGCCGACCGCGCTCCCGGCTGAAAGGCTTAAAGAGGAGCTTCAGCTGAAGGACGAGCCGGTGTTTGATGCGGTGGCCGTCCAGGGTGTGGGCGTGTTTGAAACACTGAAGGAAGTGGGCCGTCAGGTCCTTGCAGAACTGAAGAACGGCTAATGCAGCCCTGCCGAGCCGCAAGGCAATCCCTTAATTCCCATTTGATTGAAAAACATTGAGGATGTACACACCGGGAAGATGCAGGCGGCCCGCTACGTTCACTGCTGTCGGGAGCGGGGCCACCGGGTCGATGTATCACCCCACGCCAAGTCGTGCGCGGCCGCTTTACACCTGGCTCTCAGACTGCACCGTTCCGGTCAATTCAAAGAAGTGGTGTCCCATGATCGCCAGCGTCAGAGCTTTGTCCAGGTGCCGGCGGTGGCGGCGAACAGCCTGGGCCAGAAATTTCCAGTACTCCTTCCGGTAGTTGCTGAGCAGGCCCTGCTTCCACAATGACCGGCCGACGGCGAGTACGTCTGAGAACACAATCGGCGTGCGGGTCGGTGTGCCCAGCTGCGAAAGGAACGTCTGGACCCGGTTGAAGTACTCGCGGGGATAGTAGATGGTCTCAAGGATCTTGCGATAGCCGTCAAGTAATTCCTGGGTATCCATTCGGGGAATAAAATTCATGTCAAGCAGCGTGTTGCTTCCCAGGCTTTCCCGCAGAAGTCGGCCTTCAGCTTTAAGCCGGCGCCATAGCTGCGTGTTCGGCAAAGCGCTCAGCAGTCCCACCATGGAGATGGGGATGGCGGCGTCGCGGATAAACTGAATCTGGCGCTCGAAAACGTCGGGAGGATCGTTGTCAAATCCGACGATAAAGCCTGCCATCACTTCCATGCCGTAAGACTGCACCAGCTTGACGCTTTCCAGCAGGTCCTTGCGCAGGTTCTGGAATTTCGTGGTCTCTTTCAGGCTTTCTGCCACGGGCGTTTCGATGCCCATAAAGACCCCGTTGAAGTGCGCCTCACGCATGTACTCCAGGAGTTCTTTGTCTTCGGCCAGGTTCAGCGAGGCTTCGGTGAGGAAGGAGTAAGGGTAATTATGGTCCCGGTTCCATCGGACCAGTTCCGGCAGCAGCTTCTTCACATTCCTTTTGTTGCCGATGAAGTTGTCATCCACCAGGAAGACGCGACCCCGCCAACCCATACCGTAAATCTGGTCCAGTTCGGCCAGGACCTGTTCGGGGTTCTTGGTGCGGGGCTTCCGCCCGTAAATCTCAATGATGTCGCAGAACTCACATGTAAAAGGGCAACCTCGGGAATACTGCACTGCCATGGAGCTGTACTTTCGAAGATCCAATAACCCCAGTTCCGGCATGGGAACCTGCGTCAGATCGGGCAGGACGGGGGCCTTGTAATGCGCCCGGGCGCTGCCGGTCTCAAGGTCTTTGGCCAGGATGGCAACCAGTTCTTCAGCTTCGCCCTCAACAATGTGGTCGGCCTCTGCAATGTTGGGATCTTTGGTGCTGGCAATCGGGCCGCCCACAACCGTGCGGATGCCGCGTTGCTTTGCCCGCGTGATTACCTTCTTCATGGAGGGCCCCTGGACCATCATGCCGCTCAGGAAAACGACGTCGGCCCAGGCCACCTCGGAATCTATAAGGGGCCGCACGTTCAAATCCACGGCGCGCTTTTGCCAGGAAGCCGGAAGCATAGCGGCGACGGTCAGCAACCCAAGCGGGGGGTAGGCTGAGCGTTTGCCCTGGAACGGGAGCGCGTGCTTGAAGCTCCAGAATGTATCGGGAAACTCAGGGTAGATCATCAAAACTTTCATTCAGTTGTTCCCATTCTCTGTGAGGAAGGATTTTGCTGCCCGAAATTTCAACGTTCAGTCTATCACAGCATGTTCTGGCCCCAAAACAAGGAAATTCCGGCAAAAGGAATTTTGTTAGACAGCCTGCTTTGGGTCAGGTTGCGAGCAATTCCAGTTCTGCGCCACTGGCCCCCCGCGTCTGTCATGGTCCCTGTCAGATTTGAGGAAAAGAGAAACCATCAGGGGGCCTGTTCGAAGGGCTGTGACAGGGGCTTTCACATTGTTCTCGCGCTGGGTCCGGTTTTCGTTGAAAATAGCAATTTCGGGCCCTTGGTTCTGAAGCCGCAACCCCTTTTTAAGGATTGTATTTGTCCGTACCTTCTGCAATATGACCCATCTTCCTCCTGCCGTTCTTCCTGAAATCAAGATTTTTGCGGCCTATGCGATTTTCCTCGGCAGCTATCTGGTCTTTGCCATTGGCAAATTTCCCGGCATGAAAATTGACCGTCCCGGGGCGGCCATTATCGGCGCAGTCCTGATGGTTGCTTTCAGGGTGATCCTGCCGCAGAATGCTCTCCACTTCATCGATTTCGGCACCATCGTGCTGCTGTTTTCGATGATGCTCATCATGGGCTATCTTCGGCTGGCAGGTTTTTTTGAGTGGATTACGGAGCTGATCCTGATGAGGCTGAAGCCGTATCATCTGCTGCCGACCGTCATTTTCACCTGCGGACTGCTCTCCGCATTCTTTGTGAACGACATCATCTGCCTGGTGATGGTCCCCTTTGTGCTTTCAGCCACCAGGAGACTCGGAACCAAACCACTTCCATACCTCCTCGCGGTCGCCACAGCATCAAATATAGGCAGCGTCGCCACCATCACGGGCAATCCGCAGAACATGCTGATCGGGTCGCTCTCAGGCATCAGGTACAGTTCCTTTCTGCTGTATCTCGCTCCGGTGGCCATTGTGGGATTGCTGCTGGACTGGCTTGTGCTCCACATCGCGTTCTCGCGGGACGGGATGAGGGACCCTTCGCCGGCTACCGCTGTTGCAGCTTTGGCCGGCGACCGCTCATCTTTGATCAAGCCGGGAATCGTTATTCTGATCGTCCTGGCCGGTTTTCTCGCAGGCGTTCCGCCGGCAATGATGGCGGCCGTGGGGGCCGCGATGATGCTGGTGACGCGCTCGCGCGACCCGCAGCAGGCATACCGGCAGGTCGATTGGGGCATTCTGGTTTTCTTTGTAGGGCTTTTTGTCATTGTGGGTGGAGCAGAGAAGGCCGGGCTGGCGGACCTGCTTCTGAATTTTGCGCGCACATGGAACATCCAGGGCCCGGGAATTTTTACAGTGGTGGTGGCCGCGCTCTCGAACCTGGTGAGCAACGTTCCGGCCGTGATGCTTCTGAAGTCGGTTGTTCCAGGTCTTGCGAATTCACATATGGGATGGCTGATCCTGGCGATGGCCAGCACTCTGGCGGGCAATCTGACCATCACCGGCTCCGTGGCGAACATCATTGTGGTTGAGCGGGCCAGGCCGGAGGTTCACATCAGCTTTCGTGACTATTTTCGGGTAGGGCTTCCGGTCACCATGCTGACGCTCGGCTTTGGTCTGCTGTGGCTCTGGTGGGTGATGTAAAAGGCTGCACCTGGCCTGAGCCTTATTTCCTGGAAAGCTCCGGGTCCTGTTCGAACCCCGGGCACTTGATGACCGGCAGGCGCGGATAGCGGGCGTATGCGGGGTCTTTCTCAGACCGGCGGCAAAGGTAGAAAGTGGACTCGCGGGTGTTTTGGATCTGCCGCATGTGCCGGCATGAGCGGCACAGTCCCACATGCGGATCTGCCAATGGCGGTTCTTTGGCCCGGGAATCCATTACGGGATTGAGCAGTGGGAGAGTCCGCGCTTTTCCAGATATTGCTGGTGATATTCTTCCGCGCGCCAGAATTCCTGCGCGGGAACAATCTGCGTGACAATCGGACGCTTGTAAATGCCGGCCTTCTCCAGCTCTTCTTTTGACGCCCGTGCCGCGGTTTCCTGTTCCGGGCTGTGGAAAAAGATCACCGAGCGGTACTGCGTGCCGACGTCCGGCCCCTGGCGGTTCATTGTGGTGGGATTATGGTTCTGCCAGAAGACCTTCAAAAGCTCGCCGTAGGAAACCACCGCCGGATCGTATTCCACCTGTACAACTTCCGCATGGCCGGTCCTGTCGGTACAGACGTCCTCATAAGCCGGATTTTTCAGCGTCCCGCCCATATATCCAACAGCGGTTGAGGTGACACCCTTCACCTGGCGGAAAGTCGCTTCAACGCCCCAGAAGCACCCTGCGCCAAAAGTTGCTTTCTCCATGAATCCCCCTTCGCTTGAGAATTGTCCGCCCCCGCGGTCACAAGTCCTCGTTTTTTTAGTATTTATTTTTTGCAGGGGAAAAGCAAGCCGGGCCTTGCCGTCGCCCCCGCGTTGGGCGGACGCGGAGATTCGCAATTGAAAGTTTTGGCGGGCGACGCTATAATCAAGGTTTTTGAAGCAGCCTGCAAGGAGTTCCATGAAAACCGATATACATCCGGAATATCACGAGGTCCAGGTTGTCTGCGCCTGCGGAAGCTCGTTCCAGACGCGCTCGACTTACAAGGATACCGTGCTGCACGTGGAAATCTGTTCGAATTGCCATCCGTTTTTCACCGGCAAGCAGAAGCTGGTTGACAGCGCCGGTAGGGTGGAGCGGTTCCAGAAGAAGTACGCGAATTTTCGAAAAGGCAAGGCAGAGGCCGCTCCGGCCAAGGGTGGGAAATAGCATCGGGTCGTTTGCGGCCGCTTTCCTCCTGGGTTTTCAAGCAGATCCAAATTTTAGAACCGGCAGGGCCCCGTACCAGACGGTACAGGGCAGGGCAGAGAACGCTGTTGGCCACCAACCCATCGCTCGATCCATACATCACGCGACCCCAAGTCTACGTCCTGGGACGGCAGGCCGTTGTGCCTGAAGAGCTCGACCGATTTCTTGCCGACGAGGGCGTCCAGTTCACCACGGACACGGAAGCTGCGGCGGAAGTCCTGGCGGAAATCGCCGGACGCACCTGCTACATGTCGTTTGGAAAAGGGCGCAAGACCAACGAAGAGTATCTGGATAATATTCTGACCTCCAAGCACGGGAGCGTGCTGGAACACGCCGTGTGGAACCTGCTGATCACCGGGGTCAGCCGCTCGCTCACGCACGAACTGGTGCGGCATCGGGCGGGATTTGGTTATTCACAGCTTTCGCAGCGTTATGTGGACGAAGGCGACGCGCGCTACGTGGTGCCGCCGCTCTACCAGGAAGATGAGGCCCTGCGCGCCAAATGGCAGGAAACGATTGAACTGGTCCGCAAGGCTTATGTGGAACTTGCAGAGGCCACCAGCCAGTACGTCCAGCAGAAGCAGCCGGAGATGGCTCCGCGCGACCGCCGCAAGTGGGCGCGGCAGGCCGCACGGTCGATTCTGCCCAATGCCACCGAGACCAAGATTTTTGTTACCGGCAACGGCCGCGCCTGGCGGCACTTCCTGGAATTGCGCGGCTCGCCGCACGCCGACACTGAAATCCGCCTGCTGGCCGTGGAAGTCTGCAAGGCCTTGAAGAAGGAAAGTCCCAACATCTTCCACGACATCGAAGTCTACGACGAAAGCGACGGCATGCCCGCCGTCCGCGTGATCCATTCCAAGGTCTAACTACCGCTACTTGACTCCCACCACCATGGAATCCGGCCCCACCAGGTGTTCCACGCGGGTTTCGCTGAAGCCCACTTTCTTCATCCAACCGCAGCAGTCGGCCCCGGTGTAGTCGAATCCTCCTGGAGTCTCAATCAGCATGTTCAGGCTCATCAGCAGGCCAAAGGCATTGTGCCGGCGGTCGTCGTCAATCAGCGATTCATAGACAATCAGCGAGCCGCCCTTGGGCAGGGCCTTCACAGCCTTTTCCAGCAGCATTAACTTTTCTTCCAGATTCCAGTCGTGCAGGACGTGTCCCATCACCAGGACGTCGGTTTCAGGCAGCGGATCTTCAAAAAAATTCCCGGCTTGGAACCTGAGGCGTCTTTGCAGGCCGAAGGAATGAACGTAGTCTTCGAAGATCGGCTGCACAACGGGCAGGTCAAACCCCTTCCCGGTGACGTGCTCATGCGCCAGCGCGATCTGAGTAGGCAGTCCGCCCTGTGCCGTGCCGACGTCCACAAAAGTCTTAAACTTGTTCCACGGGAACTTTCGAGCGATGGCGATGGCCGCAGGCAGACTGATCCCGGTCATTGCGCTGAGAAACGTTCGCATGCGCTGGGGATCGGAATACATTGTTTTAAAACCGTCGTCGCTGTCGTCTCCCTTTGCCTCGTTCTGACGCTTGCCGGTCCGCAGGCCTTCCGTCAGCCCGCCCCAATGAGGGTAGAGCCGGGAGTTGGCCATCTCCAGCAATCCGCCGATATAGCTGGGTTTGTTCTTGTCCAGAAAGATGTTGGATTCGTGCGTGTTGGAGTAACGCCCATCGTGCCGGTTCAGCATGCCCATGGCCACCAGCACGTCAAAAAAGTCCCGGGCCCCGCGAGAGTGCAACCCCGCCGCCTGGGCAAGTTCGTCGCAGTTAAGCGGCCCCTGGGCAAGGTATGTGAACACGCCCAGTTCAACCGCGCTCAAAAGCGTTTTCGATCCCCAGAAACCAAGTCCAATTTGCATGATTTTGTCCGGCGTCACAGCAGCATGCGTCTCCCCTACGGGAGTGTTTTGTCCTAAAGAAGTACTCATCAATTGCCCCCAACAGATTGATTTCCTGCCCCAGACAGGAATGATGGAAAAATCATAACGCAGGCTGTTCAAATAGTCCAAATATTACGAACCCAGATGGTCTACCTGTTGGATATAGGCCTTGCTGTTGAATTTGCGTGAGGTGCTCTGGTAGGACATATAGCGGATTTTTCCGTAGACCGGCCGTTCCGGGCCCCAGGCGCGGTCATGCTTGCCGGCAATCGCCCAGGCGATACCCGCGTAGCCGTTGGGGTCGCGGCCGTCAAGTTCGTAGCGGTCATTCAGCCGGACGGCGATCGCGAACGCTTCTTCGGCAGATCGCGTCCACTCAAGAATCTTCTTGGCCCAGTACATGCGCAGGTAACCGTGCATCCACCCCGTGGCCACCATCTGCCGTTGGGCGGCGTTCCAAAGCGGA
>DATLWV010000267.1:0-2271 GCA_035576145.1 Terriglobia bacterium
GGACTTGGTCGTGTGGCAGCGCAATAGACGTGTGATCATCAACACCGGTCATAGTTTTTGCGGCGACCATGGCATTCACAATGGCCTCTTCTGTGGCGTTGACGGTGGCAAGGAACAACGGATTGATGCGCGCATTCGGGAGCATCTGGATATTGGCAATGCCTCCGGCGGGCATCACCGCGCCGGAATTTGCCGTGGTGAACGAGACAAAGAGATCGCCCGAGCCGTCCCCGGAATAGCTACCCAATCTCCCAAGCGCCAGGGTAGCGCGGCGGGCCAGGCGGTCCATTTTGGTAGGAATCAGCGGAGCATCGGTGGCAATCACAATAATGATGGAACCCATGTCGCGCTGCTCGGGGTCCTTTGCTTCAGCCTGCAAACCCGGAAGCTTGATTTCGCGGCCCACGGGAACCCCGGCAATGCGCAGTTCCTTCCGGCTGCCAGTGTTGCATTGCACCAGGACGCCAACGGTGTAGCCACCCTCATCCGCTGAAAGAACGCGTGACGAAGTTCCTGTTCCACCCTTGAAACCGAAACACTGCATGGCTGTTCCACCACCGACATTTCCTTCGGCCACTGGACCTGATTCTGCTGTATCGAGTGACTGCCAGGTGTCCGCAGGCTTCACGTGAAAACCGTCGGCGTCGTTCAGGAAGCCGTCCCACGTTTCCGCCACCACCGGCAGCGACCACGGATAGAGCGTTCCACCGTGTTTTAACTGCCACGAGATTACAGCGTCGCGAACAACTCCGACGCTGTGAGTGTTGGTAATCATGATGGGGCCTTCCAGGAAGCCGGACTCCTTCACCCAGTGGATGCCGGTCATTTCGCCGTTACCATTTTGTGAGAAGAACCCGGCCATCACCGGGTCCTTCGCTTTCGTGCCTCGCGGCAGGATCGCCGTAACCCCCGTGCGGACAGGGCCTTTTCCCACGACCAGCTTGCCGCTGCCGGAGATCAGCGTAGTGAAACCAATGGTGACGCCTTTGACGTCAGTGATGGCGTTAAATTGTCCCGGCGTTCCTTCGAACGGAATGCCCAGATCGCGCGCCCGCGCGGGATGCGACTGCGGAAAGGCAGAACCAACGGCCATTAAGAAAAATACCAGCGGAAGGCACAGGAAAATCTTTCGCGCCATGGTTTTTTCTCCAGTCTCTGCAGATCTGGTTTTAAGGGAATAACCGCGTGAAACGCGTCGATCATACCGCAGGCGTACCCATGCACGTCAACCGGCAAATGGGAAAACGCATTCGCCAGTATCATCGGTGCACGCACCCATCGTGCAAAGGGGAAGGTGGTTTTGTATTTGGCCCGATCGGATGTCCCGCGGCTGTTTGCCGCTAAGCAGAGCCCAGGTGGAACAGGGGCTCAAGGCCTTTGGCCTGGGCCATCAGCGTGTTGGTTTCCGACTCATTCACTGGAGTGAAGCGCTCGGCCACGTCCATGGCCAGACGGAAGTAGTCGATGTCGCCCGGAGGAATGGCAGCCGTTACAGGCTGCGAGAGCGTCCAGCGCAGCGCCAGTTCAGCCTGCTGGGGAAGTGCGGCCGGTTTGTACCAGCATTTGTCGTACGGGTGGTTCTTCTTTTCTGAGGCTGACCACACCGTTTTGGCCATGGCCTTGATGGCCATCATGCCCATCTGTTTTTCGCGGGCGCGCTGAACAATCTGAGGTCCGAAATTAGCCTGTGAGTACATCACAAAATTGATGGGGAAGAGCACGGTGTCAAAGTCGAACTGGTCCATGGCGATGAGCGCAGCTTCAACCGAGTGCGCCGAGAAACCGAGGAAGCGCACCTTGCCGGATTTCTTAGCCTCTACAAAAGCCTCGATAGCACCGCCCGGGCCGAGCGCCTTGTGGACGTCTTCTACTTTGGCCAGAGCGTGAAGCTGATAGAGATCGACGTGGTCGGTCTGAAGCTGCTGGAGCGATTCATCCAGTTCCTTCTGGGCGCCAGCCTTGTCGCGAGCCAGTTCCTTGCAGGCCAGGAAGACGCGGTTGCGGTAAGGCTTGAGCGCGGGGCCCATCCTCTCCTGTGCGTTGCCGTAGGAGGGAGCGATGTCGATATAATTGACGCCGCGATCGACGGCTTCAGCAACAACCTTGTTGGCGAAGGACTGGGCAACATCCATCACAACAATGCCGCCCATGGCGATGATGGAAAGATGCTCGCCGGTTTTTCCCAGCGGGCGGCGGGGAATGGTCCTTCCTGCCGGCACCGCCGTTTCGCCTGCTGCAAGCGGCTCCAGCAAACTTTGTGAGGCCGCGAGG
>DATLWV010000268.1:0-12242 GCA_035576145.1 Terriglobia bacterium
GCTGTTATCAAAAAGAATGTCCCAATTCTGCTGCCAGTAGCCATTGACCCTGCCGTCCGCATCCAGCGTTTCAACTTTATTGATCTGGCGATAAGTGTAATTGTCCCTGGCCTCTTTGAACATCAGTTCCTTGGCAGCAAAAGCGTGGATGATGTTCTGGATCTCCGCTGGACTTGGGTCACTCAGGTTGGGCAACGGAGCCTCTGTCGCCTGCTTTGCCCCTGGCGCCAAAGGCGGCGGAGCCTCGCCATCAGCAGCCTGACCAGAACCGCTGGCCAAGCCTGCCATCACCTCGTTGACTTTTTGATTCACGGCCACAGTCTTCGAGTCTTGTGACGAAGTAGTGGAGGGAGGCGGGTTGGAAATGCTTGAGACCTGAGGAGCGGAACCGGGCAGTTGGGGACTTATCCCTGAATTCGAACTTGGAACCCTGGAGGGCGCAGCAGTCGCGGGACGCGTATTGGTTGTAGCCTTCATCCGATTGCTGTTGACGATGGCGTCAATCAGCGCCTGGGTTGCACCCTGCTTTTGGAACTTCTGAATAAGTTCCGGTGTCAACTGAAAATCCACACCCCGCTGCTGTACCAGGGTGATCATCTTCGACTCGGATGCGCCACCAATCAGGAGCAGAGTGATGTCGTCCTGGCTCAACGGCTGCGCGCCACGTACCGGAAGTACAAAAACGCCAGCCAGCGCCAACAGAAGGACTAATGATTTGAAATAAGATCTTGTCTGACGGTTATTCTTGTTGTCCATTGAGTACGCCGGTCCCCCGCCGCCTCCCTGCGGCTTACTTATGTAGAAGACATCTCGAGACAAAAAGGTTGCTCAACCGGTCCCGGCAATCTGACCCGGGAATGCCCCAAGTAACCATTTTCTGCCTCCTCAGGCGGTCCCGTTCACTATTCTGCCTTCTTTAATTATACATGAGGCCATACCGGCCAAGCGCGGCCGGACTACCCCGAACAAATGGACCCGCAACGAAGACATAGCGTGGCCTGGCTAAAAATTCGCGATTACAGGAACTGACCGGCCAGACCAAAAAGTGAAGATCACCAGAAAAACCAGCCTCGTGCCGCTGGCACTAAAGGAAAAACTCGGGCGATCTCCGGTAATGGACAAAGAAGCACTGGCCGTTCCCCCGCTCGGGTTCGGAATCCGGGCCCGCCAATCTGCTTTAATAGAACCTATGTTATTTCAATTCAACCCAGTTCCGGCTTACGTACAGGCGTGCCGTCCCACCTTCACTTTCAACGATCTGCAAGGGCCGTGGATTCTTTTGTTGAGAGTCCCACTTCGCAGCACAACTCAGGACCTTCTTTCCAGCCTGATTGTAAAGCATAAACGTTGACGCCTTACCTTCAGACCCGCCCGCTGCTTTCGCAAGGCCGAATCCATAGCTACCAATTCCAATTTGATGGCCGCATACCTCCAAATTGCCTTCCACAATCACCATCCCAAGGTACTTCTCCTGAACCTGGGAGCTGTACCCACTGGTGTCCAACAGCCCGGCGAGCACCCGTGATCCGGAGGGTGTAAGGACGAGCACGGTATTGCGCTTTTCAGTTGGGATTGCATTCTCTTCAAGCACAAAATCCCGGGGAACCATCTTATTGAAGGCTTCCCCCTGCTCCACTTTGAATCCACCCTGAGCACTTGCGGGATTTGCCGCCACCAAGCCCAGCAACAGTGACGCAACGACGACAATGCAGGTTTTCATCGATCCTCCTTAAGGGACAAATCTTAGTTCTAAAACATAAAGACTGAGACGACGGCCCGGCCCCATCACATGCAGATTATTGCACCAGCAACAGAGGCAATTCCCGGCCCTTGCCCAATTCTATTCTTTCATGACAGTGGAAACCACCCCTGTGGATCAATTTCCCGAAAGTGTCGTCCTTCGACCAAGCAATCAGCGACCGCCTATCATCCCGTACAACCGTGCGATTGCTACACCGCGATTCGTTTGAATAATTCCTCCGCATTTGCTTGCCAGGAACGCCAAATATGCTACACTACCGAGTCGCGAGAACATAGATATTCTCTTCAGGCCGTTGAATTTGCGCGGGGAGTTCCAACCATTAGCTGCGTGGTGTCCCGCTGTGAATCCCGGCCGCTGGTCAAGTGCACAAGACCCGTCTTTAAGTCAGATCGAGGTGATAAATGGTGAAACGCTTGTTATTCAGTTGCGCAATTCTTGGACTTATTACATTACCCGGGAATGCTCAAGATAGTGGATGGAAGCAACTTTTCAACGGTAAAAACCTGGATGGCTGGGAACATGTCGGCCCCGGCGGCGACAAGGTGGTCAACGGCATGATCGAAACCTATGGAGGCATGGGATTGTTGTGGTACACGGGCCAGAAGTTTGGCAACTACCAGATCCGGGTAGTTTTCAAAATGCGGGACAAGAACGACAATTCTGGTGTCTTCATCCGCATTCCGATCAAGCCACGCGAAGAGTGGATGCCCGTTTATTACGGCTACGAAGTTCAGATCGACAATGACCCTGGCAACGAGACCAAGGAGTATCATTCCACCGGATGCCTTTACTCCATCTCAAAGGCGTTAGCCTATCCAGGAAAGGGATCGGGCCAATGGAACACCATGGTGATCACGCTCGACGGTCCACATACGATTGTTACGGTGAATGGCGTCAAAGTTACCGATTACACCGAAGGCCAGTCGGCTCCGCCACGCAAGTTCAACTTTGAACCCTATCGCGGCCCCCGCCCCAACGAAGGCTACATCGGGCTCCAGAACCACAGCAATAATGACATTGTGTTCTTCAAGGAAGTTGCCGTACGGCCGTTGTCAAAATAAACACTAAGTTCCGGAGGCAAAAATGAAAGATAAGTTCACACGCAGACGTTTCCTGCAGTCGGCTGGAGCAGCAGCCTACGTGGGAGCCGGACTCGAACTACCGTCCCAGGCGCACGCCGCCGCGAGAGGCGCCGGTGCCAATGATGTAGGGTCCACGGCCAGGATGTTCCCGGGATGTTGCGCGTATTCCTACCGAAAATATCTGAGCCATGGCCAGATGAGCATGCAGGATTTTATTCGCGAAATGGTAAAGATCGGTTCGGTGGGAGCCGATATGACGGTTTATTGGTTCAAATCCACCGATCCTGCTTACCTGGATGATCTTCGGCATCTGGCCTTCAAGAACGGAGTGCCGTTTTCGGGAGTGGGTTGCCGCTCCAGCATGGTCCAGGCAAGCGCAGCGAAACGGCAGGAGGTTCTGGACGACATCAAGAAGTGGGTGGACGTTACTGACCGCCTGGGGGCTTCACATCTGCGTATTTTCGGCGGCGAGCTCCCACAAGGTGCAACGGTAAAACAAGGGACTGATTGGGTGGTTGAGACCATGAAGCCTGCGTGCGACTATGCGGGCAAGAAAGGCATCATGCTCGGTATCGAAGACCACGCCGGCGTCACGCAAAGCGCGGACGTTTGCCTGGAAATCATGCGCCGCGTGAATTCCCCTTACGCCGGGATCAACCTCGATATCACCCACTTTATCCCGACGGGCTCTGAGGACTCCTACGCCCAGATCAAGGCGTGCATTCCCTATGCCACCCACACCCACATTCGCGACGTCTTCGATGACGGCACGCCCATCGACATGGATCGCGTGTGGAAGATGTTCCAGGATGGCGGATACAAAGGCTTTATGTCCATCGAATACGAGGGGAAGGAAGACCCCATGGTGGGCATACCTAAACTGATGAACAAGATCAAGGCGCTCTGCCGGAAATACTCCAGCGCTTAGGGCGGGCCGCACCGAGTGCGGAGGCCTTCCTCAAGAAAAAGTCCGGGGAGCGAGGACTGAAGATCTGAAGATTCAACGGAGCCGCTTTGTTAAGGACCCTTGCTCCTTCAACTGTTTAGGAAAAGAGCTCAACGCTGGCCGACGCCCCATTCCTCCAGCCGTTGCTGTAGAGTCGCCAGGTACCGGAACTGCGCGGCCTCGACCGGCTGGTCAAAGGCCTGGCGGTGCACGATCCGGATTCTGAGAACCACTTCGGGACGATTACCGTGCCTTGGGGAATAGTGGATACCCTGGTCGTAAGGCTCAAATTGGCAGGTCGTATCCTCGTCCTCAGGCGGAAGAACATCCTCTGCGATCCGGACCAATGCCTGGTAAATTTCCTGGCATTGCCCGCAACCTGGTTCGGGGTGCTTTTCCCAGCCCTCCTGAGTTCCGGAAAGGTCCAGTTCAAAACCAATCTGCCGCTTCTCATGGTTGATGAAAGTGTATTCTGGCCAGACGTCCCAGCACACATGAAAACGTTCAACAAGCTCTCTTGTGTCTGGTGATGGCTGCGCGGCGGATGGCATCAATTCACCCGACTTCCCTGATTACGGTGTCGGGACTGAGCAACTGTCCCTATATGCAATTTAGCCCTGCCTCCCTTCAACTAAAGTGACCTGCATCACAGGATTATCGTTTGAAGGTTCCTACCGTTAGGTCTCTCAAAAGTTGAAGCATTGCTGACGACACTGGCCTGGTGTGCTGGCTCTGTCTCTTTTAGGCAGAGTCGCTTCTGTACAAGAGGCTCGCTGCAACCCGGTTCGGTAGTCCAGTCATTGAGCAGACAGATAATTGAAAACATTGGCGAGCTTGGCTATATTCATCGAGGAGGGTCTTTATGCCTATTTTTGAATACAAGTGCCGGGAGTGTGGTGCCAAGTTCGAGAAGATTTCATACACCTCGGGTGTAGAAATCCGCTGCAAGAATTGCTCAAGTCCAAAGGTCGAGAAGCTCTTGTCCGTGTTTGCCGTTGCGGGAGGTTCTCATGAAGGCCTCTCGAGCGAGCCAGGCCCTTGCCCATGCGGAGCACCCCGGCGCGGGATGTGCGGTGAATAACGAAGTCCAATGAGCCCCTCAGGCCCGCAGATTTCCGTTTCCACCCTGCCGTTTGTTATATTCTTGGGACGATAGGAAAGCCGCTCCGAGGGTGAGGTTCCCTGAAACAACCGGGGAACCCGTTTCGCCAGAATAATGAACCAGGGTCCGCAGCGCAAACGGGCGGGAAACTGTTATGAGGATCGATGCTAGAGCCTGAAATAAGAATCATTGAGAAAACTGAAGAGCTCAAGAAATGCGAGACCGCCCAGAAATCCATCTGGGGAGGATTGAGCGTCGCGGCAGAAGTGATGCTGGTAACGCAAAAAGCAGGCGGGGCTGTGCTCGGAGCGTTTGTTAAGGGAAGACTGGTTGGTTTCATTTACGCGCTGCTGGCCCGTCGCAACGGACAGATCATTCACTGGTCCCACATGATGGGCATCTTGCCTGAGTACCGCAGCCGGGGACTCGGCCTCCAGCTGAAGCTGGCCCACCGGAAACTCGCTCTGTCACAAGGCATCAGGTCCATCTGCTGGACGTATGATCCTCTTCAAAGCCGGAACGCAAGCCTGAACCTGATCAAGCTGGGCGCCCGCGTCGAAGAATATGTCGTCAACTATTACGGCCAGTTTCACAGCAGCATTGAGCAAGGGCTCCCGAGCGATCGTTTTGTCGTGAACTGGCCTATCGCCTCTAAAGCCATAGCGCGGCACCTCGCCGGAGGGAAAACCAGGATTGAAATCCCAGATGTTCCGATTATCAATCTGGCCGTCGCGAATATCAGGGGCTTTCTGGTAAATCGGAAGATCGATTTCAGCCATCGAGACCCCAAGCTCCTGGTTGAAATTCCTGCTGACACGGACCTTATGCGGGCGAAGGCGTTGGCACTTGCAAGAAGATGGCGAATTCAAACACGCGAGATTTTCCTTGGCTATTTTTCAAAGGGCTATTCTGTCAGCGGCTTTCTTACCGAAAACCAGAACGCCAACGGGCCGCGGTGCTTCTACCTGCTTCGGCGTAACTGAAGTTGAGACATCCACCCATGCCCAATGAAGTCGATTTCATAAGAACGGGCGCCACGGCTGCCCTTGAATCCGGCCCGTCACACAAAATACAATAAAGCCCTATGCCGGAGCTATGTAATCAAACACTCTTCACCTCCGAGGGTCCCCTTGCAGAGACGATCGAACGGTTAATACTGGAGGCGCGTTTCAGTGTGGATGCGGCATTGTACCGAATCACGAATCCCCGGCTCGCGCGGGCTCTGGGGCAAGTGCGGGACCGCGGACTTCGCGTCCGCTTGCTCGTTGACCGGAACAAATACCAGGTAACGGCTGTCACGCGCCAGTTGCTCGCTGAAAACTCGCTGCCTTTTCAGGCAATTTACGGGCGGAAGATGAAAGGTTCCAAATTGCACCACAAATTTGCGGTTCTTGACCGCCAAATTGTCCTGACCGGAAGTTATAATTGGACAGTTGAATCAGAAGAGCAGAATTTTGATCATATGCTGATTCTCAGGGATCCGGACCTCGTCCTCGCCTATCAACAGGAGTTCGAACGGCTCTGGCCTGTTGAAGTCTGAGCCTAGACGCTCTGAAGCAGGGTTCGGGAATTCTATCGCGGGTTGAAAAGGTAATATGCCTCCCCAAAACGAAACCACCGAAAGCAAAGACACACAAGGCTATCAATTCTATGTAATGCGGCACGGAATTGCGGTTGCGCGGGGCGACCCCAATTTCCCTGATGATGCCGAGCGTCCGCTCACTCCCGAGGGCAAGAAGAAGTTGAGGGGTATCGCAAAAGGACTCTTCCGCCTGGGGCTTTGCGTGGACTCCATCATCAGCAGCCCACTGGTCAGGGCCTCTGAAACGGCCGCAATCGTCGCTGAGGTTTTTGGCCCCGGCATCACAGTCGAGTCTTCGGATTTCCTTCGGCCGGGTGGCTCATTGCAGGCCTTGCTGACTTCTCTCGGCAAGCGGGATAACCACCGCTGTGTTCTCGTGGTCGGGCATGAACCAGACCTCAGTGAAGGCGTGGCAAAATTGATCGGAAACACCCGGGCCAGCTTTCAGTTCAAGAAAGGAGGATGCTGCCGGATCGATTTTGACAAATTTCCGCCCCGCCCTCCAGGAAAACTCATCTGGTGGCTCACACCTCGCGTCATGCGGAAGATTGGTTGAGAAACCCTTCGCAGCCGTGACGCTAATCCGCCGCCTTTAGGCCCGAAACAGCGTGCCTGCTGATGACCCTCATTTTTCAAGCAAAGTCGTATTCGGTGTTTCCGGCAATCGTGGCAGAGTAATCTGAGGGAACGTCCCCGTCAGGCTGTCAAGAAACGCCACAATATCCTGAACCTGGCTTGCGGTAAGCGTTTGGTCCAGCTGCGTTGTTGCCATCACCCTTACCGCTTCATCAAGACTCTTCACCGACCCGTTATGGAAATAGGGTGCTGTCACTTCGACGTTCCGGAGCGACTGCACAACAAACATGTGCTCATCCGCTTCCTGGTGAGTGACTTCATTGCGCCCTGCGTCTGCGTCCAGTTTGTACTTCTTCACATACATATTGCCGGGATTCATTGGGAACTTCATATAAAAACCCGTTCCCATTGGCTGTGCAGGCCCACTAAACTGCGGCCCGCTGTGACATCCGGCGCAGCCAGCTGAATCCATAAGCTTCAACCCGCGTTGCGCCGCAGGGCTCAATGCACTCTTATCTCCAGCCACAAAACGATCGTAGGCGCTGCCGGGAGTAACCAACGTACGCTCAAAGCTGGCTATGGCCTGGGCAATATGATCAAAGGTAATGGGCTGGCTGCCCCCAAATACCTTTGCAAACTCCTCGCGATATGCCGGAATAGCCCGGATTCGCTCCACGATCGCCTCCGCGTTCGGCATTCCCATTTCGATGGGGTTTGTCGGCGGGCCCTTTGCCTGTTCCTCAAGGCTCGCCGCACGCCCGTCCCAGAAATGAACACTGCGGAAGGCCGAGTTGAACACTGTGGGGGCGTTGCGGTCGCCAAGTTTTCCATGTGCGCCAGCGGAAACAGGCCGGTTGTCTGTTCCGTTGGACATAACGTTATGGCAGGAGTTACAAGAAACGGTCCCCGTGATAGAAATCCGCGGGTCAAAGTAGAGTTTCTTACCCAGTTCAACCTTGGCAGGCGTCTGTGGATTGTCCTCTGGAACAGGAACATGCGAGGGCATCTGTGCCCAAAGAAAGGCCGACGATGCGATCAACGGAACGCAAGCCAGCCCTAGTTTTTTCCATAGGGAAACGCCAAGCATATCCAGAACCTCCAACACAATTTAATCCGTCTTCACACCAATCGCCGCCACGCCTCAAGGGTCTAAGGCCCCGGACGTAACGCTACACTGTGCGGATATAACCGAAAAAAAGCTTCGAATATAAGGTTCTGAAAATCCTCTATGGTTGCGTGGTTGCGGCCTGAGCTCCCGTAGATTTGGCAGGCTTTTTCCCCTCCAGGGTGCGTAAGAAATTAACCAGGTCCCAGGCCTGATTCTCCTTCAGTCTCTTTGCCTCTCCCGGCATTGACGATGACCCGACATTGATAATCGTAAAGATTTCTCCGTCCGTTCGTTTTTCCAGCGTCTCAGGCTTGGTGAAATCCGGCGGGTTGACGTGCATTAATTCCGCGAGATCACCCTTGCCGTCGCCGGTTTTCCCGTGGCACATGGCGCATTGTGTCGCAAACAGCTTTTTCCCTTTCTCGGCCGACTCCTCAGTAAATAGCACCGGATTCTTGAGTGCTTTCTGTTCCGGTGTGAGAACAAACTGGTGCGGGACCGCCTCCGTTGAGGGAGCTGTCGCCTCGGTTGGTTGATTACCTTCCTGTGGCTGTTTTTCCTGGCCCCGGCTAATTCCGGGAACCAACAGAAAGAGACAAATGCCTAACGCATAAAACATACGCATAACCGGTCACCTCCCTTTCAAATCCCTTCCCGGCACTTCGGGGATTGGAAATCTGTCATCGATCGGTCAAAGAACCAGATATTACAGAGCGCTCCTTGGGCTTCACTCCCCGTTCGTCATTCCCATCCGCCACGAGCCGAAGGTGCGTAGCGTGTAGGACCCAAGCACACGCATATAATTAGCCCGCTCAAAAGCGGCCGGGTTCGGGACCGACCTCAAAGCCAGGCTCCCCTGCATCTGGCGGATTGACTCATATTCATGTTCTTCCATCCAGCTGGTCAGGCCCCCGCGAATCCGCTCCAGATGGCCGATCCCATTCCGAAGCAACGCGGAGGTCATCATAGCTACCCGAGCTCCCGCCATCATGGCCTTCAAAACGTCCTCCGCAGTGTGAACTCCGCCGGTAATCGCCAGGTCCGGCCTGACGTGTCCGTAAAGAATAGCGACCCAATGCAGCCTCAGGAGAAGTTCGTGCGACGTACTCAACGCCACCGTTGGCACCACTTCAAGATTCTCGATATCAAAATCAGGTTGATAAAACCGGTTGAAAAGCACCAGCGCGTCCGCCCCAGCCTCATCAAGTTCATGCGCAAAGTGCGCCATCGCGCTGAAGTACGGTCCCAGCTTAACCGCGACGGGAATGCGGATGGTATTCTTCACCTGCCTGACCAGCTCGCAGTAGCTCTTTTCGATCTCAGAGCTGGTCACGTTAGGGTCGGTCGGTAGGAAATAAATGTTGAGCTCAAGAGCTGAAGCCCCGGCCTCTTCGATTTTCCTGGCATGTTTCACCCAACCGCCCGGCGAAGTGGCGTTCAAGCTTGCAATCACCGGGATGCTGACAGCTTCCGCGGCCAAGCGAATGTGTTCCAGATAGCCCTCAGGCCCGCGATTGTAATGTGTCATGTCCGGCGCGCTGCCCGGCACGCCAAAATCGGGGACCTGTTTGTACTGGGTTACCTCGGGCAGGTAGGTCAGAGACTCAGCAAAACTTTCAGTGCCCGCCGAAAGGCCGTGGTGCAGATCTTCGTTTTCCCTGATGATTTGCTCTTCGAACAGCGAATGAAGCACAACGGCTCCTGCTCCGGCATCCTCCATCCTGCGAAGGTTATCGATCTCCTCTGACAAGGGTGATGCTGAAGCGACAAGTGGACTCTTCAGTTCACATCCGAGGTAAGTTGTGCGGAGATCAATCATTTTTTCACTTCCTTGGGAACTTCAGTTGCCGGTGTTGCCGCCCATTTCTCGTATAACTCCCAGCGTGCTCTGACGTCCTCCTGGGCAAGTTTCAAAGCCTGATTTGCAACTTCCGGCCGGGACTTGACGAGCATGGTGTAGCGGGTTTCGTTGTAAACGTACTTCTCAAGCGGAAGCGATGGCGGCCGGGAATCAATATGCAGAGGGTTCTTCCCTTCTTTCGCCAATTCAGGATTAAATCGGAACAGCGGCCAATAGCCCGACAGGACCGCGGCTTTCTGCTGTTCCATGCCAAAGGCCAGGTCATAACCGTGAGCTATGCAATGGCTGTAGGCAATGATCAGCGAAGGCCCATCATACGCCTCAGCCTCGAGGAAGGCCTTGATGGTGTGGGTGTCATTCCCGCCCATGGCCACGGACGCCACGTAGACATTCCCGTAAGTCATGGCCATCATCGCCAGGTCTTTCTTGCGTGTCTCCTTTCCGCCAGCGGCGAACTTGGCCACGGCCGCGCGCGGGGTCGCTTTGGACATCTGGCCACCCGTGTTGGAGTAAACCTCGGTATCCAGCACCAGGACATTGATGTTCTTCCCAGACGCCAGCACATGATCGAGCCCGCCGTAGCCGATGTCATAGGCCCAGCCATCCCCTCCCACGACCCAAACGTCCTTCTTGACCAGATAATCCGCAACTTTCAGCAGGTCGCGCGCTTCCAGCGTATCGACGCCGCTGAGTCTTTCCTTAAGGGCTCGCACGCGCTCACGCTGGTTCTTGATGTCATCTTCCGTTATCTGATCAGCTGCGAGGATCTCGGCCGCCAGATCTTCGCCAACTTGTCCTGCAAGGTGTCCCACCAGGAACCGCGCGTAATCGGCCTGCTTGTCCAAAGCCAGGCGCATGCCAAGGCCGAACTCCGCATTATCCTCAAACAGCGAGTTCGACCACGACGGCCCCAGCCCCTCATGGTTTGTCGTGTAAGGAGTGGTAGGAAGGTTTCCGCCGTAAATCGACGAACATCCGGTGGCATTGGCAATCAGGCAACGGTCACCGAACAACTGAGTCATCAGCTTGATGTAGGGCGTCTCGCCGCAGCCTGCGCAGGCACCCGAAAACTCAAATAACGGCTCCAGCAGTTGCGCGTCCTTCACTTGTCCGAGGCTGAGAGGGCCGCGATCCATTTCCGGCAATTGCAGGAAGAAGTCCCAATTCTCGCGCTCCTGTTCCCGCAGTGGCGGCTGCGGCGCCATGTTGATCGCCTTGTACCGGGCCTCGCTTTTGCTCTTTGCCGGGCAAACCTGGACGCAAAGCGTACAACCCGTGCAATCCTCAGGCGCTACTGTCAACGTGTAGCGGTATTCCTTGAAGTCCTTCCAGCGCGCAGCGGTTGATTTAAAGCTGGACGGCGCTTTTTCCAGCCACTTTGAGTCGTAAATCTTCGCCCGGATTACAGAGTGCGGACAGACCAGAACGCACTTGCCACACTGGATACAGAGGTCTTTGTCCCACACCGGAATTTCAAGCGCGATATTTCTTTTCTCCCATTGCGCCGTGCCTGTTGGGAACGTGCCATCCGGGCTGAAGGCACTGACCGGAAGCGAATCGCCCTCGCCGGCGATGATCCTCGACGTGACGTTCCGGAGAAACTCCGGCGCCTGGGCCGGAATAGGCGGCTGAATGTCAAAACCACTCGTCACTCCCTGGTTGACGGAGACCTCATGAAGATTGTCGAGGGCCTGATCAACCGCCGCAAAATTCCTTTGAACGATCGTTTCTCCACGCTTCCCGTAGGTCTTCTCAATCGAGTGTTTGATCTGTTGAATGGCTTCATCCCGGGGAAGCACTCCGCTGAGAGCGAAAAAGCAGGTTTGCATAACGGTGTTGATCCGCCCGCCCATGCCTGCATCCCGGGCAACCTTGACTCCGTCAATGGCGTAGAACTTCAATTTCTTGCTGACAATGTGTTCCTGGGTCGCACGCGGCAGATGTTCCCAGACGTCCTCCGGCCCGTAAGGAGAGTTCAGCAAGAACGTCGCTCCCTGCTCCGCGGCTCCCAAAACGTCAAACCGCTCGAGAAATCCGAACTGATGGCACGCCACAAAATTGGCTTTGTTGATCAAGTAAGTGGAATGAATGGGCTTCTTTCCAAAGCGCAGGTGCGAAACCGTCACAGAGCCGGATTTCTTTGAGTCGTAAACAAAGTAACCTTGGGCGTGGTTTTCTGTTTCTTCTCCAATGATCTTGATGGAATTCTTATTCGCGCTCACC
>DATLWV010000269.1:0-32803 GCA_035576145.1 Terriglobia bacterium
ATGTGTCGGTGGTCAACATCCCGGTGCAGAACGTTATGCTTCAGGACTTCCACACGCTCCGCCCTGACGACACGCTGGGAGATGCTATCAACCACGTTTTGGCGGGATGGCGCGAGGATTTCCCGGTGGTTTTCGGCGATCACGTTCTGGGCATGCTCACGCGGGAGGACATGACGCGGAGGCTGGCACAGACCGGGCCCGATACGCGGGTTCGCGACTCCATGCGGCGCGACATTCCAACCGTCGATTCCCGTCAGAAGCTGGAGCAGGCGCTGGTGATCATTCGTGAATGCAATTGCAGGTCACTCCCCGTTACTCATGATGGGCGGCTGGTCGGGTTGCTGACCCTGGACAACGTGGGCGAATTCCTGTCCATTCACTCGGCCCTGCGCCAGGCGGACCGCAAGTCGCGGGAAAAAACGGAAAAAGTCACAGAGCGTCCGTCTTCGGACACGATGATTTAGATGCCCGTACAATACTTCCATTACAAGAGCCTCGCCGACCTTCGCAGCCACGCGGCGGAACTGGGCGTTGACATTCCCCTGCTTGAAGACAAGGAAGAAATCCGCAGCATTCTCGCTCGGCCCGTTGAACTCCGGAGCCCCGGAGGCAAGACCTGGCAGATCGGGAATTCTTTTGCCATCCATCCCATGGAAGGCTGCGACGGCGATCTTGACGGCAATCCCGGTGAACTGACTTTCAGGCGCTACCGGCGCTTTGGCGCTGGCGGAGCCAAGCTGATCTGGTTTGAAGCCTGCGCTGTGGTCCCTGAGGGCCGCGCCAATCCCCGGCAACTCTGGATTCATCCGGGTTCCGCAAAGCAGTTGAAGGAGCTTCTCGAGACCTGCCGCGATGCGCATCGGAACGAGTTCGGCACCTGCGATGACTTCGTCGCGGTTTTGCAGCTCACGCATTCCGGCCGCTACTCCTTTGAAAAACAGAAGGTGGCTTCCCGGCATCCCGTTCTTGATCTGTACCCGCTGGTCAATCACGAGGGGTTGCCGCCGCGGGAGAATCTGCCCGAACTCGCCAGTGACGATTACCTTGCAGCGCTTGAAGACCGTTTTGTCCAGGCCGCCGCTCTGGCCCGCGAACTTGGCTTTGACGGCGTCGATCTCAAGATGACTCACGGCTATCTCCTCTCCGAATTGATCGGCGCTCGCAAACGCGAAGGAGCTTACGGCGGTCCGCTTGAAAACCGTGCGAGATTCACGCTGAATGTTGCTGGGAAGATTCGCCGCCAGGTGGGCGACGATTTTCTGCTTGCGGTGCGTCTTGGCGTTTACGATGGCATCCCATACGCTGTCGGCAGTAAGGATTCCGCGGGAGTGCCGCGCGCTTTTCCAACGCCTTACAACTACGGGTTTGGCACGGACCCGAATGATCCTTACTGCATGGACCTCTCGGAGCCGATCAAGTTTATCGGCTGGCTCGAGCAGGCCGGCATTCGGCTGCTGAATGTCTCACTCGGAATACCCTACGCCAACCCGCACGTCGGCCGCCCGTTCGACAAACCCAACGAAGGCTACTACGAAACGCCGGAACATCCGCTGCTGGGCGTGGCGCGGCATTTTTCAGCTACCGCGCAAATCCAGAAGGCTTATCCCGATCTGGCTGTAGTTGGGACGGGTTATACCTGGCTGCGCCACTTCCTCATCCATGCGGCGGCGGCCAACGTGAAGCTGCATCGAACCACGCTGGCAGGCCTGGGCCGAGCGGCGCTCGCTTATCCCGAGATGCCGCGCGTTGCGCTGGAAAAGGCCGAACTCGATCCGCTGCGCACCTGCAAGACGCTTTCCTACTGCACCTACCTCATGCGCTCAAAAAACAATGAGCTTAAGCAATTCCCCGCCGGTTGCCCGCCCTTTGATAAAGAAGGTTACGGCGAGATCATGAAACAGGCGCGAGCCTCCAACCGCGCTGCCGCCCAGAAGAAGCAGTAAGAAAAGTTTGCCCTGGGATTCGCGTTTCAACGCCCAATCCGCCCCACGCTCACCCGCACAGGAGCGTCCTTGGTTCCCCGAAAATGGTAAACTTCCCTCGATGGGCACAGTAATCCGCGCATGGAGAGGTTTGCTATGAATGACAAAGAATTGGCACAGCGGCTGGAAAAACTGGAACGCGACAACAGGCGGCTGAAACGCGTTACCGTTGGCGCCGTCGCCCTGGCCGCGGCCCTGGGCGCAATTTATGCCGTCGCGTGTTCCTCGTCAGGAGTAATGCCGGGCGCGGAGAGGGTGACGGCGCACGCGTTCGATGTGGTGGATGGCGCGGGAAAGGTGCGGGTGAAGATTGCCATGGAATGTCATCCGAGGACTGTCTGCCAGCCTTCGATCAAAATGTTCGACCAGGATGGCAATGAAGTCACCACAATCGGCGCCGGCACGGTGGGTGTTTCCGGCGGAGAGGAAACGGCAACTTTGCAGGGCGGCCACTTGCAATTCAGCGTCAGTGACAAAGGAAGCAAACCGCGCGTAACGGCAGAACTGGGAAGCGGTACAGGCGGTGGTGGATTGATGTCGCTCGTGGGAAATGACGGTGGTTACGTCCGCGTCAACGCCAACTCCCCGAGTGTTGAGATTAAAGACGCGCAAGGCTACATGATGGACCTGGGGGCAGTCGACCTGACTACCGTGGTTTCGGGGCAGACTTCCCAGACAACCGCCGACTCCATTGTGATGTTTGCTAACGACAAAGAGCATCACATGATCTGGCGCGCCCCCTGATGCCTGACGACTTGGCCTGTGGGATCAAGTTGAATCGTTGGCACTTAGCATTCCGAAAAGGCCCCGGCATCACGTGTCCAGCCAGTCGGCAAACCGGGGAACCCGGAACCAGGAGTCCGTGCCGTTTCCCTTTCCTGCATGGATCTCGAGCAGGGGAATTCCTCTTTTTGTAACTGAATCTTGACAATATGGTGACAAGTTTTTTTAGAACTTGAAGCAAGCTCATACGTATAAAGATTAAGAGGCCCCCACACCAGGCAACGAAGCTTTCGGGGTGAATCCATGTTGCCGAAGAAGGGTCAGATAGCTTATATATTAGTCAGGTATCCCAACGGGCGTAAAATCGAATTGTGGGTCGAATAGTCGAGTCTGTGAACAGCATGAGGCAAGAGGGGGAGCACAAAAATCTTCACTGCGTTCCAAGGGAATCCCTTTTCTCGTCACGCTAGTAGCTTCTATCACCAAACGGCGGGGCAATGAGAGTTTACGGACGCGCCTCGCGCGGCTGACGTTGGGTCAACAATAGACACCATAACCACGGTTATCTCTAGGAGGATGGAAATGAAGGCAAGCAAGATTCTGGGATTCACAATCTTTGCATTTGTTCTATTCAGTGCCGTCAGCATAGAGGCCGCCCGGGAGAAGTCACGCGCTGTCCTTGTTCCTTACGATGGCACCGTTGCGGGTACGCACCTTGCAAGCGGTAAGTATCAAGTGAAATGCGAAACCAGTGGAGAAAGTGCGAAACTTACGTTCTTGTTGGACAGAAAAGTCGTGGCAACTGTCGAAGGTCAGGTTGTGAATCGCGCCGAGAAGTACTCAGACAGCCAGGTCATCTACGACACGAAATCCGACGGCACACGTACCATCACGGAAATCCGGCTTGCAAAGCCAAGCCAGGTGGTTGTTTTTAACGAATGACGCCGCTGGTGGCGCCTGCGCGTGTTAATGCGCTTTGCGGGCGGCGTTCAATCTGCGCATGGATTACGCTGTCCGTAGCGGTGGATGCGGGCTTCCGCAGGCAGGCACGGAGGCCCGCATCGCGGGACCTGGCTTTTCGCGGAGCATAGGCTCCTCAGAACGTCAGGCCAGTGGTCACGGGAATCCGGCGGCCGGCGAATGACAGCGAGTCATCGATAACGTAAATCTCACTTATTTCCCCATTTGAGTCAGGCCGGGTTGCGAGCTTTTCTTGGCTTCCCTCAGTTGCTGGAGCATCCTCTCGATAGCAATGCCCAGGTCGTGCGGAGTGGTGATCCGGTACGTCTTCCCTCCCAGGCCTTTTGTAAACAAGCCCAGCGAGTCCGGAAACAGGTTTTGCGGACCATTCTCAAAATAGAAGAACCCGGGCATTCCGGGGTAGGGGAACATCAACATCTCCCTGGGAACTTTTCGCACCCAGCGGAAGGAACGTCCTAGAATGATCACCGCGTCGGGTGGCGGCTTGGCGGAAAGCTGCTCATTCGCCAACCTGGCCAGCATTTCAGGCCATTCATTGCGCTTCTGGAGGGTCTCGACGGAAACGACCCCGAGGCTGAGTCCGTTGAAGGCCCGCTGCAGCCTGGCAAAACCGGACGGCATGAAGGGGTCGGCCCGATAGATCACCTGCTCCTGGTCGAGATTGAACGCCACAAGACGGACGGACTCGCAGGGTACCTGCTGGAGCAACGATGAAAGCATTTGCAACAGCATCATCTGGTACCCTGCTCCCAATCGCGTTGCGCGAGGGCTGAAGGATCCTGCGCTGAGCAACACGGCCAGCCGCAACCCTCCGTTGGCCTGCGGTCCACGCCAGGGAGGAATGTGAAGGGAGGCGACCTGGCGGGCTGCCAGAACCACCGGGACGGATTTCTGCCTGCGGTGTGTAACCTTAATCCACCATGCCCGGCGGCAGGTGCGATGGAGTGGGTCCGCCATAAGCACCTCCACGCGATAACGCCCCTCGCCCACCGAAAAACCGCCACTGGCCACGTAGTAGACTTTGCGATTGTCCCGACCCGCCAGCGGCTCGACAGAAATATCCCGGAAGATGGCAGAGTTTCCCAACACCACAGGCGTGCCTCCTTCCGGCGTTACCCGCACAAGAATTGTGACCCGGGTTCTTTTCCCTCCAAACTCACCGAAGGGGCAGGTTATGCGGAAACCGGCATCGAAGTGGAAAGTGAAGTCGAGAAAGGGTCTCGAGTCCTGGATGGTACAGTTCAGGCGCTCCGTTTGAGAGGTTTGGTCAAAAAGGACATTGGCATCTGCCTGGAGTTTTGGAGGCAGCACTTCCTGGCATCTGAGCGGCGACGACGCCTGCAGGCTCACCAGTACCGCCAGCCCGAGGGTCATTACGAGATGGTTGCCTGGCTCTTGCCCCTGCATGCGCCGTCTCCGGAGGTCGGACTATTTCTTCCAGGGAGGCGTTTCCGGAAGGAGCTTCTGGAATTCCCCGATCAATTGAGCCTCATAGTCGCCGGCGTACGTCTTGCTGAGGAAGCGGTCGATCGCTTCGTCGTGGAAGCGCTGCCACGACTCTTCTTCATGGCCCGGGTTGACCGGATAAAACAGCGCGTTGTTGGCGCGGGCGGCGGCCAGATCGCCGGGAGCGTCGCCCACCATTAGCACGCAATCCTTCTCATACTTCCCTTCCGTCGTCAGTTTCAGATGCTCTTTCTTGCTCCCCATTTCCTGCCCGGCAATTACCTCAGCGTATTTCGCAATGTCATGCTCCAGCCATTCGCGCTCAAGAGCTTCGCCAGGCGTGGCGGAGACACAGATGATGTCAGTTTTGCTCTGAAGCTTTTCGGCGCTTTCCCTGAAAAATGGAAACGGCGGAACTCCTTCCACCATGTCGGCAATCGCGCGGTTGACGGCAAGACTCCACTCCAGCGTTTGCTGCAGCACGGGATCGTTCGATTTGGCCACTTCGGCTTGAAGTGCTGGATTCCCCAACGGCACGCCGGAATCGATCCACGACTGCAGCGTGGGGACGTCGGGAATCTTAACGCCGCGCCGCATCGGCTCCGGCCAGTCGCGCAGAAGCTGGAAGGTGCGGGTGAGGGCCGGAAAGCGGTTGGTTCCCCGCCACTTTGAATAGAGGTTCACAAATTCCGCCGCCTCGCGCGCGTACTTGGAAATCGCCTGCAGCTTCCAGTACTTAATGATGTTGGGAATAAAGCATTCCTTGTGCTTGATCTCCATGGAGTCGAACACGCAGCCGTCGGAATCGATGCCCACAAAGAACTTGTGCTGCGGCTTGAAGGCAAGAAGCTGGTCTTTGGGTGAACTCATCGTCTCATCTTTCAGTGTGGATTTTGCTGAATTGTGCATCTTAGCGCAATCGCGAAGGAGTGGAAAGGGTGAATCGCAGTCCGGGTCTTTCCAGCCGCGGCCGCACGCTTCGCAAACACACCGGCACAACAACTGCAATGTTGTCTTGGCTAGTTTTCCGTTATGGTTTAGAGTGGTTGCGTTGCTGTCCCCCACAAGAATCCAATGGAGGTCGGTTTCCATGCGGTCAAGACTTTTGCGTGTCCCGCTTCTTATTCTGCTGTGCGCGCCACTTGCTTTCTCGGCGCCGCCGGCCGGTCCCGCCGCCGAATTGGACACAATCATTCAGAACGTTCGGGCGGAATTGCTTCCCGAACAGGCCATGGAGTACATGCGAAGCATCTATTCCACCGACCGTTGGTTCAACTTCGCCAAGTTTCAGGAAACTGCAGATTACCTTAAGGGGCAGATGCAGGATATCGGGCTCCAGCAGGTGGAGATTGGCACGCCTCCGGCAGACGGTGAAACACAGTTCGGATTCTGGACCATGCCTCTGGCCTGGGATGTAAAAGAGGCGACGCTGGAAATCGTGGAGCCGAAGGTTCCGGCCGATCTCCGCGTTCTGGCCGACTACCGCAAGGTTCCCACCTCCTTGGGCCAATGGAGCGGGCCAACGCCGCCGGGCGGCATCACGGCCGAGGTGGTGGAAGTGAAAGACTGGCCTGCGAAGAAGATTGCCCAAATGGACTTGCGCGGCAAGCTGGCGCTGACCGATGAGAACCCCGACGGAATCAAGTGGGCGCTGGCAAAAGCCCACGCGCTGGGCGCCCTCAACACAGGAACCGAAAATCCCAGCCTGAGGGACGGCCGCCAATGGGTGAATTCCTGGGGTGACAACGGTTGGGGCTTCATCAAAGGCAGCACACCACTCATCTGCTTCTCAATAACGCCTCGCCAAGGTGATCTTCTCCGCCGGCTCCTGGCCCGTAACGGCAAGGTCAGCGTCCGGGCCGTCGTGGACACCCGTTACTACAAGGGAGTCTACCCGTACACAACCGGCGTGATCCCCGGCACCGGCACGGAAGAGGTCCTGGCGCTGGGGCACACCACTGAACAAGGAGCCGAAGACAATGCCACCGGCGTGGCGGCTTTGATGGAAGCCATGGCAACGTTGAATCGCCTGGTCGCGTCCGGAAAGCTTCCCCGGCCACGTCGCACCATCCGGATTCTGGCGATGCCTGAGATGTACGGGTCAATGCCCTACATTGCAAACCACCGTGATCGGATCAACCGCACGATCGCCGCCTTGTGTCTGGATACGCCCGCCGGCCAATACGACATGCAGGGCACGGAATACACTTTCTTTATGAACCCGGAAGTTGCCAGTTCCTACACCGACGCTTTTATTTTGAAAGTGGCGGAAGAATATTTCTCCTCCATCGGCCGGCTCTGGCATGAGCACAAGTTCCTGACGGGCACCGACAGTTACCTTGGAGATCCCACCATCGGAGTGCCCACCATCTGGGCTTACAGCGGCAGCGGAGTGGAAACCCACCACAACAGCGAGGACACTCCGGACCGTGTGGATTCCAGATCGCTTCGAGACATCTCGACCGTTGGGGCAGCCTTCCTCTATTACCTGGCGAACGCCGGAACGCCCCAGGCTGCCTGGCTGGCAGGCGTGAGCCAGACTCGCGGCTACCTCCAGGTGCTGGATGCTGTTTCCCCTTTCCTCGATCGAATCGCGGATGCCGGTGGCCAGGAAGAACTCAGCAGACTTCTTCAACAGGCGCTCGATCAAATCAACTATAGCGTCGGACGCCAGACCCAGGCCGTCAACTCCGTGGTGCGGCTGGCTCCGCCGTCAGAACAGCAGGCGTTGCGAGATTCTCTTGCTCCTCTCTCCAAAGAACTCGTTGAGTTTGGAAATCGCCAGGCCGAGCGCGTTCGCGCCGCTGCTGCAGAAAGAGGGCGCCTGCTGGGGATTCAGAGCTCCATCCAGCCCATCGCCGCCCCGGACCCCGAAGCTGTTGTTGCATCCCAGATCGTCGTTAAGCGAAAAAGATTTGGGACCATCACTCTCGATCAGATACCACCCGATCAACGGGAAGGATACCCTTCCGGCGCCTGGTCCCTCGTTCCGATCACCGCCCTCTACTGGTGCGACGGGCAGCGAAATCTCGAGCAGGTCATCCACCTGACAAAAATGGAAATGGGTCCCACCCGCTTCGATTTTGTGGGGTATTTCCGCTTCCTGCGCGACCGCGGTTTTGTGGAATTCGTCAAAGGAAAGTAGCCCCGGAAACGCCTGTCCGTGGTTTGCGCTTTACCAGCGGGGGGCTTCTCACCCCTGATGACGCTCCCGCCGAGCGGCGAGGCCTGTGCACCAGGTGGAGACAAAGATCAGAACGAAGGGCAGCCAGGTTCCTTCGATGCTTCTGAACATCTCAAAACTTTTTTCGATGAACAATGCAACCACGAAGAAGTCCAGGGCGATGACGATGCCAAGAAAGGCGGCAGCAGCGTGGAGTGGAGACCACGCGGCGAAGCGGCGAAAATAGATCCAGGAGACAGACGCGAAAATGAAAGGACTGGCGACCGCATGGATCACGAGCGCCCGCACAGGAGTGGTCATGGCCATGCCCAGGAACATGGTAGCGCCGCACAGCCCCCAGCCCACGAGGGCATGAGCCGCTGCGATCATGAAGCTTTTGGGGAATTGGTTCTTTTCCGCCAGGCTCATAGCCTCAACCTGATGTTTCCACATTTTTCGACGTATACTCGTCCCCCGTTGCAATCCCAACCACGCAACCCTTTTCACGTTCTACGCTTGCAGGAGCGGAAGGAATGTAATCGCTGTCACATGCTGTTGTGATTGTGTGCTGCGGGCCTCAGGGACCCTGCCTCGTCTAACGCCTACGCTGCACTGGCTGGACACTAACAAGGGCAAGTAGTTCTTTGCCCGAGTTTGAGATTCCCCCAGGCAGGTGGTTGAACCGAACGGACAATGATAGTGCTTTCGCAAGATTGTGACTGCTTGCCAAGTGCTTCATTGACAGTCGAAAACGTGTTGAGTATCCTGTCCGGTAATTCAGCAGCGCAAAAGTTCTGTTTCTGGGTAGGAGGCGTTCATGGGAAAGGACCGCTTGGCGTCACGCCGCAGTTTTCTCCGCACCGCTTTTGGGACCGCGTTTGCCGGAAGCACACTGGCCGTACCATTTGCTGAAGCCTCGCCAACCAAGTCCGGCCCTCAGACGAATGAATCTACTTTGGTGGCGCGCGTTACGTTGGATCACGAACTTTACGACTACGGCAAAGTGGTCAACGGATCCATCTCTTTCCGCCTGCCGCCAGCCAGTATGACAGAAATGGAATGGATTGACAGCTTCGGCAGGGTGGCATTGCGCTCCGCCATCGCGCCGCCTTCATCCATTGACAGACCCCAACTTTTTTCCTTTCGCCTGGTTTCCGGCATGACCTACCGCAATTGGATACGCCTGAAGGTGAATGGCGTTCCGCAGGTGGAGGGAGCAAAATTCCTCATCGCGCCGCCGCCCCGCGCGTGGGACGACTATCACGTGGTCACCTGGGCCCACTACCCTGACGGTTTTTATGATCTGCTGCGGCAGTCGGGCGTTGATGCCACCATCGCCTATCGCAACGGCGACTTTTCAAATGTTCTCGACAACAACTTCAAGTTTTACGTTGAACAGATGGCGTGGGAAGTCTTTGCCATTTATCACAAGGACCAGCCGCTCTGGAAGGGACTCATTGCAAAAGTTCAGCAGGACCGTGAGAACCTGAAGCTCTGGGTCCGCGAGCCCTGCCTGAACGATCCCAAAACTGACGAATACGTCCATGAGCATCTGCGAAGTTACGTGCGGCAGCACCGCGACTTCCGCCCGCTCTATTACAACATTGCTGATGAGCTGGGCCAGGGCGACCAGATCAGGCCCAATGATTTCTGTCACTCCGAACACTGCACCATCAAGTTTGCCGAGTATCTTCGCAACCTGTACGGAACCCCGGGCCATGTGGCAGGGGAATGGCAGGTGGGCAAAGAGATGACGCGCTGGGATGATGAAAGTGTGCGCTCCGGCACGGAGTGGGAGAAGCGTGATCTGATGATCTCCTATACCACAACTGACCGCGCGTTCGATTCGATTGCTCTCGCTGCCTTCCACACCCGGTATGGCAGCGTCGCGAATCTCAACAAGCAATGGGGCACCAGTTTCCCTGAGGCAAGAGGCGTTGGAATGAGCGTGCACGGCGAGTGGGAACCGGTTATCGGACTGGCACGCGATACACGCTCCATCATCAACCTCACCGAGGAAGCTTTATCAGATCGTCTCGGGCCTCTCCCTAAAGCAAACGACCGCTGGGGCAGACGCGCCGGATGGAAGGCGGTTCAAAAACCCACCAATTTCCAGACCTGGAGCCAGGTTCTGGACTTCCTCAAGCGCTTCTACAAGGAATTGGGTGAAGTCAGTTCCACCGACGGGTGGAATGTTTCCGCCTGGTGTGACTTCCGCAATTTCATGGATGCCACGTTTGCAGATGCCGTCCTCCGCGCCGCCCAGGTCTGCAAGGCGGAGGACCCGTATGCCCGGTGTGCCACGGAAGGAGGACAGTGCCCGTTTCCTTTTGGCTGGTACAACTATGAGCAGGTGTTGAGGGCGGTCGATGTAATCGAGCCTTACAACATCGGCAACAACGTTGAGGTGATCCGCTCGCTTAAGCCGGAAGCCATCATGGTCTCCACCCACGGCTTTCAATACGAACCGGGAAAACCGCTCACAGAGAAGGAGCGCCTTGCGCAGAAACGAGCCATACGACCGATTTGGTGGGGAGTGTTTCATGCTCATCGAGGCAACCTGGTCTGGGACGACAATCTCAGGAATTACCGGTTTATCGACGAGAAGACACGTGAGCTGACGGCGGCGGCTGAAACTTTTTCGGAGGTCTTCAAGGAACTTCATCGGGGTATCCCCAAGCTGGTGATGAACTCAAGCCGCACCCACGACGGCATAGCTCTCCACTATTCACAGGCTTCCATGCAGGTCCATTGGCTGCTCAGTAATTTGAAGCATGCCCGCGAGTGGGTGGCGCACAGCGGAGGAGACCGCGGCAGCCACATCACGGCTGTCCGGAACGGCTGGACCAAGCTGATTGAAGACCTGGGCCTTCAGTACAATTTTGTTTCCAGCTCGCAAATCGAAGCAGGAAAGCTGGGCAGTGGATACCGCACTTTCATCATGCCGCAATCCCTGGCCGTCAGCGCTCATGAGGTGGAGCAGATTCGACAATTTGTCCACGACGGCGGCTTGCTGATTGCGGACTACAGGAACGCCACCATGAATGAGCATGGACGTGACCTGGGCCACGGCCAGCTTGATGACGTTTTCGGCATCAGCAGGACTCCATCGACTGCCGCCGCCGGGCAGCCGGAAACCGCGCAAGGTGTGGCCAATGAAGGATCGCTGCAGCTCCAGGGAAAACAGCTCAAACTGTTGGCGCCCGGGGATGGCGGCGTTAAGGCTGCCACAGGCAAAGCATTGGCCCAAAGCGGCGGCACTCCACTGGTGATTGTCAACACGTTCGGCAAGGGAAAGACGGTCTTTCTGAATCTGGAAATCGCCGGGTATGCCTATCAGCGCCTGCAGGCCAGCCTGGAGACCAGCCTTCCGGACCTCATGGAGGGGGTGTTAGGCCTGGCCGAAATCACTCCACGCCTTCGCGTACTGGGCGCCGACGGCAAGCGCCTGCCGGGCACGGAAGTGGTGATCTATTCGAACGGCAGTTGCGAGCACGTGGCGGTCTTCCGCAATCCGCAGTTCGATGACGGGGGTTGGGGCAGCTTCCCCACCCTTGAAGCGCGCGAGTGGGCCGGGAGCATCGACAATTCCCTGCTTGAGAAGGAAGCCAGGGTCCGGCTTGTCTGGGGTGAGGCAAGGCAAACCTACGATATCAGAAGGCGCAAGGATATGGGCTCCGTCAGGAGTCTCGACGCCACACTCGACCCCTGGAGCCCGCTGATCTTTACGCGCTCCTCGCAGCCGTTGCCTGAGTTTCAGCTCGATATCCCGGGCGAAATCAAAGCGGGCGAAACGCTGAATATCATCGTCCAAGATACCTCACCGCTTCCCGAGGGAACCGCACGCCTGGTCAGGATTGAAATCGAGGATCCCTCCGGCAAAACATACGATCTCTACTCACGCAGTCTTCTGGTCCACTCCACGCCCTTTCGCGAAAGCATCCCCCTGGCCTTCAATGACCCGACAGGCCGCTGGAAGGTCAGTGCCCGCGACGTCACAACGGGCCAGACGATCGAGAAACCCCTCAGCGTGGTTGCATGAACCGCGGCTCTGAAAAACTCGCCACAGCGCTGCCACGAATCGATTCACCTGGATAACACCGAATGCGATGGCGCGGTCAGTCTCCACGGAACCCGTGACCCGATGCGATTGACGGAGTGGTCGGCGAGGCGTGACAGCACGTCGCACAGATAGCAGTGCTTGTGTTGAGTAATGGTTTCATAATATAAAGAGGCTTGAACTGACGCCTAGTCCATGGGACAGTCTGAATCGAGTGAGCACACCGAAGGCTCAGAGCGCCGAAGGGTCGAGGGGCAATTGTGTCCTCAAGCTCGTCGAGCTTAATGGGAATTGCGCTAACGGCTTTTTTCGTGCAGCTCCCTCAGATCCTTATGATTTCAGCGTGCTCCGTCAGAGCGAGGCAATAGAGAGTTCGAATCGGCCAAACGCGTTATGGCGAGCACCCTTTAATTAATGGGCACGAACCTGCCCCTCCGGGGTCTATTCTGCCAATGAGCTCGGCAGCACGCTGCCACGATGGACCACAATGCCTAAGGTGACAAAACTTCAGCCAATCGCTGAGATGGAACTCGCACCGGGACGCCCCGAATTAATACGTGAAGTCAATGTGCGCCGTTTGCTCCGCCTCCTCCAGCTGCACGGCCCGTGTTCGCAGGCTGACCTTTCCCGTATATCCAGATTGAGTCCTCCAACGGTATCGTTTGCGGTTGCAGATCTTCTGAAGAAGGACCTGGTGGAGAGAGCAGGACCTGGACGGTCTGATGGTGGTGGTCGTCCGCCGAGAATGCTGCGGTTTAACACCGAGTTCGGTTATGTGGCCGGCGCTGAGGTCAGACCGTCGGAAATACGCCTGGCCCTTGCCGATCTCAGCGGGACCGTTCTGGGAAGATGGACTGGCCCAATGACCGCCCGGAACACTCCAGCGCGCACAGCTGGGCTGGTAGCGTCAGGCATCCGGGAATTGATGGCTCATCACGGCATTCCTCTTCAAAAACTTCTCTCCCTGGCGGCAGGGATTCATGGAATTGTTGACGCCCAAACGGGTAATACGTATTCATTACCTCACTTTTCCTCGGCGTGGCGCCGGGCCCCTCTGCGCGGTCTGCTTGAGGCCAGTGCTAAGGTAACTACAGTCGTTGAAAACGAAGTCAACCTGGCGGCCATTGCGGAAAGCTGGATCGGCAGGGCTCGTGGGGTGAGGAACTTCGTCTTCATAACTGTCGGCGATGGCGTGGGCGCAGGCATCTTTATCGACGGAAGGCTGTATCGCGGGTCTGCGTGCGCTTCCGGCGAGATTGGCTTTTTTTACGTGCCGGGCAGTAGAGAAACCCCTCTACAAAAACATCAATTAGGTCCCCTGGAGGAGATCGCAAGTACGGCTGGCATTGAGCGGTCCTGGCGAGAGATGTTAACGCAAAGTAACGGCTCCAGGAGTATTGTCGCCGGGGATTCAACAGCAGCAGAAATTCTCAGGTTTGCCCGGGAAGGCAATCGGGAAGCGAGTCAGCTGGTTAAGCAAGCGGCAAATGCATTTGCATGCGCAGTCGCCAATGTCTGCGCAGTCCTGGATTGCCCTCTTGTCGTCCTGGGAGGTTGTGTCGGATCGCATCGCGTGTTCTTCGACCAAGTGCGCCGCAGGCTGGAGCGCAACGAATATCCACACCCTCAACTCGCACTGAGTACGCTGGGAGAAGAGGCGAGCCTTCTGGGCGCGGTCTGGCTGGCCCTGAACGCGGCTGAAGGGATTGTATTACGTTCCTCGCTTGGGGGATCGCTTTCAACCGGCGACGGTTCAAATGTCCTGCAACCCTTCCTGGGGCTCGCTTCAAGAAAACAGTTCAAGATGCATAAATCAAGCTAGACAGAACAAGGATTGTCGTTCAAAGCTGTGACCCTGTACCCTGCCTGCCCAATTCAAGAGCGGATTACCTCAGTTTCGAAACCCTGCAAATAGGGCTTGACAACCGGGGGTAAGGGTGATAACCATGTAGCATTAATTAGGGACCCTAATTAACCCTTGGCCTTTAAGGTTTGTCACGTTGGAGGAGGGTACGCCGCGTTGCCCAAGGGCGTCGGCATTGATCGCGGGAGGCTGTTGAGACTGACTGGGCTGGTCTCCAGCCGGCTCGTATCGAAAGGAACTCGTAATTGTCACGATCTCTTTTCATGGTGTTGCGAAAGGTCCAGAAGAGCGGTTGACAATCCGAAAATTTTCCGTTAGTTCTTGACTCATGGGGCTTATTTTCCCTTTGTTGTACTTGCAAGTGGGATTTGCATCTCATTTCGCGCCGGGGTCTTGAGTTTTTTCCCATCGGTAATAGAGTCAAGGTGCGGTTAGTCGTTCCTAGTCTGTTTGGAAAAGGAAGCTAAGTGCCACCACCCTCTTGTTGCGCGGCAATAGTCGCCGCGGTGCTGGGGTGCTTGTGGTACTTCCTTAAAAGACCAGTGCATCCCAGGGAAGATGCAGAGGAAAAGAAATCCAATTTTCGTGGGGGAGATTATGCACACTAGTTTTAGATCCCGCTTTTTCAACCTTCTGTTGCTGCTGACTGTGGCGCTCGTGCTCAGTCCCCAGATGGGCTGGGCGCAGGCAACAGGCCTCGCGACACTAAGTGGGACGGCCACGGACCAGTCAGGCAGCGTCATTCCAGGCGTCGACGTGACCGCAACCAACACCAGCACCGGCGTCACGTACAGATCCCAGAGCAATTCGCGGGGCGTTTATTATATCGGCGCCCTGCCGCCGGCCACGTACAAGATGACGGCACAGAAGACCGGTTTCAAGCAGTGGACGCGTGACTTGCAGCTTGAGGTTTCCCAGAATGCCGCCATCGATTTTCGGATGGAAGTGGGCAGCACCACGACCATCGTGGAAGTGACCGGCGCCCCGCCCCTGCTGAACACAACCGGCACGCAAGTAGGCGACGTCAAGGATTATCAGCGCATCAATCAACTGCCTCTCAACGGGCGGTCGGTTGCGAATCTTTTCAACCTGACTCCAGGAGTCGAAGGAGGCGGCAACGCGCGTGTCAACGGCATGAAGGTCGGCTCCATGCAAGTGCAGCTTGACGGCATCACGGAGCGCGACCGTTTCGGCGGCGGCATCGTGCGCGAGCAGCCGGACATTCAGGACGTGCAGGAGTTTTCGATTGACACCAGTGGCAGCGATGCCAAATATGACAGCCCGTCCACGGTGATTATGAAAACCCGAAGCGGGACCAATCAGTTGCACGGCGAAGTGTTTGAAACTCACCGCAACGACACGGGTGGGTTACTGGCGCGTCTTCGCCAGCAGGCCGGCGGCACCACGTATCCAAAGGAAATCCGGAATGAATTCGGCGGCAATGCAGGCGGCCCTGTCATCATCCCAAATGTTTACAACGGGAAGGACAAGACTTTCTGGTTCTTTTCTTACGAAGGCTACCGTGAAGTGGGGCGTGCCAACAGCTACGGCGGCATCACTCCCACAGCGGCAATGTGGAATGGCGACCTCAGCAACGCCTACAACCCCGGCAGCGGCAACCCTATTGTTATTTACGATCCTACAACAACCGATGCAAATGGCTTGAGAACACCCTTTACAGGGAACATCATTCCTCCCAGCATGATCAGCGACTTTGCGAAAAAGTTGCAGGCCATAACCGCGCTTCCGACCAACAACAACAACCCGTATGTCTCAAACAACCTGAACAGCGTCTACCCCACGTTCAACACCCAAAACAAGCTGACCATCAAGGGGGACGAGAATTTCAGTGAAAAGGACCGGCTCTCCGTCAGGTGGTCGCGGCAGACGTTGTATCAAACTCAGGCTGGCGGCCTTTTTGGCAACCCTCGCAATTGCCCCGACTGTGGCGGCTCCAGGCGTGCAACCTCCAGCGTTACAAACGTCAATGCGGACTACACGCGCACCATTTCAAACACGATGCTCAACCAGCTGATCCTGGGCGCGCTGCGGACGCCTACCAGTTCAGGAACGCTGGGCGACAACACCAACTGGGCCGACCAGCTCGGCCTGCCCAACCCCTTTGGGGTGACGGGCTGGCCCACCATCTATGCGGACAACTTCCCCTGGGATGCCGACAACCGGAAGGATGAGCACCAAACCACCTACATTGTCCAGGACAATTTCACCTGGGTCATGGGAAGACACACCATTGAGTTTGGTGGACAATACTTCAAGGACCAGAACAACGTTCGGGAACTTCAGCAGGCCATGGGGTCGCACAACTTTGGCGGCGAATGGACCTGCCTGTTTAATGGGTCTGATGGCTGCGTGAGTAACACGGGCGACGGGTTCTCCGCCATGTTGCTCGGTCTTCCCGACTATCTCTCCAACCAGTACAACCGCGGCTACTTCTACTTCCGGCAGAACGGCGGCTCCTTGTATGTCAATGACAAGTGGAGAGTGAACTCGCGCCTGACCCTCAGCCTCGGCGTTCGGTGGGATAAGTGGACGCCATACACGGAGAAGCAAAACCGCCTGGTTACGGCGCCTCTCGATTCAATCCTCAACACCTTCCAGGTGATCACGCCGGGCAGCAACGATATCTCTTCCTTGCCGGGAATCCCGCCCGCTGTCCTGCAATCATGGTCGAACAGGGGATTGGGCTACAGCACAGCCAACTCCTACGGTTATCCCGGTAGCCTGTTCAGCGCTGACAACAACAACTTTGGCCCTCGGGTAGGCGCAGCTTTTAAGGTCAACGATAAAATGGTCATCAGAGGGTCGTACGGTGTTTACTTCTGGCCCACACCGCTCTCCCAGATCCTGCAGACCTCGAGAACGAACCCTCCCTTGAATTTGAGATTCCAGAACGAGTTTCTGGGGCCGGACATTTACGGCGAGGGAAACCCTGCTGATTTCAACTGGATGATCGCCAACGCGCCTTCGGCAGGTAACTATCTGCCCAACGCAAGCGTTGACACCGTCGGGGTTGTTCCAATCAACACAAGAGCACAGAGCATTTTCCCCTATGATGGGACCAACTGGCGCGACGACAGAATGCAGAACTGGAACGTCACGTTGGAGCGTGAGCTGCCATACCGGATGACCCTGAGACTCAGCTATATCGGAAATCACGGAAGCGACATGGAACAGCGTATCGCGATCAATAACCCCACGCCATTGCTCCGCTATGTCAATGCTACCGGGCAGTCGCCCGCCGCCGACCCGCTCTATAGCACTCTCAGGACTGACTTTCTGCGGCCGAACCCGAACTGGAATGTTAGCAACGGATATATGGCACACACCGGCATTTCGAATTCCAATTCATTCCAGGCCCAGGTTGAACACAAGTACCATAACGGAATGGTCTTCCAGTGGTACTACGTTTATGATCACGGACTGAGCACGACGGATGCCGGAGGATACACCAGCGGGAACTCGTCATTTAATTCCGGGGGCGGGGGAGGCATGGTTCCCGAGAACACACTTCTTCTCGGCCAGCCTTCGCTTACGCCGGACCAGCTCCGCAAGCTGGCTTACTTCAACATGACAACCATTCCCATACAGCACTATGGCTGGAACGGCCTGGTTGACCTTCCCTTCGGCCAGGGCAAGAAATTCCTGAGCGGCGCCGGCGGAGCTCTGAATCAGCTCGTCGGTGGCTGGCAGGCTGCCTTTATCGGCGACTGGGTTTCAGGCTACTGGCAAAGTGTCAACACGGGTTACGTGGCCAACGGCAACCCCAGGCTCAGCCCTGACCAGCGACTCATCATGAATTATGGAGGCGACCAGCAGCAGCTTTGGTTCGCCGGGAACCTTGACTATTCCCAGGTCTCCGACGTCCAGGGCGGCATGCAGGCACTCACAAACCTGGTTAATCCTGACATAGCCCAGAGGACAGTCCGCCCCTACGGCCCCGACTGTAGCGGCAGCTACACCGGCAGCATCGGCATTCCAAACACCGTGCTGAACCAGGACGGCGAAGTCGATTGCTACGACGCAGGGACGGGAGACTTCTATCACCCCATAGCACGCGGGAGCATCATCGGTCCAAGCCACTTCACCATGGATGCTTCCATGTTCAAGAACTTCAGCATCAAAGAACGCTTGAAGATCCGCTTTACTGCGGATTTCTTCAACGTTTTCAACCACCCCGTCAACAACGACCCGAACAGTTCAACGGGCTTGATTGACCTTTCAACTCAGAACACCAACGTGTCTAATCCTCGGCTCATACAATTCTCGCTCCACGTATTGTTCTAGGGTTGTGTTCCAAACAAGCAAGGGCCCCGGCCGGGCACTCCCGGCGGGGGCTCTTGATCCTTCCCCCCATTCAGCGCACAATAACGAAATCAGACCGATGGAAAAGAAACTGCCATTTTCCTGGTTCGTGTTCGTCGCGCTTCTGTGTGCAAGTCTTCCCTGCCTCACCGCTGCGCCGCAAAGTGTCGCGCCAGCCGAGAATGTCCTTCTCAAGCAGGGAATTCAACTGCTCTCTGAAGGAAAATACGACCAGGCGATCTCAACGCTCAGCAAGTGTAAGCAGGAGTCGCCGCGTGATCCAAGGCCTTACTTTTACGCAGGCATGGCCCTCACGCAGGCAGACAAACTGCCTCCCGCCGCGATGGAACTGAAGGAGGCGGTTCGCCTGGCGCCGAAGGACCCCCTCTACCGGATTTTTCAGGCCAATGTATACTGCCGCCTGCGGCAGAAGACCCCTGCGCGCGACGCGCTGTCGATGTTCAAGGACACAGATTCCCTGCGGCACATACCCTCCTCCTGGTTGTATATGCTTTCCGATGTTTACCTCAGTCTTATCCAGTCGGACCAGTCGCTTGAGGTTCTCAAGATCCTCCAGGAGCGCGACCCTGACGACCCACGAACAAACTACGAACTTGGCAAGGTTTACTCTTATTCAAATCAGCTTGACCAGACCATCCACTACTGTAGGAAGAGCATTCAGGAATCTCCGGTGAACCCCGATGCCTATTTTGAACTGGGCAAGGCGTACTATCAGAAAGGTGATCTGCCTTCGGCCAGGCAGGCTTTTCTGCAGGCTGTCCGACAGGATAAGGAAAATCCTGAATTTCTCCTCAAACTGGGCGATACGTGCCTGGCCATGCGTGAAAGTGCTGAGGCTATCAAGTATCTGAAGCTGGCGGAGCCCCTCGCCGGCTCATTTCCGCGAATCTACTATGTCCTGGGACGTGCCTATCAGCGCCAGGGTGACCGGGCCAATGGCGACGCGTACATGAAAAAGTTCCAGGAAATCAGCGCGGCTCAGTCGGCCAGTAAAGAAAGGACCATATCGGTCGACCGGCTGATAATTCGCGGCCAGGTCGAGCTGGACGCCGGAAAGACAGAAGAAGCACGGTCATTGTTTGAACAGGTTGCAAAAATCGATCCGCATCGCTGGGAAGCTCAGGGTTATCTGGCGGAAATGTGTCTCGAATCCGGTGACTTACAGCGCGCTTACAGCCACCTGGTCTGGATGCAGAAGATCTATCCGGAGTCCGTGGTGAGCAATTACCTGATGGCCCGATACTGGGTCCTCAAAAAGAATTACAATCAGGCTTTGGCCTTTGCGCTGAAAGCCAAGACAACCATGCCCGACAACACTGAACTCCGTAACCTGCTGGCCACAATCTACTCGCACCTGGGTGAAAAGGATAAAGCCGAGCAAGAGTCGAAGGAAGCAAATGCCCTGGCTCCGGACAGCGCCCGCGCCCGACAAGACATCGAGCAACTCAGGACTCCGAAATCAGAGCCCAACCTAACTCCGCCGCAGTAAAGTTCCCTCTTCGGGCAAGCCTAGATCTGCTCCCCAAAGGCTTTGCAGGCTTTTCGTGGATGGTGCGGCTTAATCGGAAGATGAGGAAGGGGGTCTGAGTTCACTGTCGGGCGCGTGGTCACTCAAGAGTAGCTTCACGGGCACGGGCGATTTGGCATTCATATTTGTTCCAAAGTCATAATCCTGGTATTTAATCGTCAGGAGCGAGCGCCCGAAAATCCGAACGTGAGTTACCGTCTCGTTCAAGGCAGGGAGCCAGAAACCTCCCACTCTCTTGTAGCGGTATACAAAGTCCACTTTGGTTGTCCACCACGAGAGCGAGGTTGCCGGCTCTCCTTCAATCCGGACAATGGCAAAGCTCTGGTCATCCACCCTGATGTTTCCTTTGAAGAGGAATTTCCGTTTGAACCTGGGAGTGACATTCAGAATGTAATATGCTCCGCGGTCATCGCGCTCGTAGCCCGCCAATTCGAAGTCGTAGTTTTCGGGCGTGATGGATGCCTGCTGATGCTCGCTTCGCCCGGACGCCTCATTTTCCGCTTCGATCAAGCGGTTGAAGACGTGCTTTTGCATGAACGCGGACCCGCTTCTGGATAGAACGGTGAAGTCCTTTTTCCCAGGCCACCGGTACTTCATTTTTACTTTCATGTCCGCATGCTTATTGATCAGGCCGTGCAGCTCCAGGTGGTATGAGCGCACAGACGAATAATTCCGCAGAGCTTCTGTCCGCCGCCTGTTCATTTCCACCATCCTGCTGACAACCTGGGAAGCCGTCAGTGGAGGCGCCATCGTTTTTGCGCTCAATTCGGCCGCCGTCGCGTCTGGCCCTGTCAGAAACACACAAATCCACAGTACGAGGACGGTCTTCCAGACTGTTCTTATGATTTCAACCGTTTGCGTATCCCGCATCGAGTACAAGACCAGTCACAATTCTCTTCCCTATTCCTCTACACATTCAATTTAGACGCTGGCGCTGGCGCAAAGGTCTACTGGAAATCGGCTCATTTTCGACCTAAGGAAGCATCAAAACCTTGTGACCTGACAATTCGGAATCGGTTAAAATTTTAATAACATGTCAGGTGGCCGGGGCAGTTTGCATTCCTGACAGCGTTCCTGCCCCGCACCGGGTGAGCAACCCGCACCTGCCGCAGAAAAACTGAGGGTTGAGGCGACGCCAGTGAATCACGTTGAGGGCCGGCAGGCCGACACTGCCCAAACATGGTATAAGGACGCAATCATCTACCAGTTGCATGTCCGCGCCTTTCACGACAGCAACGGCGACGGCATCGGTGATTTTCGCGGCCTCACACAAAAGCTTGATTACATTCAGGAGTTGGGCGCCACAGCCATATGGCTTCTCCCCTTCTATCCTTCGCCATTAAAAGACGATGGATACGATATCGCCGACTATTTCAGCGTGCATCCCAGCTACGGGACCCTGGATGATTTCAAGCTGTTCCTGGAGGAAGCCCACTCGCGCGGCTTACGAGTAATAACGGAGCTGGTGGTGAATCACACCTCAGACCAGCACCCCTGGTTCCAGCAGTCGAGGAGTTCGCCGGAGAGTCCCTACCGCAACTGGTACGTCTGGAGCGACACCGACGATCGCTACCGCACCGTTCGGATCATCTTTGTTGACACCGAAATGTCCAACTGGGCCTGGGACCCCATCTCCAAGGCTTACTACTGGCATCGCTTCTTCAGCCATCAACCGGATTTGAATTATGACAATCCCGAGGTGTGTGAAGAGGTGTGGAACGTCATGAAGTTCTGGCTGGAAATGGGTGTGGACGGCTTCCGGCTGGATGCCGTCCCTTACCTTGTGGAACGCGAAGGGACCAATTGCGAGAACCTTCCCGAAACCCACGAGATTCTCAAGATGCTGCGCACGCGGCTTGACGAAAACTTCCCCAACCGTATGCTCCTGGCGGAAGCCAACCAGTGGCCCCAGGACCTGGGCCCCTACTTCGCCGACGGCAATGAGTTCCACATGGCGTTTCACTTTCCACTGATGCCCCGGATGTTTATGGCCATCAGGCTGGAGGACCGCAAACCGATTATTGAAATCCTTCAGCGGACGCCTCAGATTCCCGAAAATTGCCAGTGGGGCATCTTTCTTCGCAACCACGATGAGCTGACGCTTGAGATGGTGACGGACGAAGAACGCGATTACATGTACGATGAATACGCCAAAGACAGGATTGCCAAGCTCAACGTGGGAATCCGCCGAAGGCTGGCGCCGCTGCTGGACAATGACCGCCGCCGAATTGAGTTGATGAACGGAATGCTCCTTTCGCTGCCCGGTACACCCATCGTCTATTACGGGGACGAAATCGGCATGGGCGACAACATTTATCTCGGCGACCGCAACGGCGTCCGCACCCCGATGCAGTGGAACGGAGGGTGGAACGGAGGGTTCTCAACCACCGACCCGGAACGCCTCTATTCTCCCCTGATCTCGAACGCCGTTTACGGTTACCAGGGCATTAACGTGCTGTCGCAGCAGCGGTCTGAGCATTCACTGCTATCATGGATGCGGCGGATCGTAAAACTTCGAAAGGCCAGTTCGGTCTTTGGGCGGGGGACCATCGAGTTTTTGGACCCGGAAAATCACCGCGTCCTTGCCTACATCCGGCAGTGGGAAAACAGCCGGGTCCTCGTCGTCAACAACCTCTCAAGCTCCGCCCAGGCGGCTGAGCTTGACCTCAAGCATCTGCGGGGTTTCATCCCCATCGAAATGTTTGGAGGCAATCCGTTTCCGCGAATCGGAGAGCTTCCTTACCTGTTAACACTGGGGCCCTATCAATTTTACTGGTTCCGGCTGCGTCGATTCTGAGCCCTCAGTTGCCAGGGGCCGGCAGGGTCGCGGGCAAGGACATCGGAGGAGCAGTATTGGCCGAGGAAACTTTCCTTTCCGACGAATTTGTCCGCAAGCTCACGGCCGTGGGCGAGGTGGACATCCTCGTTGCAGTCCCCACCTTCAACAATCGGAATACCATCGAACAGGTGGTCAATGCCGTCCAACTGGGGCTGGTGAAGTACTTCCCCCGCGAGCGCATCGTGCTGATCAATCCGGATGGCGGGTCCAAAGATGGAACTCCCGAGGCCATCAGGAATTCTTCCACCCCGGATTTCCGGACCGTGCTTTCCTCAGCCCCTCTGCGCACCATCCACCGGATTACAACCACCTACGGCAGCGTGGACGGTAGGAGCACCGCCTGGCGCATCATTATGGCCGCGGCAGACCTGTTGCGGGCCAGGGCCTGCGCCGTAGTGTCGCCGGACATTGAAAGCATCACTCCCGAGTGGATCGAAGCGCTGGTCCGTCCTGTCTACAAGGAACAATTTGACCTGGTCACTCCCATCTACCACCGGCACAAGTATGACGGCCTGCTGGTTAATAACATCATTGCGCCGGCAATACGTGCGGTTTACGGCGTGAACGTCCGCGAGCCGGTGGGCAGTGAACTCGGCTTCTCAGGCCGGCTGGCGTGCCACTACCTGGAACAGGAAGTCTGGCACGAAGAGTTTGTCCGCGCCCGCACCGAAATCTGGATGACCACGCGGGCAATTGCGGACGGCTTCAGGCTATGCCAGGCCTTTCTGGGCCCGAAGGTACACGCCCAGGAAACTTCAACCCAGAACATCGTCACCGCCATTCGGGAGGCTCTCGGAACGCTCCTCCGATGCATGGAAAACCAGCAGGCCTACTGGCTTTCACGGACCGAACCGCCGCAGATGGCGCCGGTCTTCGGCCTCGAATACAGTTCGGGGCTCGAGCCGCGTCGTATCAACAGAAAGAAAATGCTCGAAATGTTCCACAACGGCGTCAGCCAGTTGACTCCCATCCTGGAGTCCATTCTTTCGCCGGAAACACTCGGGCAGGTCAAGTGGATTTCGCAGCAGAATGAAAAGCAATTCCAATTCCCAGACGAACTCTGGGTGAAGACCATTTACGAATTCGCCGCTTCTTACCACCACTCGGTCATCAATCGTGAGCACCTTCTCCAGGCCCTGACGCCCATCTACCGCGGGCGGATCTGTTCGGTTGTCCTGGAGAACCAGCGCGCAGGCGCTGAACAGATCGAGAAAAGGCGGGAGGCCCTATTCCAGGAGTACGAGAGGCAGCGGCCCCTTCTGGTGGAAAAGTGGGCCCGGAAAGCGTGAGGTGAATTATGGGACAGCTTATTCTCAACACTCTAAGTCAAACGCTGGGAAATTTCTTCAGTGCGCTCGCCTTGTTCCTGCCGCACGTCCTGTCGATGCTGGTCATCATCGCGGCAGGATTTCTGGTGGCCTTGGTCCTCAAGGTGATGGTCCGCAGGGTCTTCGGAATCGCGAGCTTCCGCAAGTACTGCGACTCAGCGGGGCTCACCCAGTTGATGCGCAAGGCCGCCTTGCCGCCACCGGTGGATCTTCTGGGGCAGATCATCTTCTGGGTGGTCTGGATCGTTTTTATCGTTCTCGGAATCGATGCGCTCGGCATCAGCGCCCTCCGCGAGCAGATTTCCCGCTTCTTCATGTTCCTGCCCCAGATTTTCGTCGCCATGGTCGTCCTGTTCATCGGACTGCTCATCGCCAATTTCTTTTCACGCGCCACCCTGCTGGCCGCCACCAATGCCAACTACCCTTCGGCACGACTGCTCAGCACCCTGGTCCGCCTCATCATCATCATTTTCTTTGTCACCATGGCGCTGGAACAGATTGGCCTGGGGCGGCGCGTTGTCCTCATCGCATTTTCCATCGCCTTCGGCGCCATGATGATGGGCACAGCCATCGCCTTTGGGCTGGGGGGCCGCGACGTGGCCCGGCAGATATTGGAAAAACAGTTCCTCCAGCAGGAAGAATCTGACGAGAAGGATGAGGAGATATCCCCTCTCTAGCAAAGCTGCAGTGCCCCCAAAATGCGCGGCTCAACGGTGCAGGTTTTTCTCGTGCCGGGTTCGATACTTGTAGGTCTACCTTCTTAACCCACATGCAAAGGGAGGAGTCATTTTGAAGCAGCGCAAAACAAAAATTATAAATCCGCCCAACCCCATCCCGCCGCTTTCCGTAGTGCGACTAGCCACGGCAGATCGCAAAACACCCCGCTGGCGAAAGCAGATAGGGAGAACCTTCCGAGTAGGTTATTACAGCCGACAAGGTGGCCTGGATTGTATCTGGCTCGTCAACGATGAGGGTAAGTACGAACAGACCACCAGCCATGAATACTTATATCGATACTTCGACGTCATCCACTTCGCCGAGCACACAAATTGGTACGGCCATCGCCGCCCGTGTATCAATTCCATTTGGTTTGCCAAGGCAAATAGCAAGGGTAAGCGGAAATGGGATGGCTCCCGCCGGTTTCCGCCCTGTTTAGAGAATTTCCGATGAAATGTTTCTCATTTCGTGCCGTCCCGCCTTGCGACGTCCTGACAACGCACCCATACCAGTCCCAAGATTTGCGTATTCGACCTGCTATAATGATTCGGCGGAGGCAGTCACTCAAGCCATGAAATTAGGCATCGATTTCGGGACAACCCGAATTGTGGCCGCATTTGTGGACCGCGGCAACTATCCTGTCGTGGTCTTCGAAGCGCCCGACGGAAACTCGTTCGAGTGGTTTCCGCCGCTGGTGGCAGTGAAGGGTGACCAGCGGCGCTATGGATGGGAAGCGTGGGCGGCGCAGGAAGAGTCCGGCTGGACGGTGGTGCGCTCTCTCAAGCGCGGCCTTGACTATGCCGGCCCCGGCACGCTGGTACAGATCGGCGACCAGAAAATTCCCATGCGGGACCTGCTGCACGAACTCGCGCAGGCCCTCCGAAAGGCGTTGCTCGAAAGCTCCACCCTGCCGGCCGGTAAGGATGAGACGCTGGACGTAATGCTGGGCGTGCCCGCAAACGCCAACAGCAACCAGCGTTTTCTCACCGCGGAAGCGTTTCGCCAGGCGGGCTTCAACGTGCTCGGACTTCTGAATGAGCCTTCGGCCGCCAGCATCGAGTTCGGCCATCATAAGCGGACATCCCACCAGTTCAGTGAAAAGATGCGCATCCTGGTTTACGACTTTGGCGGTGGAACGTTTGACGCTTCGCTGGTGGAACTGGATGAGCGCGAGCACGTGGTCATTTCTTCAGAAGGAATTCCGACGCTGGGCGGCGACGATTTTGACGAGGTCCTCGCCGGGCTTGCCCTGGAGGCGGCGCACATCAGCGTGGTCGACCAGGACAGCCTGTCGCAGGCTGAGATGTTCCGCCTGCACGAAGAGTGCCGGCAGAAGAAAGAAAGCCTGCATCCAAACACGCGGCGGATTGTGATCGACCTGGGAAATGTGCGCTCCGGCTGGCCCCAGGTGACGGTTGCCATCAACGATTTTTATGAGCGCTGCCGGCCGCTCGTGGAAGAAACGCTGCACGCCACGGATGACCTGCTGGAAGCCCATGGCTTCGCTTCCGCCGGCACAGCGCAAGGCCCGGAGCAGCGCCTGGAAGCTCTATACATGACCGGCGGAGGCAGTGAACTTCCGCTGGTTGGGCGCATGCTCCGCGAAAGTTTCGGGCGGCGGGTGCGGCGGTCAGCCTATACGCGTGCCGCCACGGCCATCGGACTGGCCATCCAGGCGGACGCCACCCAGGGCTACGTGTTGCGTGACAAGTTTACGCGCCACTTCGGCGTTTGGCGCGAGGCGGAAGCGGGCCACCGCATCATTTTCGATCCTCTGTTTACCAAAGGCACGCCGCTGCCCGGGCCGTCTGATCCTCCGCTGCTCAATTCGCGGCGCTACTATCCGGTCCACAACATCGGCCACTTCCGGTATCTCGAGTGTACGCACCTTACCGAAGACGGCCGCCCGGCGGGAGACATCACCATCTGGGATGACATTCGCTTTCCTTTTGACACGTCGCTGCGTGATAATGCCGCGCTTGATCAGGTGAGCGTGGGATACCTGACCAATGGCCACCGTTGCGAGGCGGAAGAAAGCTACGCCTGCGACCACAGCGGCGCGGTGACGGTGACCATTGCAAACCTGCCGGAAGGCTACAACCGGAGCTACCGTCTGGGGCGCTGGGCAACGTCAGAGGCGCTGGTGGTGCCGGGCCGCAAGAAGCCGCGCGGCCGAAGAGAAAAAGTGCGGGGCGGTAATTGATTTTCAAAGTTGGTGGGTGGCGTCCCGCCGTGCGGGACGGGGCGGGTGAGGAGTCTTTTCGACCTCCTCATCCCATTCACTGAGGAACAGAAAATGCGAATAGCCATTGGCGCAGATCACGCCGGCTTTACGATGAAGGAAGAAGTTGCCGCACTGCTTCGCGAACTGGGGCACGATGTCGTCGACGTGGGGGCGTACCACGCCGACCCAGCCGACGACTATCCCGATTTCGCCGAGGCCGTTGGCAAGGCCATCACCGAGGGCAAGGCCGAGCGCGGCGTGCTGATCTGCGGCAGCGGCGTCGGGGCCTCTGTGGCCGTCAATAAGGTTCCCGGCATCCGCGCCGCCGTTTGTCACGATGCCTACTCGGCCCACCAGGGAGTTGAGCACGACGACATGAACGTGCTCGTCCTCGGCAGTCGCATCATCGGCCCGGAGCTGGCCCGCGAACTCGTTCGAACTTACCTCTCCGCCCGGTTCTCGGGAGAAGAGCGCCATCGCCGCCGCCTGGCCAAAGTCCAGTCCATCGAAACCCGCTACCTCGCCTCCAAGTCCGTATCCTCAAAGTAGTGTTGCGGGCAATGCCGCATTACACACGTCCGCTTGGTTCCGGCCTCAAACGGTGCTACGCTTCTAGGCAGGAGGGTCCTATGCGCAGCCTGCATATCCTTTTATTGTCATTGGCAATTTCATTCTTTGCCGCTGGCACTAATGCCTGGGCCCAGCGGGGCGGCGGCCACGGTGGAGGCGGGTTCCACGGTGGTGGTGGCGGCTTTCATGGAGGTGGAGGCTTTCATGGAGGCGGTGGCGGTTTCCGTGGCGGTGGTGGTGGGTTCCGAGGTGGCGGAGGATTTCGCGGCGGCGGGGGCGGTTTCCGTAGTGGTGGAGGATTTCGTGGAGGCAGCGGCGGCTTTCGAGGTGGTGGAGGCTGGTCTCGCGGCGACCGCGGCGGCGGAGGCTTCCTTGGTGGTCGCGGCTGGTCCCGCGGTGGCGACGGCGGAGGATTTTACGGCCGAGGTGGATACGGTCACGGAGGATATCGCGGTGGTTACGGCGGAAACTGGTTCGGCGGCGGCTACCGCAACTGGGGATTCGGACACGGCTACGGCGGCTGGGGATATGGACACGGTTACCACGGCTGGAACAATTGGGGCTTCAGCTATGGGTTAGGATATTGGCCCTGGTCCTACTGGCCTTACTGGGATTATGGGTATTACTCAGGGTACGGATATCCCTACTACCCGTACTATTCCTACTACTACCCTTACTATTCGTACTATCCGCCCTATACAGCCAACGGCTGCTATCCTTACGGCCCCTACAATTGCTATTCGTCCGGGTACGGCGCGGCTTATGATCCGCCTGACCCGGCACCGTCCGGAACAGATCCCTCGGCGTATTCCCAAACGAGCAGTTCATCGCCAACAGTCAGGGCTGCTGATGCGGACGGCCAATGGCATTACTTCGGACGCCAGGGTGCTCCGGTCATACGCGTCTCGCCGGCTCAAGCGGCGCCGCAATCTCAGACGAACGACCCGGCTGACAACTACTCCGCTCCCATAGCGGATGGACAGTGGCATCGCTTCGGCCCTGCTCCCGTTGTGCGCGCCGCATCTCATCAACCGGGCCTGCGCCCGCAGACCGGCAAGACGGCTGATACCTATAGCGCGTCCCTGGTTGAGACCCAGTGACGCTGGCGCTCGGAAATGAAGCTGGCGGTGAGGGGACGCTACTCCGCCAGCGCCTCGTGAAGCATCTCACGGTACCGCCGGAAGGCCTTGTGGCCCTCACGGGTGAGTTTCAGAATAGTCTGCGGAACTTTCCCGCGATACGTCTTGGTGATCTCCACGTATCCCGCTTCTTCCAGCCGGGCCAGGTGGCTTGAAAGAGTACCTTTGTTCAGCCCGGTCTCGTGCAATAGATAGAGAAAGTCTGCCTCTTCGATCCCCGAAAGCAAGGCAACAATCATCAGGCGTCCGGGCTCATGAATCACCCGGTCAAGCATGGAAATGCTTTTGGCCTGTTCGTTCATTCCACCACCTGTTTCGGAACCGGATTTTGCCGGAGATAAAGAGCCAGGGTGATTGCGCCAGACACAAAATAAATCACACCGATCAACACAATGGGCGAATTGCCCAACCATAAGCGGCCAAGCGGAAGCACGGCGAGCGCCGGAGGAGCTGCAACAAGAAGCACCAGCACAGCCCACCTCCAGGCAGCGTCCATCCGGGTTATGAAAATGTAGAACAGGCCCCATGCTACCGACGCTAACACTGGTCCCACCGTCTGCGAAGAACGGGGCTCCAGTAGGCGCAGGACGAAGACCGTGGCAATGGCAACAACAATCGCGACTGCCCCTGCAACGAGCAGGCTCGCAAGAACCCTCGTCCTGGTCTGCCGATATTTCACGTAGCCCGTGCGAGGAAACGTGAAGCGCTTCTTCAGGGCTTTGTGACCGTACAGTAATGCAACTGTGACGGCAGCAACACAAACAAAGAGAGTGGTTCTGCCGTGCCAGATGGAACCTGAAGCCGCCGTCTTATTGAAAAATTCCAACAGCGGAAGAATGATCCACAAAAGCCCGATGCCCAACTCCTCGAGCCCGTCGATATTCTGATACCGCATGGGCCGTTTAACATAATCATCGATTTGGGTGGTCATGATCCACCTCCGTGCCTACTAGTTTGTATTGCCAACTAGTATTTGTCAACAACTTTATTCGACATCCACATGGTCAATTCAACGGCCGCCGTCCGCCTGATAGACGCACGGGTACCGCATACGTCGTGTTGTCGGCAATGTATGCGATTCTACTGATAGACCATCAGAAATAACCATTGACATCCAATCGATTGATAATTAGTATATTACTCATTAGTTGGTTGACCATCTAATATGACACCCCAAGCTGCATCCTCCGGCCCCGCCACTCACCCCACCAGGGGCAAGCTCGTTGAGGCGGCGCGCCGCCTGTTCTGGGAGCGCGGTTATGAGGCCACCAGCCTGCAGGATGTTGTCCTTCGCGCCCGGGTTAGGTCCGGCAGCCTTTACTACTTTTTCCGCACCAAAGAAGATCTGCTTCTCGCCGTTCTCGACCATTACGTGGACCTGCTGTGGCCCGCCGTCATTGAGCCCGCCTTCGGCCGCACCGCGGACCCCATTGAGCGGATTTTTTCCATCCTCAACGGCTATCGCGAGGGCCTCGTTTATACGGGCTTCACCCACGGGTGCCCCATCGGCAATCTGGCTCTCGAAGTGAGTGATGACTACCCTCGCGCGCGGGAGAAGATTGCGCGGAATTTTGACGGCTGGCGGAAGTGGATCCGGAAATGTCTGGAGGAAGCGGTTGACCGCTTGCCTGCCGGCACGGACAGCGAGAGAATGGCGATGTTCGTCCTGTCGCTGATGGAAGGCGCGGTGATGCAGGCCCGGGCGCACCACAGCCTGGAGCCTTTTGACGCATCGGTGGCGGAACTGCGGCAATACTTCAATCGGTTGCTCGGCGAAGGAGCTCGCGAGCGCGCGCCAAAGGTACACTGACCCGGGGGAATCAGAAACCAGGAGGAAAGCATTGATGAAAACTCGGACGCTGATTTGCGCACTCACGCTGGCAAGCGTCCTGGCGGCGGCTGTTCCCTCAAGGGCGCAAGGGCCGGCGGAAAATCCTCTGGATCAGCTTGCCTGGATGGTGGGCGGCAAGTGGCAGGCTGAGGGAGACAGCGGTCCCAACGGCAAGCCCTTCCACGCCGAGTGGAGGTGCAAGTGGGGAGCCAACCACCGCACGCTGGAGTTTACGGTCTGGTTCCTCACTGACGGAAAGCTGGTGCCCATCTACGAAGGCCTCTACGCCTGGCATCCTGTAAAGAAGAAGCTGATCTTCATCTACACGGACAACAAAGGCGCGCTGACGGAAGGCGAAGCGGTGATGAACGGCGGCCGCCTGGAACAGGACTTTCACATCAGCGGGCCCGATGGAGTCTCGCCGCCATTGCGCTCCACCATCATCCGCCACGGACAGGACAGTTACGATTGGAGTCTGCAATCCCAAAAGAACGGCGTCTGGACCGAGATGTTCGCGCTGAAGTATAAACGTACCCAACCCTGAAGGCCGGTCGGCGGCCCATTGAAACGAAGGAGGGCGTCGAAATGAAAAAAATGGGAATTACCGTCATCGTGGTGTTTCTGGTTTGCACGGTTTTGAATTTTGTGGTTCACGGCGTTTTGCTCGCGCCAAGCTATCAACAGATGCCGCAACTGGTGCGCGCCGAGCAGGATGCCCAAAGTCACTTTCCCTTTATGCTGCTGGCGTTCCTGGTTTTCTCGGTTGCCTTCGTATGGATTTACGCGCGCGGCCTCGAGGCCAAACCCTGGGTAGGACAGGGCCTGCGCTATGGACTGGCCATCTGGCTGATCGCTTCCGTCAGCCGCTACCTCATTTATTTTGCCGTCCAGCCATGGTCGGGCTCCGTGGTGGCCCTCCAGATCGGCCTAGAACTCATCATGATGCTGCTGCTGGGAATCACCGTGGCGGCCCTCTATCGCAAACCGGCGTAGGCACGCCTCGAATAAGCATCAAGCCCTCTCCGAGGGGAGAGGGTGGACGCGCCAGCGGCCGGGTGAGGGGTCACTCGCGGGTGGCGCAGATTTCGCGTTCTGTGCGAAGTCTGCGGTCTCGCGAAGCGAGAGGCACTTATCGGCGCCAGACGAATCGATCCCTTTAGAACATTGACTTAAGAACTAGCACCGAGGCTTTAGCACCCCCGCAGTCTGACCCTGCTCAGCTTCGCTGATCGCAGAGACAGAAACCGCCTCTGCGCCAGCCCGCGTCACATCGAGATCTGCAGGTTTATCCAAAGGCAAAGCAGCACAACCGAGGAGTACGCCACGTGCCAGCGGTGTGGCCCTTTGCCGACCGCCGCTAAAAAGAGCGGGAGAGCACCCGCCCAGAAAGCTGCCGTATACCACCCACTGGTTACGCCGACTCGCATCGGGCCGCCATTAAGACCCACGTAGACCACCGCAACACCCGTGGCCAGGAACGCAACACTTGCAGCCGCGAGGCCTGCAAACGCGGATGCGCTCCGCCACACCGGGGCATCAAAACGCGATGGGACGCGCAGCCACTCCAACCAGCCCGCCACGAGCACCGCGGGGCCGGATAGTGTAATCGCTGCAAAGACCAAGCTCATTGCCCACTCCATGTCTCCCTCCGGTCTCGTTCGAGCGCTAGAAAAACGTCTGCGGGGCATCCCAGAGCCGGGTGGCGCACAAGATAATGTGCTGCCCCGCCATCCGCGATCTTCGCATCTACTCCTGGTACAAAATCAAATCTTCAAGGTTCATCCAGGCATCTTTGGAGCCGGGGTAGGGCTGGCCATTCACGACGACGCGAACGGTGTGGGCGCCGGGCTTCAGGTCGAACTTGCCCCAAAGCCCTTCGCTGTCGCGGTCCCCATCATCGTTGTAGCCATCAATCTTTCCCATCGGCTTCCCATCCAGGTAGAGATCCGCAGTGCCCCGGCCGATATCGAGGCTTCCCACGAGCATAGCGCCGGTGCCCTCAAAGGTAACAATAGCTTCGGCGCCGGCCGTCTTTGATCGCTTCTCAACCGTCTGCTCACCGAC
>DATLWV010000270.1:0-3886 GCA_035576145.1 Terriglobia bacterium
GGGCGGCGCAGCCATTCGGGTTGCCGGTTCGCCGCTGCCGGAAAACACTCTGGAAGCGTGCTTGCAGAGTGAGGCTGTGCTCCTGGGAGCAGTGGGTGCGCCGGAGTTTGACCACCTGGACCGGGACCAAAAGCCCGAAGCAGGCCTCCTGCGCTTGCGGGCTGAGCTGCAAGGGTTTGCCAATTTGCGTCCTGCAGCCTGCTTTCCCGCCATTGCCGATTGTTCGCCGTTGCACCGGTCGAGAGTTGAAGGCGCTGATGTGTTGATTGTGCGCGAGCTTCTCGGTGGGCTGTATTTCTCGGAGCCGCGCGGATTTGGCGAAAACCAGGAGTATGCCTACAACACTATGCGTTATTCGGTGGAGGAGATTGAACGCATTGCTCATGTGGGTTTCGAGCAGGCACGCATGCGACGCAAGAAAATCACCTCTGTAGATAAAGCCAATGTGCTGGAAACATCGCAATTATGGCGGCGCGTAGTGACTGGTGTCAGCCGGTCTTATCCCGATGTGAAACTCGAACACATGTACGTGGATGCCTGTGCCATGCATCTGGCCACGAATCCTTCTCGCTTTGATGTGATCCTTTCGGAGAACCTGTTCGGGGACATTTTATCGGACCAGGCTGCCTCCATTACCGGGTCCTTAGGAATGTTGGGATCGGCCACCATTGGTGGTGGGATCAACCTTTATGAGCCTGTGCATGGCTCGGCGCCGGACATTGCGGGAAAGGGAATTGCCAATCCATTGGGCGCCATTGCCTCCGTGGCCATGTTGTTGCGCCACTCGGCACAGATGCCGCACGAGGCGAACGATCTGGAAGATGCCATTGAAAATGTCCTGGATGCCGGTCATCGCACTGCCGATATTGCGGGAGAACATACACAGCACGTTGCCAGCACCAGGGAAATGGGCGAACTGGTGGAGCACGCATTTATTGACCTGCTGAACCGGCGCTTCGCTTATCATGCTGTGTGAAAGTCCACCACGGAAACACTGGGACACAAAGAACGGCAAGAGGCTCTCAACACAATACGGAGGAACAGAATTGGCGCGCACCTTATTCGAAAAAATTTGGGACAATCATGTGGTCTGTCCGGGGCCGGAAGGTTCTTCCATCCTTTATATAGATCTGCATCTAGTGCATGAAGTGACGTCGCCACAGGCGTTTGAAGGGTTGCGGATAGCGGGGAGGAGAGTCCGCCGTCCTGAGTTTACCTTTGCAACCATGGACCACAATGTTCCTACCACGCATGAGACTCGTTCCATCATTACGGATGTGCTTGCGCTTTCCCAGGTGGAGGCATTGCGCAAGAACTGCCGCGAATTCGCGATTGAACTGTTTGACCTGGATTCCCCCAATCAAGGCATCGTTCACGTAATTGGTCCGGAACTGGGGCTGACGCAGCCCGGCAGGACCATCGTTTGTGGTGACAGTCACACCAGCACGCATGGGGCTTTCGGCGCACTGGCCTTCGGCATCGGCACTTCCGAGGTCGAGCATGTCTTGGCTACACAATGCCTGGTGCAGAAGAAGCCCAAGACAATGTCAGTGAGCTTTTCGGGAATACCGGCGGCAGGAGTTACGTCCAAAGATATGATTCTGGCGTTGATCGCCAGGATTGGCATTGATGGCGCCACTGGTCATGTTATTGAATACTCGGGTGATGCCGTCCGCGCGCTATCCATGGAAGCGCGCATGACCATCTGCAATATGAGCATTGAGGCAGGTGCCCGTGCCGGCATGATTGCTCCCGATGAAATTACCTTTGCTTATCTCCGCAGCCGCCGCTTTGCTCCCCAGGGCAACGCCTGGGAAAAAGCCGAAAGCTACTGGCGGAGTTTGAGCACTGACTCCGGCGCTCGCTTTGACACAACTGTGGAGATTGACGCTGCAGCCCTGGCTCCGTTCGTAACCTGGGGCACAAATCCGGCAATGGCAGCGCCTGTGAATGGCAAGATACCCGATCCCGACGGCGCAAGTAGCGATTCTGAACGCAACGCCTGCCTGCGAGCGCTTGAGTACATGGCCCTTAAGCCTGGAACCAGGATTGAAGACATCCCCGTGGATCGTGTTTTTATTGGTTCCTGTACAAATGCGCGCTTGGAAGATATCCGGGCCGCCGCGAGGGTAATCAAGGGATACAGAATCTCCCGGCAAGTCCAGGGGCTGGTTGTGCCTGGTTCGCAGAATGTGAAACACGCGGCCGAACGAGAAGGCTTGGACAGGATTTTTGTCGAAGCCGGTTTCGAGTGGCGGGAGTCGGGCTGCTCCATGTGTCTGGCCATGAACCCGGACAAACTGACCCCTGGGGAGCGCTGCGCTTCGACCAGTAACCGCAATTTTGAAGGCCGACAGGGAGCGGGTGGGCGAACACATCTGGTCAGCCCGGCCATGGCCGCCGCTGCAGCAGTGGCTGGACATTTCGTTGATGTGCGGAATTGGCAGTATAAGTAAAGGTGAGGATTTCAGATCTTGCGCTTGTTTGAATTCGAAGCGGCTCTGAAATCAAAAATCTGAAATCGAGAATTCTATATGCAATCCTTCAACTCCCATACCGGCTTGGTCGTTCCTTTCGAGCGAGAGAACGTAGACACTGACCAGATCATTCCCAAACAATTTCTCAAGCGTATTGAGCGCACCGGATACGGCGAATTTCTCTTCTACGACTGGCGTTTTCAATCCAATGGGAAGCCGAACCCAAGTTTCGTTCTGAATGCCCAGGAGTATGCTGGGGCCACGGTTCTGGTGGCAGGCAGGAATTTTGGCTGTGGGTCGTCGCGCGAGCATGCAGTTTGGGCACTGCGCGATTATGGCTTTCGGGCCCTGATCGCTCCCTCCTTCGCGGACATCTTCACCACAAATTCGGCCAAGAATGGCCTGCTGCTAGTGACTCTCTCTCCGGCACAGATTCGTGACCTTATGACGCGTGCCCAACCCGGTGCTTTCGAGTTGACCGTCAATCTGGAGAGCTGCACAGTTTCTTCCGCGGACGGTTTTTCCGCCCAGTTTGCGATTGATCCTTTCACCCGCACCAGCTTGCTGCTCGGTCTGGACGAGATTGGAATGACCTTGCAGCACGAAGCCGAGATCTCCGAATACGAAAAATCCCACTGTTGATGGCACTGATGGAGTGATCACGCAAGGCCATACCAGAAATAAAAAGCCTCGCCGGAGCGAGGCTGACAAGACGGATTGGTGCAGAGCTTGCGTGACGTACCGACTCGGCCCTAAACTCTTGAAGCCGGATCTTTGCGCGACACTGGGCTTTGCCACTCTGTGTCGCGCCATTGAGGAGCGTAAGGAAAGATGCCCGACCTGCCCATCACCTATCGGGGAACAGTCTATCCCTGGCACTGCGACCATATGAATCACATGAACGTGATGTGGTATGTCGGCAAATTCGACGAAGCCACCTGGCAGTTCTTCTCCAGCATCGGCCTCTCGCGATTGCGACTGTCGAAGGAAGGCACGGGGATGGCGGCCGTGGAACAACGCATTGAGTACAAGCGCGAACTGCATGCCGGCGATCTCATTACCATTCGCTCGGCGGCGCTCGAGATCACGAAAAAATCCATCCGCTTCTGCCACGAAATGTCCAACGATGAGACAGGCGAGCTAGCCGCGCGCACGATTCTGGTGGCCGTTTACTTCGACACCTCAGCCCGGAAGTCGCGGCCCATTCCCGCAGACATCCGCGAACGAGTCGGACTGATGCTTATACCCACCTAATTCCGGCCGGATTCCTGCCTTGCAGGCAAGAAAAAAAGACTGCGACGTTTCGGCTGTGCTCGAGCTGAAGAGCCTCGCTCTTCCGGCTCTCTCCCGTGGATTCCAAATCAAAAACCCGGCCTCCGCTTCGCTCCGGATGGACGTTCCTTGACGAT
>DATLWV010000271.1:0-1773 GCA_035576145.1 Terriglobia bacterium
GGAGCGAAGTGGCCGTGGTGTGCTCGAAATAGAGGTCCGCGTAGTCGCCGCCATCGGAAAGCGCTTCCGCCAGGTAGCGTTCCAGGCCGGCCTGGTCGAGTCCGTAACGGTCGAAGAAAAATCGGTCATTCGCTGCCATAAAGTCTGCCTGTCGAGTGGGTCTTTAACGTGGAGGCGTGTCTCGCCGCGGGCCAACCACCTGAATCTTCAACGTAACACAGCGGTAGGGGGGTGTCAATTTGGGAGGCGGCCGACTGAACATACATCCGCCCTTTAGCCCGCTGGATGTATACTGAAACCTACCGCGAAGCCCAAATTGAAAATCCCGGTTTATAGATTTGGCTTCTTAGCGGCAATCCATTTGCCGCCGGGACTGGAGGGCGCGTTGGCTGAGAAGATCGCAGGAACCATTACTCTGGAGAACCGGCACACCGGCGAGCAGTTGTCCATTCGACGCGTGAAGCAAGGCGATGAAGTCTGGCTGGAGCTGCAAGGCTCGCTCCCTCCGCACAGGGAAGGGCCGCCGATGCACATCCACCTCGCGGAGGATGAAGAGGGGTACGTTGACTCCGGCGTCCTGTCCTTTATTCTCGATGGTCGCCGGATGACAGCGGGCCCTGGAGAGTCTCTCTCCCTCCCGCATGGCGTCCCCCACCGCTGGTGGAATGAAGGAGACGAACCTCTTGTGTTCAACGGCACCGTGCGGCCTGCGGTAGACTTCGACCGGTATGTCCAGGCCGTTTTCGAGGTCATGAACGCGGGTCCGAACGGCCGGCCCCCGCTCTTCTACATTGCCCATGTGGCATTGCGCCATCGTCGCACGCAGCAGGTGGTCATTCTGCCGCGGCGGCTCCAAGCCTTGCTATTTCAACTGCTGGTGGCTGTTGGCACACTGCTCGGGCGGTATCGAGGCAACGATTGGCCCGGGTGTCCATCCCGCTGCCTTGGCGTTCCGGCCGATGCTACAGAAGCTACTTTCCCAGGGCCTTCTTAGCAGCCTCTCCGGCAGCGGCGTCTTCGATGACGGGATAGACTTCAATCTCCAGAACTTCAGCCCATTCTGCCACGGCCTGGGCGACGGCCGTCATGTCGTTCGATTCGATCAGATGCCAGCCCAGGGTCGAGCCCGGCACATGCCAGCGGCCGGCGCTTTTGGCGCCCGAGGGAACAGGCCCGCCCGTCTTCAGAAACTGCTCCACTGCGGTCTTGTATTTCCCAGGGACAGTTTTCCACACCACCATGAATTTCATGATCGCTCCTTTGGACAAATTATTTTGGTCAGGCTTTGCCCGCGGCGATTATACGTCGTTCTACCTGTCAATCAAAGTCAAGGTACGAGAATTCAGCGATAGTGAGGCCCATTCCCGTTTCTCAAAATCGTTCCAGCTCATCTCTTGGCACTCATCACCCGTCACGGCTTTTTCAGCAGTGCCGGCCAGTTGGTGACCAATGTGAGCGGCTCAGACGGTTCATGCGTGGCTGCGACGATGGCGAATTTCTTGCCGTCAGCGGTTACATCAAAAGAGCCTGCCGCGGTCGACAAGGCAAGCATATGGGCCTGAAAGAGGGTATGCGCCTTTCCCACCGAGAAGCTGTCGCTTGTCGTGCTCACATCTGTGGACATCAAATCAAGGTTGCTGGAAACATAGAACAATTCTTTGCCGTTGTGCCGCCAGCGGGGTAAATACCCGCCATCGCTTGATATTTGCCATTTGCCGGAACCGTGCAGGAAGGGGACGACGTATACATTTGGAATTCCGCCTTCCGTCGAGG
>DATLWV010000272.1:0-14367 GCA_035576145.1 Terriglobia bacterium
GAAAAGATTCCCTTCATGGCTCCGGACTTTACGTATACCTCGAGCCGGTGCGGCACAGGACTCACTTCCTCCTTGATGTAGGCAAGTTGGGGAAATTCTCTGGCCTGCCGAATGATAAATTCCGTGGACATGCCTGGCCCCCAGGAACCGCCACTGTTTTGGACGAAGATCGGCAGCCGGACCGCCTGCGCCAGTGAGCGGTAATAGTCAGCGGCGATTTCCTGTCCCGCACCTCCCACATACGGCGGAATGGCAATGATGGCATTGGCGCCTTTGGCCTCCGCATGACGCGCCAGCTTGACGGCAATGCCCTTGTAAGGCTCCTGTACTCCGATCACCACCGGCCGCCGGCCCGCGGCTGCCCGGATAATCACCTCCGCTCCACGCATGCGCTCTTCTTCGGAGAGCAGGTAGAATTCCGCCGCCAGCTGCGGCCATACCAGTCCGTGCGTGCCGCATCGCACGCAGAAATCCACCTCGCGCTCCAGGTCTTCCTCATCAATTGCCTTGCTGGGAGTAAAGGGTGTTTGCAGAATGGCGAAGATGCCGTGAAAGTCTTTTCCCTCACCGGCAGGGGCAGGGGTCGGATTGGCAGACCCCGCCTGGGTGACAAACGGCGCCGCCAGCGCCGCCCCCGCAACTCGTCCCACAAATTCACGACGGTTGATCCGATTGGCCACGTGAGATCTCCCTTCGTTTATGAGTGATCTTTCACAAACGCAGTTTGTCTGTTACTTCACCACCGCCGCGATCCCGTTGATTTCAAGCAGTGAACGGCCTGGAATCCCACACACCGCAACTGTGCAACGCGCCGGCCCGCCGTTGGGGAAGTAGGAATAATACACTTTGTTCATTCCCTGGTAATGTTCCAGCGTGGCCAGGTAGACATTCAGTTGCAGAATGCTGTCCATGGTTCCGCCGCCTTCTTCCACGATGCGTTTGATGTTTTCCATCACTTTGCGCGTATGGTCTTCAATCGAAGCACCTTCCACGGCGCCACCATCATTTGCTCCCTGCCCCGAGATGTAAATCAGCCCGTTATGCACCATCGGACCGTGGCGTCTGGGTTGGGCCTGGGGAGCGGCAGCTTGCGCCAGCAGTTTGGGCGCACCCCATATTGAAGCTGCAATCGCCGCCAGATTTGTCAGGAACGCTCGCCGTTTCTCATTCTGATTTGTGTTCATCGTCTCCTCCTGATTGTCTGTCAATTTCGCCTTTATCAGCGGACGACTGCCGCAATGCAACTTATTTCAACCAAAGAATTACCGGGGATGCCGGCTACTGAAACCGTGCAACGCGCCGGGCCGCCGTTCGGAAAGTACGGCCGGTACGCCTTGTTCATGGCTTCGTAAAATTCCAGCGTCGCCAGATAAACATTCAACTGCAGGACGTGGTCCATGTCTCCCCCGGCCACTTCCACCAGCTTCTTCACGTTATCCATCGCCCTTTGGACGTGGGTCGTGATGTCCAACGTCGCCTCCTCCTGATGTTCATTGGCGCCCTGGCCTGCCACGTAAATCAAGCCGTTGTGCACGACGACCGGGGCGATGCCTCCTTTCGCAGGTTGACCGTCATAGCCCAGTTTGCGAATACCGCCCTCGCCCTGCGCGGCGGCAGCAGAGTAAGTTACTGCTGGAACAGCTTCCGCTTTGGGCGAGTCCACCAACTTTGTGAGTTCCTTGTGAATTCCAAGCACGTTAAACATGCTGTTTTCTCCTCCTCGGGCTCCCGCCGCAGGGCAACACGCCGGGAGCGTTGAATTGTTCAAACTACAAAAAACTTTGATGGCACTTACGCCCGATTGTATAACTTTAGGGCACCATATTCCACAGCACGCGAGTCTTGATGGAAGTAGTGGCAATACACAGGTTCCTGAATCCTCAGGGCAGCGGAACCATAAGCGGTCCAGCTCCGTCAAGGCGGTGACAGTGCAGGGTTCAGCTCCTGTGCTCTCTTGAACTCCGCAGAGGCGGCCTGGTCTTCACCTTCTTTCCCGAGAGCGAGCCCGAGATTATAGTGCGCCTCAGCCGAGTTGGGATCCACCCGCAACGCTTGCCGAAACGCACCGACGGCCTCCCTGAAGTCGCCGTGCTCAAGCAGTGCCAGACCCAGATTGTTCTGGACAGCGGGGTTACCGGGGAAATCCTTCGTCAATGCTCTAAACTGCTGAACGGCTTCCTCCACTTTCCGCATCCTCATCAGAGTCAGGCCAAGGTTGATGCCAGCGTCGAGGTAGTCAGGCTTCAAAGCAAGCGCCGTTCGGAATTCAGCGGCTGCTGCTGCCGCATTGCCGAGCCAGGCCTGTGCCAGGCCGCGGTTGTAATGCGCCTCTGCAAGATCGGGCGCTACCGCAACGGCTTTATCGAATTCCCCGGAAGCCTCCTGATGATTACCAAGTTCCCACAGCACCCGTCCCAGGCCGATCAGCGCTTCCGGGTAATCCGGTTTAAGGTCAACGGCTTTTTCAAGACTTGTCCGGGCCTCTGCCAGATTTGCCTTCTGTTCATAAGCCAGACCCTTCAGGTAATAGGCGGCGGGGTTATCTTCCCAATATCCGAGGGCTGATGCAAGGTCGGCCAGGGCCTTGTCGGGTTCACGATTCTTCAAATGTTCGGCAGCCGACAATGTCAGGCTCTTGGCCTGCGCCACCTTCGCCCTGAAATCACTGAGGCCCGCAATTTCCTGCATCTCCTTTTGGGCCTGCGCCTGTTGCCCGCGACTACGAATGATCATGGCCCGGTTATACCGCGCCTGCTCAAAGTCCGGCTTCAAGCGGATGGCTTCATCCAGCTCTTTCAGGGCCTCGTCCAGTTTGCCTTCTGATCTCAGAGCGAGGCCAAGATTGTAGTGTGCATCTGCATCTTTGGGGGAAAGGCGGACCGCGGATTGGAATTCCGCGAGCGCCTCAGGCTGCTTTCCCTGGCGACGTAATACAATTCCAAGCCGCTCGTGAGCCGGGCCAAATTCGGGACGGATCTGGATTGCCTTTCGATACTCGACCGAGGCATCCTGCTGCTTGCCCTGCTGCTCATAGGTCAGGCCAAGATTGTAGTGCGCCAGTGGATTTTGTGGCGCCAGGGCGACCGCCCGCTGAAGTTCGCTTGCGGCACCCGCCAGGTCGTGGTTTTTCGCCAGCGCCAACCCCAAAGCAAGGTGCATGGGTGCAGAATCAGGCCTGAGGCGAACTGCTGCCTTGAAGGCAGTAATTGCCTCATCCAGCTGACCAATCTTTTCGAGTGTTATTGCCAGATTGTAGTGCGAGTCAGAAAATTGTGGCCAGAGTTCACTGGCGCGGCGGAATTTCTCTAAGGCCGAAGCATAGTCGGCCTTTCTGGCAAGGCCAATGCCCTCTTTGTTCAGCTGAACTGCCAATTCCTGGTTTGCCTTGGAGGGCTCCTGGCGCTGAGCCTGGGGAAGCATGCTGCAAACTGCAAGTCCTGACCAAAAGAAAAAAAGAAGGCCGCACCAGTGTGGTTTCCTGATGCGGCCGCTTCCACCCAAAGTACCCGGCATTACATTTCCTTCACCGTTGGAAGAACCCGGACAGCGCAACTGTCAACAGATTGTCGAAGTTGCGCCGCCCGGCTGGAAATCATCCACGCATGTCCAGATCAGAAGTCGAATTTCAGAGCCATCTGAATGATGCGCGGGTCGCGGGCGCTTGTAACAAAGCCAAAGTTGCTCGAGGTAAAGCTGCCCGAGGGATTGTTAAACTGAGCGTGGTTGAAAGCATTGAAGAACTCAGCGCGATACTGCAGCCCAATGGTCTCGGTAAACTTGAAGTCCTTGTGCAGTGCCAAGTCGAAGTTGATAATTCCAGGTCCGTGGAAGAACGCTCGTCCCGCGTTCCCGGGGACACCAAGAATCGGATTGTTGGGATCCCGACCGTATTCGGGAAAGAAAGTGTCTTGTGAAAAGTACGGGTGTTTCACAGAGCCGTTAACCACCACATCATTTCGTGGATCGAATTTCTGTATGGACTGCCCGGTCCAGTTCGGCCGGTCCACACCAGAGCACCCGCAGAGCGACCAGTCGCCACCGTGGCCCATTCCGATCGGGAAGCCCGTCGTCAGCCGCGAGATTCCCTGGAAGGACCATCCTCCAAGCACAGCCTTCCCCATTCCCGCAGTTGGGCCTGGCAGGTTCCATGTGCCACTGAAAACAAAATTGTGGGATAGGTCAAATGCGGAAAGCCCCCTGCTCAATTTCGCATTAAACGGGTTGATGCTATCCCCAAAACCCGAGGCGTTATCGATCGATTTTGCCCAAGTGTAAGCGCCAAGAAACTGCACAGCGCCCACCCTCTTTTCCAGGGTAACCTGCAACGAATTGTAGACGGAATTGGCGATGGTCGAAGTGTAGCTGTTGTCCGAAAAGTCGAGAATACCCTGGCTTGCAAAACGTCCCGAAGTTACCGAAAAGGGGCGCGTACCGTATTGGAAATTTCCGCCGCCCAGGTCGTAGATCGAGTCTTCACCATTTCTCCCGCACCCCGGTGTCGACAAACATAGTGCCGCGTTACCCGGGTTTGACGGATAAAAGGCAATCAGGTGATGACCGTTCGTCCCCACGTAGGCGAGAGTCAGCAATGTTGAGTTGCCAATCTGCCGCTGGATGCTGAAGTCGTATTTCTGTGAGTAAGGAAGTTGGTTGTTCAGGTCAAATCCAGGTGAGCTCGCAATGGGCTGTAGCAGCGACCAGTCAATCGTATTCGGGTCGGGAATCGTAAAGGGGAACCTCTGGCCAGGCCCTCCCGCGGTTTGACGGTTCTTATAGGGCTCCTCAAAGTAAGTCTGAGTGGGACTCACATAGAAGAGGCCCGCCGGGACGTCACCCACTTCGTAGAACATGGTGAGGTCCTCAACGTTCGTGTAGTAGATGCCGTAGGAAGCCCGGATACTGGTTTTGCCGGGGCCGCCAAAAAGCTTGCCCATCAACCCGTCACTGAATCCGGGAGAGTACGCAATCCCCAGGCGGGGGCCAAAGTTATTGTAATCGTTGGGCGCTATCCCTGACGCGATCCCAGGGTCACCCGGACAGAGCCAGCCCTGCGGGGCCGTGGGATAGATGGTGGATTGAACCCCAAAGTTAATCGCCTGAATTCTGCAGGCGGCCGGATCCCTGTTCAACTTGTCACGGAAAAATGTGCTGGCTTCCCATCTCAAACCGTAATTCACAGTAAGGTTCGATCTGACCTTATAGCTGTCCTGGAGATACAATGAGCTATATTCTGACCGCGAATCCAGGAACTGGCGGCTCGACTGAATAAAGCTGACCGGCGCGCCAATCAAATAGTCGGCAAAGTCACTGCCAGTTTCAGAACCATCAAAATCAAACACGCCGTTTTCGGCGTATGTGTTTCTTTCGTTGATCTGAAATCGCTGGTAACTGCCTCCGAACTTGATCGTATGCTTTCCCCTGACCGTCGAGAAGTTATCGGAAATCTGATAGGTGTTGTTGAACTGGCCGGTTGTACCGTCCGGAAGGCCAATCGAGAAACCAGTGTTGTCCAGGGTGATCAGCGGAACTCCTTGAAGGTCCGGCAGCACAGGGTTGATCCCAAGTCCGCCGGTTACGAATCCAAGCGACGCCAGATCCGACACCAAACCTCCCTGGGGCTGGCGCTGGGTCATGGCTGTCCGGAAAAAGGAAGCGTGTGCTTCATTCACGTTCCTCGATCCGAACGAACGCGTATTGCTCAAGACGGTTTGCATTGCCTGCTGCGGCGTTGAAGCTGGGAAACCCGGTACGTTTGCGGCGGGGTAAGGATCGAGGAGGTTGGTATTGTCCAGGGTATAGTACAAAGACCAACGACCTAAGCTCTCCGTATCGAGGTCCCCTTTAACAGAAAACTTATCGTCCCGGAGGTGCTGCTTCTCAGACGTCGTCGAGAAGGTTGAACCGCCCAGACCCGGAGTCGGCTCGGGCATATAACTTATCGTTCCAGCAGCGGCCGGTGACCACGCCGCCTGAGGGATGATGCCGCCGGGGAAGACACAATCAGCAGTGCTCGTACAGCCCGGGTCGTAATACGGCTCCCCATTGGTTACGGTATAGCCCAGACGGTTGGTCAAGACCTCGTTCATGCAACCGCTACCTGGCGTATCGCAACCTTGTACAAGGGCATTGGGATCAAGCAAGTCAGCCACATTGCCTGTTCGCTGGTCGGCAGTGGGCACATCAATCAGGCCGGTGGAAAGTCCCAGCGACTGGCGGGTACCCTGGTAATCACCGAAAATGAAAAGTCTGTTCTTAATGATCGGCCCGCCAACGGTGGCGCCGAACTGGTTCCGCTTGAAAGCGCCGCGCGACGGGTCAAAGAAATTACGCGCATCGAATTTCTCGTTCCGCAGAAATTCAAACGCCGAACCATGCCAATTGTTTGTGCCGGACTTCGAGACCACATTGACAATTGCGCCGGAATACTGGCCGTATTCAGCAGACCCGGCGGTGGTGATCACTTTAAACTCCTGGATCGAATCCAGGTTGGGGACAAGGCCCGAGCCGTTGTTTCTGCCCTCGTTCACGTTGCCGCCATTGAGCATGAATCCATTGGAAGCCTCTCTGCCACCGTTGACAGAGAAGTTTCCAGCGCTGCCAGTACCTGCGGTCGGCCTATCCTGTAATGCTCCCGAACGGGTTTGAGGAACAACACCCGCCTGCAGCCCGAGCAAATCGATATAGCTGCGGCCATTGAGCGGCAAGGAAAGCATCTTGCGGCTTTCAATCACGTCGCCCATTGAGGTGTTTTCGGTGTTTACCTGGACCGCCTGGGCAGAGACTTCCACAGACTGTTGGGCGCTTCCAATTTCAAGCTTGGCGTCCAAACGCAAGCTCTGGTTGATGAGCAAGACGATCTTAGTCTGGACGTAGTTTCTGAACCCCTGTGCCTCGACCGTAAGGCTATAGTTCTGCCCCACGGGCACGACGGGAAAGCCGTAGGCGCCGCTTGAGTTTGTGCTTGTCTTCAAGACTTCGCCAGTATCACCGTTACGCAGGGTTACAGTTGCGCTCGGTATAACAGCGCCGGACGGGTCCGATACCAGCCCGGAAATGGATCCGGACACAGTTTGTGCTCGCAGCCCTGGAACCACAGCCAACAAAGCACAAACCAATAAAGCAAACAGCAGGACATTGGGTCGCCCCTGTTTCATAATAAGATCCCTCCTCAATCTGTCTCTGATTCCGTCCCCCTTGTTGTTGTACACGGCGCGATATTTCCAACGCACCCTGCCCGGGAACAGTCCGTTGCTCATCAAACTCAACGAACAGTCACCGTGAAGGTCTCACGCTGCATACATCCGACCCAAGTTTCGTTGAACAAATTCCAACGCTATGGAGCAGAACAGCGTGAAAATTGCATGAGCTATCTGCTCCTCCCGACGCAACACACACCATGAGCCGACACTCACCGGTTCGGCGCAATCATACTTTGGTCATGCGATTTGTCTCCAAAGGCTCCCTGCCCAGGAGACAAACACCTCATCTCATGCCACAAGCGCCTCATCTGTCGGCACATAGAAGTACTACAAGGTCGATTGAACGAAAATAGCAGCCTGCCATTATGTTAATTTGCAAGTGTTTGGGTGGAGCGCAGTAACCCACGTTGGCTTTTTGCCTGAGGGCTTCATAATACGAGAACAACACCCCTCCTCGTATGGAAAGTTGGACCGGATAATATTAATCTGCGTTACGTTCCGAGAGTTACCATGAGTGACTTGGCGATGTCAAGGAAAATTTACCGGGCTTTTTCTTAAGTTTTACGCCACGAAACAGCTTCCCCCCTTCTTGAGAAAATCCAGTGGCCATGGCGTGAATGGTCTAACATTAGACACATGGTGAGGCATCAGTATCTGAAGATTCATGTTCTGCTTGCGCTCCTTGTAAGTGTCAGTGCGGCTTCACCTTGCGCAGCCAACCAGGACAATGGCCCGGGAACCCAGTCTGCACTCACCCATACCAGCCGGGCAAGTAAGTATCTGGCCAGTAAGGACTTTGGCCAGGCAAGAGCAGAACTCAAATCTGCCATCCGGATTGACCCGACTTACAGCGAAGCCTACGAAATGCTGGGAGAAGTTGAGCTCGAAAGCGGGAACGCAACGGGTGCGATTTCAGCCTTCAGCCAGGCCGTGGAACTCCAGCCGAAATCTTTCAGCTCTCATTACGGACTTGCCATGGCCTTCCTGAGGAACAAGGATGTCAAAGAAGGGCTTCGGGAGCTCAGGGCTGCAGTGTCGCTCCGCCCGAACGACGTCAACGCAAATTACAACCTCGGGGTTCTGCTCCTGGATCAGAACCAGCCGGCCGAGGCCATTGAACACTTACGCAAGGCCCAGACGACAAGTGAGAACCGGCCCGACGTTGCTTACAATCTGGTCCGCGCGGAACTGGCAGCAAACAGACTTGAGGAAGCCAGGGAGGAAGCCAGCAAGGCGGCGAAATCCCTGGAATCGGACTCCAACTGGCAGGCGGCGACCGGCCAGTTGTTTCTGGAGCACCATCTGCCTGGCGACGCAATCCCGTATCTTTCAAGGGCGCATGCGCTCCAGCCTGATTCCACAGAGACGCAGCGCAGGCTTGCAGCGGCCTACCTGGAGTCCAACCAGCCGGAACCGGCAATCGCACTCATCAAGGAACCACGGGAAGCAGGAGATTACTATCTCCTGGCCGGGGCCAACTATCTCTTGCGGGAATATGAGGTCGCGGCAAAGAATGCGGCCACTGCGGTCCGCATGGACGCTGGCCAGCCTCAGTACCTGCTGCTCGCCGCCAGAATTGAGCAGCATCTGGGCCAGTACGACACTGCGCTCTCCCTGCTGCAGAACGCAATCAGACTGGCTCCGAAATGGGCAGACCCGTACTACAGCGCCGGCGTGAGCCTCTATTGTCAAAAGCGATACGCCGAAGCGCGGAAATATCTTAAAGAGTCACTTGATCTCCAGCCCAATTCCGCCCGCGCGGTCTTCCTCTACGCAGTCAGTCTTGTCAGCGAAGAAAACATTCAGGAAGGTGAGACGTATCTCCGCAAGGCCGTCGAGCTAAATCCGGGCAACGCGCACTTCCGGTATTACCTGGGCGAAATCCTGATGCGCCAAAACCGGCTGCCCGATGCCGAAGAGGTTTACAGGCAGGCCGTGCGCGTCGATCCGAAATACGCGCCGCTCCATTACCAGCTTGGGAAAATCCTGCTTCGGAGCAATCATCCAGACCTGGCAGCCCAGGAAACAGAGAAAGCTATCAGCCTTGACCCGAATCTGGCCGAGGCCTATTACCAGCTGATGCAGGCTTACAACAGATTGGGGGAAAAAGAAAAGTCCGCCCGCACGGCGGCCATTTTCGCCAAGCTCAAGAAGGAGGATATCAGTGACAAAGAAAAATTCTATGAAGGGGTGAAGAAGGAGCTGGGGCTACCTTGACCGATAATCCCTGCCTTGCGCCTCCTTCTTCAAGCCTGCTATGACCGCATCGGCTTGCTCGCCTCCAGCTTGCCGCGAAGCACCGTGATGGAAGCTTTGGGCAATGTAAACCGCGCGTCGGGGCCGCCTGAAACGGTTGCACGGCGGGGTGGGTCGTCAGGGTCGGCGTGCGAGTCGGGTCCTGTCGAATGCCAGACATATTGATCGCTGCCAAACGTCACCATTTGAACCTGACCTCCAAAATGGCTTACATCTCCGCTTTCCGAATCCTCGAACGCAACCCGAACCGTCCGCGCGTTGTTCTGGTCTTTGTTTATCAGCATGATTGACCATTCACCGTCCGGCCGCTTCAGCGCATAGCTTGTAACCAGCGCGTTCCCTGCGGCATCCTTCACGGTCCCCGTAACTCGAAACATGTGATGAACGCCCGAGTGATGAGACGCCCACTCCATGTTAATCAAATGGCTGGCATAATACTCCGCCGTATACCCCTTGATCTTGAAATCGGAGTCGCAAACAAAGTTGCTCCACGTGCCCCATCCTCGGCAACCGCGGTTGGGGGCCTGGGGTTGGATGGGAGAATGGAAATACGCCCCGCCCCCCTCGAGAAAAAAACTTCCCACGCTGTCGGCCAGCCACAGACCCGAAAAAATATCCGACATATACGGTGTCATCTCCCAGGATACATTGCTCTCCGTATTCATCAGTGGAATACCATCTGGCAGACCGTCATCGCGCAACGCCTGGAGGCAGCTTCGCGTCAGTTCCGGCTCACGATAGAGGTCCGCCCAATTCACCGAACATGGATCAAAGGGATAGTGCTCAAAAGAGACAAAAGTCAGGTCGTGAATTCGCCCATGCGCCTTCAGGTAGTCCAGGAAGCGCCCGAACCAGGAGGTTCTCCCGTGCGCGTCCGGCCAGACGGAAATGTCCTGATTGATGCCTTGGAGTACCGGGCCGCCCAGCTTGACGTCAGGATCAACCTTTTGGATGGCATCAGCGAATTGCAAATAGAGCGCACCGTAATCTTCGGGCATGCAATATTGCCCGTCGCACTCCTCACCCATCTCAACCCGCCCCACGGAATATCCACGCTTCTTGAGGTAGGCAATCTGCGCCGCGGCGTCTTCCGGGATGCTGTATAGAATGGCGACGGGAATCATGGCCGGCAGCTTGTTCGTGATCCCACTGGTGAAGAAGAGGTCAAGCCCAGTCTGAGAGCGGCGTGAATTCAAGTCCGGAGCGGAATGCCAGGGGTCCGTCGAAGAACAGTACGTCGCCGTCTGGCTGGGGTCGGGAGCATGCTTCACGAGGTCGATGAACGTTCCGTCATCCTGAAGAGTACCGGCATAAACCTGGTGAATCACATAGCCAACCCGGTCACGCGAATCACTCGCGGCAGACGCTCCGGGGTCGGAGGAAGACTTCGTCATCACGACGCGAATCCAACGTGTAGCCACTGGAGACCGGGAAAGTTTCAGCGTCACTTGCCCTCCACTCCCGTCACGGACGCTTCCATGAGTGAAGAGATTCCAGCGCCCTGAAGCTTGCTGCGCAACTCCCCCGCCGCCCGGAGAATACTGGCCTTCCCAGCTCATGGGGTCGTCGCCCGTCCAGTACTGGACTTCGTAATCACTCGCATACGGGTCGCCCCAGTCAATGCGAATGGCATTCACTTTATGAGCCGCAGCAAGGTCTATGATGATCCACTGGGGATGCAGCGCGTCGTCCTCGCCGGTAAAGGCCTGGGTCAGGTAAGGATTACTCTTCCAGAACGTTGTCGGATCTCCGTCCGTCAACCGCGAGTATCCCTGAGCGGATCCACCGTTGCTGGTGGTGCCACGGCGAGGAAGCGGATAGCCAAAGGAATTCCGCAGCAATTCTCTTGGCGTCGAGTTGCCTGTAAAGTACCCTTGCCGCTTGTCTGGATCGCTCCATTCGCCGTCCGAATTCCAATGCCAGGCTTCAATCGCCAGCTCAGTGTGGAGGCGATACGTGATGGGTCCCCAGCCTGCGGAAAGGCATTCACGGATAATCTCGGGAGTGTAGATCTTTTCGATGATCGACGGGGACAACTCGTCCATCGAACTCCCCAGGCTTTCATCGGGGTCGAAAGAATTCACCACATGGTCTGGGTTTATGTCGACGCGGAGCACCGCTGCGGCAGAAGTCCCTCGGCCTCCGTCCCCTTTGCCGCCCGCGGTTTGGGCAAAGGTTGCGCCAGGCAGTGTTGAAATTGTTGCAGCACTGGCTGCACCCGCCAGGAACTTGCGCCGCGACACTCGAGACTTCAGGACATCGTTGTCAGCATTGCTCATCTCGCGATAACTCCACTCAAGTCACGGCAGGGCCATCCTGGTAAGGGGTGACGGGTACTTTTCAGATTGCGTGTCAGTCCAGAAGAGGGTCCACTTTCACCCGCGAGAAATCGGATGAGTCCCCGCTATTTGGGAAGCTCCCTCCGCAGCTTCGACCCCCTCTTGGCCGCGTAGGCATTGAACTCCTCAATCATCTGCCGTGTCCACTGGCCGTCGATTTGTCCCGGGCTGTACTTCTTCTCCCTCAGCATCATGAATCCCCACTCATCAACCAGGTGCTCCATCTCCGCGTGATCTGCCACTTTTTCCACCAGTTGCGGCGGAATGAAAGTAATCCCTTCCGGATCGCTCACTGCAATGTCCCCCGGCATCACTGTCGCCTGCCCCATCCGGATCGGCACGTTGATGCCCATCAGCGTCACGTTCCTTAACGCCGATGGGTCCGTCCCCCGGCAAAAGACCTGGAATCCTTTCATCTCCTCGATTTCAGCCGTATCGCGAATCGACCCGTCCACGATGATTCCGTTATGGGTCTTCGTAAACACCGAGGTGGCGAGATTCCCCCCGATGATCGTCCCGTCCTTGATCTTCCCGAACAGGTCCACCACCATCACGTCCCCCGGCTGCAGCCGGTTGATGATCCAGGAATTCTCGCCCCGAACCGTTTCCCCTTCCTTTTTCGCATTGGCCCTGATCACCGAGTCCAGGTCCGGACGATAGGGCATGAACACCGCTGTCACCACACGCCCCACCAGCCTCTGCTTCTGCGGATTGATCACCGTCCACCCAGACTCAAACTGGTTGTGATATCCCGCCTGCTGCAGCACTCCCCAGGCTTGTTCCGCCGTCACCTCCCGAAGGCGCTCGAGCATTGTGTCGGGTACATCCGGACGCCCGTCGGCAAACCGCGCCCCCTGCCAATCCGGCGTGAACTCGATGAGTTGCTGCTTTGAAAACATCCCCAACTGGCCATAAGCTGGAATGACAACCATGGAACCCAGGACGAGTGCGATGACAAGAAAAATCTTATTGTGCGTGCGTTGAATCATGGTCTCATGTTCTCCCTTCCCGTTAGGGATTTGATCGACCCTGTCAGAGCGCCGGACGGCAAGAGTTGGTGCAAAGCCATCCCGCCGTTCCGAATATTGGTCGAAGCCCTGTTTAAGAAACCGCGCCATCTGCTGTTTAAAGAAGCCTAAGGCAATGAGGAATCCCGTCCGGCACTCCATTCAAAACGGGTTTCCTCACTGCACTCAGGAAGACGCTTACCGAATTTGCCGACAACCCGCCGGCGCGTTTCACTCAAATTCGCGGCAACAGTTCCGACGACTAGTGCGGCTTGACAGCGATGGCGGAAATTTCAATGTGGGCGCCATTCACAAGCCCGGCTACCTGCACAGTTGTGCGCGTGGGTTTGGGGTCCGGGAAAAATGTCTTGTAAACGTCGTTCATCTTCCCAAACTCCTTAATGTCCGACAGGTAAACGTTCACGGCCACCACATTACCCATCGTCATCCCTCCGCCCTCGACGATCTTCTGGATCGACTCCAGGGCAGCCCGAGTCTGGCTCTCGATGTCCGGTTCGAGCTTCCCGTTGGCGTCGGTTCCTTCCGTACCCGCCACAAAAAGAGTGTTACCCACCAGAATCCCATTGCTGAAAGGCAACCCTTCCGGAGCTCCCGGGGGGTTAATGGCGCGCACCTGCTCCGCAGGCTGGGCAGCCGACTCCGCAGGCTGTTGAGTAGTTTGCGGCGCACAACCAAAAGTCATTGCTGCCACGGAAGCAATCGCTAGGACGATCATCGCTTTCTTCATCACTGGTTTCCTCTCCTTGGGCCGGCGTGATAGTAGCTGCACCTGCAGTTCACGCGCGAGGGTGTCTCCACTTCTCAAATCGCGCATCACGCCGGAAATTTGGGTTTATTCAGACCACTCCAACCGAACCCCACTATATACGCAAGAACCCGGCTCGTTGCAATTATTTTGTGTGATTCCTCCAGTCGATGTGGTACGGTCTACTTCGCTCACATTCAGGTCATCATCCGTATTGAATGAGTTGCAGAAAGAAAAGCACACGCAACTCCAGGTGGAGATCATCACATGGCTGAAAGACACTCTTCTCACGTGCGCTGGCTCCTTGTGATCTGGATGTTTGTCATCAGCGCGATTGCCTATCTCGACCGGGTCAACATCTCGATCGCCGGCCACACCATCATGGAGCAGTACCACCTGAGCAACGTGGAGCTGGGTTGGATTTTCAGCGCATTCGTAGTGGGCTACGCGCTGTTCCAGACTCCTGGCGGCAGCCTGGCCGACCATCTGGGTCCGCGCTGGGTGCTCACGGCAGGAGTGGTCTGGTGGGGCGTGTTTACCACACTGACAGCCATGGTGCCCGCCGGCATCGGTTCGGCCCTGTTTGTCTTTATCGCTGTGCGGTTCATGCTGGGGGCGGGCGAAGCGGTCGTATATCCGGCATCCAACAACGTGGTGGCCAACTGGGTGCCCACCCAGGAACGCGGCATCGCCAACGGGCTGATCTTTGCCGGCGTCGGCGTGGGAGCGGGCATCACTCCGCCGTTCATCACCTTTATCCTGACGCATTTCGGCTGGCGCTGGAGTTTCTGGGGCAGCGC
>DATLWV010000273.1:0-9296 GCA_035576145.1 Terriglobia bacterium
ATGCCTGAGGGATTCAAGTTCGCTCCGTTCTGGGCCACCAGGGCCGAAGTCTGGGCGCCGCTGGTCCTCAGCGACAAAAGCGCCGACCGGTCGGCGCAAAGCCTGCGCATCTTTGCAAGGCTGAAGGACGGCGTCACCCTCCAGCAGGCGCGCTCCGACATGGAAGGCATCACCAATCGGCTGGAAAAGCAGTTTCCCGGAACCAACCGCGACGTGGCCGTGGTTCCGCTGCAGCAAAAGGCTGTAGGAGACGTCCGTCCCGCGTTGCTGGTGCTGCTGGGGTCTGTGGCCTTCGTCCTGTTGATTGGATGCGCCAACGTGGCGCATATGCTGCTGGCGCGCAGCGCGGCGCGCGAAAAGGAAATCGCGTTGCGGGCCGCGATCGGGGCAAGCAGCCGGCGGCTGGTTCGCCAACTGCTCACGGAGAGCGTGGTACTGGCGTTGCTCGGCTGCCTGGGCGGGCTGTTGCTGGCCGTATGGGGAATCAGGATGGTGGTTGCGGCAAGCCCGCCGGACCTTCCCGGCATTGAAGCTATCTCGATGGATTGGCGTGTGCTGGCGTTCGCGCTGGGGGCTTCAATCTTGACGGGACTCTTTTTCGGGTTGGCGCCTGCCATTCAGGGTTCTTCACTCAACCTCAACCAGACGCTAAAAGAGAGCGGGCGTGGCGCCACCTCGGGCATGCGCCGCCGCAGTTTTCGAAGCATGCTGGTGATGTCTGAATTCGCCATGGCGGCCGTTTTGCTGGCCGGCGCGGGATTGATGATCCAGAGTTTCATCAAAGTTGAACGTATTGACCCCGGGTTCGATTCGCAGCACATTCTCAGCGCGATCATATCCACTGCGGGAACCAGAGAGGAGGCGCCGGGTCGGCGGAGTGTGTTCTTCCAGCAGGCCCTGGAACGGGTCGCGGCATTGCCCGGAGTCAGGTCTGTAAGCGCCATCAATCATCTGCCGCTGGACGGTGATGAATGGGATTTCCACTTCGCCGCAGGCGGGCGTCCGCTGCCGCGTCCCATCGAAGCTCCACACGCGATTTTTCGTACCATTATGCCCGGCTATTTTCAGACCATGGGCATTCCTCTGCTCAGGGGACGTGACGTCACAGGAAGCGACAATACCGGGTCCCCGCCGGTGGTGATCGTCAACGAGAAGCTTGCCCGGCAATATTGGCCGGGGGGAGACGCCGTCGGCCAGCGCCTGGCGCTTTACGACAACGGCCATCCGGCCTGGTATTCCATTGTCGGAGTTGCGGCGAACTCCAAGCAGCAGGACTGGACCGGTTTGCCCCAGCCGGAAATGTATTTCCCCTACCTGCAGACAAAGATGTACCTGGAGAGTTCCTCCGGATGGGCAAAGTACATCACGCTCGTAGTCCGCACCGGGACGGACCCTGCGCAACTTGCGCCCGCGGTTCGCCGAACCGTTTGGGAACTCGATAAGGGCGTTGCGATTTCCAAAATGGAATCCATGAACGATGTCATTGCCGGGAGCCTCGCCCGGCCTCACCTGTACGTTCTGCTGTTGAGTGCATTTGGGGCCATCGCCCTGCTGCTTGCGGCAATCGGAATCTACGGCGTTATGAGCCGATACGTCGCAAGCCGCACTCATGAAATAGGAGTCCACATTGCTTTGGGGGCCGAACCGCGCGCCGTGCTTAGACTCATTACACGCCATGGAATGACGCTGGCCGGCATTGGCATCGTCGCCGGCGTCATTGCAGGATTCGGACTCACGCGCTTTATGACCGGGATTCTTTACGAGGTCCAGCCTTCGGACCCTCTGACGTTCCTGACAACGTCGCTGGCTCTGATTGCTGTCGCGTTCGTGGCGTGCTACATCCCGGCGCGCCGGGCGGCGAAGGTCGATCCCATGGTGGCCCTCCGCTACGAGTAGCGGCGCGTTTACCGCGCCATTTACGAATGATTCTGAGTTCTGAGCCTTGGTGGTTGGGGGATCTGAGATCTGAAATTTGAGATTTCAAATCGCGCCAGCGAAGGGTTGTGAGCGGAGGCGCACTCCACCGAGGGCATGTTCAAAGTTAAGGCCCGCGGAGTTGCAGAACAAATCTGCCCGGCCTTGCCACTTTTCACTAAACACTTACCACTGCTTTTTTCACCAGAAACTCAGATCGCATGGGCCCGCCCCCCTTCGCCCGGTTGGGACGCTTTTCTTTCATCGACACCAAACAGACTAGCGGTATACTGTTTCTCTCTCTTCGGAGACTTTATCGGTCGTCCAGTCACAAGAGAGCCATTCGGAGGTTTCCATTATGCAGCGCCGTACCTTTCTGAAGAATTCTGTTCTTGCGGCCGGGGCCGCATTTTGCGCGCCGGGAGCGCCAGCCTGGAGTTTGCCCGCGCAGTCGCTTGGCAATTTCAAGCTGGGGGCCATCAGCGACGGCTTTTCGCAGGACCTCGAAGCGGCCCTGAAAATCATGAAGGGCTACGGCCTCTCGTGGGTTGAGATCCGCGCGCTGTGGGGAAAATACAACACCGAGGCGACGCCGGAAGAAATCAAGCGCGTGAAGAGCCTGCTGGACCAGTATCAGTTCAAGTGTTCGGTGGTGGATTCGGCTTTCTTCAAGTGCACACTGCCGGGGACGGAACCTGTGAGCGGCGGAGACAACTCGTACCCCTACCCGGGCCAGATGGATTTGCTGAAGCGCGCCGCGGAGCGCTGCCATGCCTGGGGCACGGACAAGGTTCGCGGCTTCACCTTCTGGCGCGTGGCGGAGCCGGAAAAAATCTATCCGCGCATTTCCGAAGAACTGTCGAAAGCAGCGGAAGTGGCCCGGAAGGAAGGCGTGCGGCTGGTGATTGAGAATGAAGAATCGTGCAATGCCGCAACAGGGCACGAGACGGCCGCGATTCTCAAGAAGACGCCAGCCAAGATCGTGGGCTTCAACTGGGACGTGGGCAACGGCTGGACGCGCGGCGAGGTGTCATACCCCGACGGCTATAACGCGCTCGACAAGAGCCGCATCTGGCACCTGCACTTGAAGGGCATGCAGTGCGGGCCGGGCGAGAAGAAATGCCGCGAAGCTTTCACCGACGAGGGAGTGATCAATCTCGCGGGGCAACTGCGCGCGCTCGCGCACGCCCACTATAACGGGACAATGTCACTCGAATGCGAGTTCAAAGCCCCCGGCATGACCCACCAGCAAACCACCGAGCGTTCCATGCAGGGCTTGCTTCGAGTCGTCAAGAAAGCCCTGGCGTAAGCAACACGCGCCTGGTGCCAAGCCATGTGCGCCGTTCGAGCGCTGGTCAGATTTGTCCCAGGCCTCCGTCCACGTTGATTTCAACACCCGTGATGTAAGAGGCATCCTGTGAAGCCAGGAACGCCACAGCGCCGGCCACTTCTTCTGGCTGGCCGAACCGCTTCATGGGGACTTTCGCGATTATTTGCTGTGCGAACTGGTCAACCTCTTCTTTCGTCAGGCCAACCCGGTCAAAAATCGGCGTAACAATGGGGCCTGGCGCAACGGTGTTCACCCGGATGCCGCGCCCCGCCAGTTCCGCCGCTGCGGTTCTCGCCAGAGAGCGCAATGCAGCTTTGGTCGCGGAGTAGGCGCTGGCTCCCACCGTGCCGGTGCTGTCCGCCACGCTGGTGTTTAGAATTATCGAAGCGCCATCATTCAATAAGGGCAGAGCCTTCTGGATGGTGAAATACGCTCCCTTGATGTTGGTGTCAAACTGCTCGTTGTAAACAGCTTCTGACGTTTCGGCCAGAGGCACAAACTTTGCAATTCCGGCATTCACGAACAACACGTCAATTTTGCCCAGCTTCTGCCCAACTTCCTTATAAAGCCGGTCCAGATCCTCAAGCTGGGAGACATCCGCCTGGACAGCTACAACGCCGTTTCCGATTGTTTTCACCGCCTCGTCGAGCGTCTTGCGGTTTCGGCCCGAAATCGCCACCCGCGCGCCTTCTTCCTGCAAACGCCGGGCCGCCGCCAGCCCGATACCGCTGTTGCCGCCCGTTACCACTGCTACCTTTCCTTCCAATCGCTTCATCTCAGTCTCCTTTCCTTTCCCGAAATTCCTCCGGGCCCGTATCCCCGGCTTCCAACCGCCACAACAGGCCTTAAGGATTTAGACATTTTGATGAATATCGAAATATTCGGTTACAAGAATTTCGCGACCCGGCGAAGAAGGGCCGGGCAGGCAGTTTTCGTCTGGCGTTAAAGCTTTGACTTGGTTACACTTTGGGAAGACCCATGGACCGTGCTGAAATCGAGAAAATTTCGAAAGCGCTGGCTGATGAGACCCGCCTGAAAATCTTTGAGGCCATTTCGGCATCTGACCACATAAGTTGCGGCGAGATTGGATCCATGCGAAACGTGTCCGCCGCAACCGTCTCCCACCACCTGAAAATCCTCAGTGAAGCCGGACTGATCGCCTGCCGTCGTGAGGGCCAGTTTGTCTATAGCGAGGCTGTCCCTGAAACGATTGAAGCCTATACGCGCGCTCTTGAGGAAATCGCACGCGGCAAGAAAACAGCGCGCTGAAGACCGATGAGCCGCACATGAGTGGAATTCGGGTATAAGCCTTTCAGGTCTTCGACAATCCTATAAGACAGGTTCTGATCGAAAAGTAGTTTCACGGCAGGGAGGAAGTCAGCTTGCGCTCACGGTCGGCGGCGAAAGCCAGGCACGCCTTGATGTCTTCGGAAGTCAGTTCCGGAAAGTCGCGCAGGATTTCCTCCTGCGTGATGCCGGAGGCAAGGTATTCCAGCACATCGTAGACAGTGATTCGCAATCCGCGAATACAGGGCTTTCCTCCGCGTTTGCCGGGCTCGAGTGTGATGATCCTGCGGTAATCCATACGCTTAAAACCCAGGCGGTTGGCGTGTCGAAGTCAAGCGAATTCACAGCGGATTCACTTGTTTGCGAACGGCGCCAGCCGAAACCACAGCAAAGCATGGCAACGCATTCGTTACGGTTCGCTCTGGCCGTTGCTTTGGCGCGGACTGTTGCTGGGCGTGCCCCAGTGCATGATGGTATCCGGGGCCATATCCATGGGGTGCAAATTGTGGTACCAACCGGTGGCGGAGAGGGTGTCGGGATAGTCGTGGACCAGCATGCCGGGCTGGTTGATGGGCAGCTCCTTGGCGATGGTGGCATCCGGCCGGGCGACGAACGATCCCCAATGGGAGTACGGCCGCGATGAATTGTTGCACACCGCCCACATGCGGTTGTCGGCGCAGCGGGTGGCAGCCTCACGGCTGTTGAGCGTGTCCAGGCAGTTCGGTCCTTTGCTTCCCGCATTGCTGAAAGAGTGGACCATCACCGTTACGCCCAACTTGCGGTAGGCGATGTAGATCTGCGGCCAGCAGACGTCGTAACATATGGCCAGGCCGATCTTCACTCCCCGGACTTCGTGCGCCACCTGGCGGTTGCCCGCCGAGTAATATTTCTTGTCTCCCTCGGTCAAGAAGCACTTGTCGTAGCGGTCCACGATCCTGCCTTCCGGGTCGATCAGATAGACGCAGTCTGTGGGCTTGGTGTTCCCGTCCAGGAAATGGGATGAGCCGAGGGCCAACCACATCTTCAGCTCCCTGGCCTGTGCGCGCAGGCCGGCGGTCTCCCGGCGCAGCTCGTTCCAGTCGTAATTCTCGAAAGAGGGAAGATCGGTCCCGGGATACCCCGACAGGCTTGCCTCCGAAGTGTGCAGCAGATGCGCTCCCTCTGCGTGCGCCTTGTGCATAAAGTCCCGGACGTACTTTGCGTTCTCCGCCGGGCTGCCGCTCACCGGAAACTGGCATGAGGCGATGCGGAGTTTTCCACTGGATTTTGCCTCTGCAGGATTTGAGTGCGGCGCTGGTGTTTCAGCGGCGTTGGGCAACACCGCAGCCCCGGCGAGAGATGGCAGCGCGTTGAGTCCAGCGGCGCCCGCAAGAGCTTTGCCGGTGGTCTTGATGGCCTGCCGCCTGGTCATTTGTTTGTTTGCAGGTTTCATATGCCATATCCTACTTGCCGATTTTTGCTCCAATGACTTCACCCGAAACAATGATTTCCACGCGCCGGTTCTTTTGCCGCCCTTCCGCCGTGCTGTTGTCGGCAATCGGCATGGTTTTCCCGAGTCCCACCGCAGTAATGGTCCGCTCGTCCAATCCCTGCTGGATGAGATAGTCGCGGACGGCCTCCGCGCGCTGCTCGGAGAGCTTCTGGTTGAATTCATCGCTGCCCACACTGTCCGTATGCCCCTCCACCTGCAGATTCAGTCCGGGATGAGATGAAACAATCCCTGAGAGGCGGGCCAGCCGCAGTTGCGCCTCTGGCCGCAAGTTGTATTTTCCAGTGTCAAACAGCACGTCCGCCATCGTGACCACCAGGCCTCGGGGCGTGTCGCGGGTTTCAAGAACGGCGTTGAGCTGGTCCAGCAACTGGGCGCGAAGCGCCTCGGCCACCTTGCGGGCCCGCTCGGCTTCCTCTCTGGCCGCCGCTTCCTTTGCCGCCAGGGCCTGGGCTTGCGCCTGGGCCGCTTCTTCTCTTAACCTGGTGGCATCGGCTTCCGCCTTCAACTGAGCCTCTCTTGCGGCTGCAAGTTCCGCTTGCCGCTGGGCCTCTGCATCCGCCTGCCGCTTGGCTTCGGCCGCCTCTGCTGCAGCTTTGGCTTCCGCTTCAGCCCTGGCTTTGGCGGCTGCGGCCTGGCGTGCCGCCTCAATCCGCCCGGCCTCCTGCCGCTTCACGGAGAGTGAGCGGGCGTCTTCCGCAAACTGCACCGTCTGCCTCGCCTGCGAGATGATCTCCTTCTTGCCGGCCTTCCTTGCGAGCAGGTTCTCCGACATCTTCAGGCTGTTTTCAGCCTTGGTGAAAATCTCGGGAGCGTACTTTTCCGCATCCCGCGACCGGGCGATTTCGAGCGAGTTTCTTGCCTCATACATTTCCAGCGGAACGTGCCTGAGATCAAGCGAGAGCGCAAGAGGGTTCCCTAATTTCTCATACTGCCCTCGTTCCATGAGAGGATAGTCCTTAACCTCGAAGATCTTGCCCTTGGTGGACTTGCGAGTCTCGTTTTCAAGGACAATGAGCTCACTGGGATGGGCCACGGCGAAATAGGGCTCGGCGGTAACAAATAGAGAGAAAGTCTGCAGCTGCGTGGTAGCCTTAATCCCGCCATAACCAGCCTTGTTAGGCAGGATTTCGCCCAGGTTGATGGCCCGTCCGTCGGCGGTCGCGGCCCACAGGACGTAGGTGAGGAACTCGCTGCCGAGTGCTTCGGGGCGAGTGAGACCCTGGACAGTAACCTCAATATTGGTCACACCTTGTTTTGCCTCGACCCTGGCTTCTCCGTTTGCCTGCGACAAAAGTTGGGTGCCGACAAGGTCGACCTTCGTTCCCCCGCCACCTACCCTGTAGCCAACCGCCTTGATGGGTTTCTTCACGAGACGTTCGCCGGCCACGGCCGCCTGCGGCTGCTGGCCTGCCAAAGCCCGGGTTGGCAACAAGATAGCCCCAAAGGCCATCAAGATCGCACACACACTTTTCATGCCAAGTGTGTCTTTGGATGTCATATCCTTCCTCCTGTCAGCCCCATGTTGGAGCGGCTACTACCTGGCGGTGGAAGGATACCTTGCAACGGTCGGAAATACAAGTCGCGGGCCATTCGCTTGCATTCACTCGTGTGGGGCGCAAATCGGGCCTTAAGAGGTCGTTGAAGAAAGAACTTTTCCCCCGCCATCCTAAGCGTAGCGAGGGATCTCTGCATTTATTTTCACGCAAATACGGGTATGCGTTGAGGAATCTACCCTGAGCGAACTGCCGTGACCCTTCGCCCAGAATGAAAGGCGAGGGGTTTAGCATAACAAATAATTTTATTTCAATAACATACAGATCGCTTCAGTTTTCAGGAGGAACCCTCCGGGGGGAACAGGTTCTTCTCACGGGACGGGGGTTTCCCCGCAAGAGTCGCGACGAAATGAACAGCCGGATAATTGGTTCCCCCCTCTAAATCGATGGCACTACCATGGCATTTTTTTGTCAGGTGTCTAATTTATTGAAACAAATGATGTTTCTGTCCAACCCTGGTTGGACAGATGAGAATTCCAGGGAGCTTTCGCGGACGGTAAGCCCCGGTGGGGTTGAAATCCATAGAGAATTTCGCGCGTATAATTACGGATTTTCCCTGATTGTTGGCCTCGCGTTTCTAGGGTAATTTCGTGTTAAGGGTCCATACAAACAACTGGGGAAGCCGGAAGGTTTGCTTCGGCAGATCGCAGAAACCTACGCTTGCCGGGAAGCCAGGTATCACGAACCAAGCCGGGCAAACCTGGGGGACGAAACCGCACGTGTCCCGGAAATATCGCCCGTACCCGGTAATTTTCAGCCCCGGACCGGGAGTTAGTTCGCAGAGAGAGACGGCACCGGCGTACCCGTTAAGCGTCGCCGGCACGAAGCCCGCTTGCAGGCGGATCGCTCCCGGCAAAACCGAACCGGGCCGTGTTGGGGTCTAACGAAGAACAGCGTTCGATAGGAATGTGGTTGACAGCATACGCGAGCGAGTGAGTTCGAAAATCGAAGGGGGTACGGCAATGATTAATTCGGAGGACAAGGTCAGGTTGGCGTTGCAAATGTTGTGCATTGTTATGGTGTGGGTTTCCGGACTGGAATGGGTGGCGGCTTTGCTACTGGTGGCAGTCCTGCCGTGGAACCCCGTTTACCCGGCACTAAAACTGATCGGCGCTGTTGGCGGATGGATAACCCAGCCAGTGGCCGATAAGGTGGTGGAGAAACTTGTGAGTACGCAGGCGGCAGACTCTGTCGAGAAGCTGGAGAAAATGGTCAGAGTCGGGTGATTCTGACAACGTGGTGGTTGCCCTGCGTGGGGCAGTCACCGCGCTTTGGCGATGCAGGCGGACGCCGGCGTCGAATGCGGACATTTGGAATTTCGCAACAGGACCGGCACGGGGGTGGTGACTCGGTCTGGTCCCTATGTGGTGGCACGGCCAGCCTGGTCCCGCCTGGGCCGGAGCGAAGACGCACGTGCCACAAATCAATCTGAGTTGATACCGGCAAGCACATCGTGCTTCGCGGGACCGCAGACAAACCAGACGAGTATCCTTGCCGCCCTGGCAATTCTCAGACCCTCAGGAAAATCTTCTGCCGGTAGAGGAAATAGAGAAACAGCCAGCTGGTCATGATGACGCTGACGGCCCAGAAAAGCGGCTCGATGGCGCCCATGCGGTGGATGAATCCGTGGACGAAGATGGTGGTAATCGTCCCGAAGTCAAACAGGTGCCCCACCAGGTAAATGGTGATGGCATTCACGCCGATGATGGTGAAGAAGAAC
>DATLWV010000274.1:0-4297 GCA_035576145.1 Terriglobia bacterium
TAGTCAGGCTGGAGGACCAGCGCATAAAAGGATATTCCCGCACCAACTCTATGTCATTACTCTTCAGGAGACCGTCGCAAATCTCTTGGAATCTGGGTTCGTTGGTGGGCTTGTTAGACTGGCAGGCTATAGGAACTCCCCTTGATAACACGCCTACGATTCGGTCGCAAAAGGACTTCCACGACGGTTCCAGATGCCTGCCACCGATCGCCATTGATAGCAGTGAGGTTGGATCGAGACCAGAGGAAAAGAGTTTACCCGAATGTCTACCGAGTTCATCTTGAAGCACTCGCGCTACGTTTTCTCCGTGGCGTTTGTGCATCCCGATCAAGTGTTGCGCTGTGTTGCTAGGCCTTTCCTCGAACCTCACGGCGCGGCTGAGTTCCAAATTGAACTTCGACGCGATCTCTTCTTCGCTCATGCGGTCTAACTCTATGGCGTGGCGGACGTAATCAATCGCCATGTTCCTTTCGTAGCCTTCTTTTCGGGGGCCGGTAAACACGTCCGAAGCATAATCCGTCTCTGGGTCATACTTGGTGCACCCAGCAGAGGTGACTGCAAACCGTCTGTCAGTACATTGGCTGCACGTGCCGCAGTGCCACTGGCTTTTTGACTTGAACATTAGATGAGCGCACGAACATGTGTGCCGAATCAGGTCACCCGCGCCACCCTGCACGATACTTTCCACAATTTCAGCCTTCGTTTTAAAGAGGAAGGGATTGTCGATCCGGAGGCGCCGTCCAGTCACAAGCGCGAAGAAGTTTTCAAAAAGACGCAACGCCCTGGGATGTGTGGTCCGAGATGCCCTAGCCCGCAAGACCTCGTCGGCAACCGGAAGGTTGAGACTTACGACACCATTCTCGAAAAATCTGACACCTTCACTCTTTATTGACTCTGCGACGACAGTGCCAAGTGTCGAGTACAAGAACGATCGTGTCCTTTGCGTCGACTCCCGGCCGAAATTCTTCTCTTTGTTGATCCATACCGGGACATGAATCATCTGGCCCGGAAACATTCGGTCGAGCTCACTGAATAGCCGTCGTTGTCTTGAGTCGAGCGTTGTTACTGGCCTATGACTTACCAGTACCGACTTGTAGCCGTTACGGGCCATCTGCACGGCCCCTGCTAGAGAATCTAGCCCTCCCGAGAACATCACGACTCGGTCTACGCCGTAGAAGGGCCAATCCTCTAGGCTTCCGAATTGTAAATAGCTCTGGAGCGTCCGGTCTTGTTTTAGCGGCACAAAAGCGAACGCGTATTTGTCATTGGAGAGGAATTCTAGAATCTCACGCAGAAGATCCCGCACGTCACTCCGCTGCCAAAACGTAACGTCCCGGACGGGAACCACAAACGAGAGGTCGCGATCCCATGATTCTGTCGCCTCATTATCCGTCCATTGACGTCCTCGACTGGTCGCGCAATCACCGGTGAAGATGTATGACGCAATCTCCAGGACGTCTACGATCCGTGGCGGAATGTGTTTATTCAGGATTCTGGCAACATTTTCGAGCCTGATATTCACATTGGCTCGTGGCCCTATCGAATCCAGCTGGACCAAGGTCTTTCCGTTGCCTAGCGGGTCACCGTCAGCCAGCTTCGCCCCGCTGCATAAGAAGAGGCGAGGGGCAATCATGGCTCCGACCTCTGTTGCCGAAGCTCAGACCGTAGCTTTTTCACTGCAACGGCGACAAAACGCGAGGTATTTTCGGGAGTGATTCCCTCAAGGTATTCTGTCTTCGAAAACCACTCGCCGCAAAAATCTCTGACCACTCGAGCACTTTGCTCACAGTGCGTTTGCAGAGCCTTGTTGAAGGTTGAGACGTCGCCAATTTGTGAAAGTTTTTCACCTGTCAGTCTGCTCAAGTAGAAATTCAGGAACCGAGCAGTGAATCGACCGAAAAACACCTGGCCGAGCTCGGAGAAGCCTTTACGAGTGGAGAGTGAGCGTATCGCCCTCTGCAACTCCTCGCGCCCGCTCCCAAATAGTGTGGCCGATTCGGCGGTGGCGAGGGCCGCAACCGCCTCTCCGACCGCTTGCTGCGCCATCTCGCTGATATCATTCGGATGGGAATGTGTTGAGACATGACGATCAACTGCGCTCTGGAGTTCTAAAGTTAGGTCAAAGATCGAGCTTTCATCCGACAAACGTATCCCAAATCTACGGAGAGCTTGGGGCCAGTCTCTTCCGCGAGCTGACAGGGCCAGCTGGGTTAGGAGGTAAAAGGCGAAGCTGAGGCCCGGATCCTCTACGGCCCTGTCCATGCCGGTCTCTGCAGCCTGGAGCGTACGGCCAGCGACTGCGACAACGCCGCCGACGGCCCCTGGCCCACCGTGAAGAGCCGAGCTTTCCAGGTTGTCTAATTCAGCTACGACGGCGGACCACTTTCGAGACTTAGGGATTGCGCCTAGGCGAGTGTGTCCCATTCCTAAATGCCTCTCTTGAGTGGCGCACACGTCGCGGGTTGTGCAATCTGTGCGGACACCAAGATTATTGAATAAAAGACGTGCCGCGGGCCGCGAACTGGCCACAATCCAATCATGGTCTTTCTTTGTGGGCCTTACAACTTTCAATAACTATATACCACTTAGTAACGAGAAAGGCAATGGGAGAATGGGGGCGAGAGAAATTATGAATTCCTAATTACGAAGGGTGAGGTCAGGGGACCGGGGATTAAGGGTTGTGCGGGAAAAGGCAGTAGGAAATAGGGAGTAGGAGGTCGGGTGAAAGCGGAAGACAGAAGTCGGGAGTCAGGAGGCGGAAAGCAGGAGGGCGAAGCCCTCCCCTACAGAAAAGACCCCTCACCTGTCCCGCCGTGCGGGATGCGGTTCTTTCTTTTTCAGACCACATGCCGCAGAGTTGCGAACAACTCTGCGATGCCCGCTCTATGGTTGCTCTCGACGATATGCTTTGAACGTCAGGAAAATTCCAATTACACAAAGGCCCATGAACATTATGTACGTGGCAAAATTCTCTCCGGCCTGGCGAGCTTCAGGCAGGAACATCCGGTAGAGACCGCCGAGAATCGTAACCCAGCCCGTCAGAGTCACCAGCACGGGCCACTTGAGCGTCCAGCGATTGTGCGCACGGACGATGGAGAGGCCGGCCACAAACAGCAGTGCCCCATTCAGATAAATGACCGGAGCAATATTCGTTGCCCAGATGTGAAGATTCAACGCTTCGGACAGGGCGAACACGATCAGCGTGGGGCCTATCAATCCTGCGATTTGTCTTGAGTTGTCCATTCTCACCTCCCTTGCTGGGTGCGGATGGCTGGTAGACCAGACCGTCCCGCTCTGCGGGATCTGCGGCTCTTCGGTTCGGTCGTTCGAAAATCCGCGGACGTCAACACCGGAAGACCGCGCTACCCCGCTGTGGTTCTTTTCTTCAAGGGCTGAAGCCCCGACGGTTGCGGCTCTTTTTTGCGGCACGAGTAAACTCGTGCCCTTTCTCTTAAACGCAGTTCCGCAGATACAGATGCGAAAGGGCACGGATTCATCCGGGCCGAAAAGGCGATGCAAGAACGGGTGGCTTTAGCCGCTGGCCAAGTCCGCTAGCGCAGGCCGCAAGGGCCTGTGTTACACGCCTATCTGTTCCAGGTGGTGCCTCATATGTCGCAGGTAGTCGCGCATCAACCACTCGAGTGAATGCGCTTCTCCATCGCCGATAACGCACGGCGTCTGCAGCTTTTCCGCGGGCACGCCCTCCATCACAACCGCCAGGTGGAGGTTCAAAGGCATCCAAATCGCCACAAGCTCCGTCCACGGCCGCTCGCGGTAGCGATGAATGGACACCCATGCTTCCTGATCGTAGCCAGGCATCACCAGCGGGCTCACGAGCTGCGCCCTCACAAAGCGCTGATGGTTGTTCGCCGCCGAATCGATCAGATGGCCCAGGATCTCTTTCGCCACCCATTGGCCCGGCCCCCGGCTGGCGCCGGCGTCGTCTTCGCTCAGCGCCCTCATGTGTTCTGCTGCTCGCGTAACCTCGGCTCGCAGTTCGTCAGCCAGTTCTTTCATGGTTTATTTCTCCGCCCCTGGCGCACCCCCGTTTGTCGGGGTGCCCGTCTACCCGTTTTCCAGGGAATCGTGTCCCCAACTCTATCACCCGGGACGATGGATTGTGAAGCGGAAGCCGCGGCGGCGAGGTTGTGTCGTGGATCTCGTGTAGCGGCGGTCTATGACCGCCGGTTTTTCGCAGAAGGCCCGGAGGGCCGAAAGACTTTAGCCCACGGCGTGAGCCGTGGGAACGAAGCCCTCACCCACCGCCCTGCGGTCCCCCCTCTCCCCGGCGGGGAGA
>DATLWV010000275.1:0-9793 GCA_035576145.1 Terriglobia bacterium
TTACATTACGGCCTATGTTTTCTCGATCCGTCCAAAGGTAATCCAAAAAAATCGTCAGTACTTCCAGGGCGTGATATGGGTAGATGACCGCGATCTGCAGATAGTCAAGACCGAAGGCCGGCAGGTTCCTGAGATAAGAAAAAAGAATGGTGAAAATCTTTTCCCGCGGTTTAAGACCTGGAGACAGCAGATCGACGGCAAGTTCTGGTTTCCAACCTTTACGCTGGCGGAGGACACTCTCTACTTCCCGTCCGGGCCTGTCCGCATCAAAGAGGTAATTCGCTACACTGATTACAAACAATTCAAGGCAAGTTCCGTGATCAAGGCTGTTCAGGCAATCGATCCGGGCAAGTCGAACCCGGCGCCGGACGCTACTACCTCCACGCCCAAGCAATAGCATCGCCCGCCGCGACGGACGACTCTGCTGGTAGAATCTTTTCCATGAAATCATATGGAGTAAAGTGGCGCATTGTGCTGGTGTGTCCACGCAATCCTCTCAACATCGGTGCTGCGGCCCGTGCAATGTCCAACTTTGGTTTTGATGACCTGGTGGTCGTAGCTCCCTTTGACCCTGTCTGGAGGGAAGCCCGTTCCGCGGTTGGGGGTGGCCATGTCCTCAAATCCGCGCGCGTGACAGACAATCTTCCCGAAGCAATCGGCGATTGCAATTTCGTGGTGGGAACCACAACAGGCTCGCGAAGGAATCTCGACCGGGACCCCGTCTCGCTTACTGAGCTCACCTCCCCTGCTTTGAAGGTTCCTCCCCGGACACGCGCTGCCGTGTTGTTTGGTTCTGAAAAGACCGGCTTGCTGAATGATCACTTAAGTTATTGCCACATGCTGGTACGAATTCCCACAACCGCGGGTTGCCCATCGATGAACCTGGGACAATCCGTAGCCGTTTGCTGCTTTGAGCTGGCGCGAGCCGCTGGTTTCCCAACGGCTGCGGCTACCGGGCGCGTGCACTCCTCGTTGCCGGCAAATACCCAGTCGCTTGACCACGTGCTCGAACGGGCCGCCAGACTGCTCGACCATGCCGGGTATTTCAAGCCAAAGGGAAAGGAGGCACAGCTTCTGAAGCTCCGCCGGCTGCTACTTGATCTTGGTTTAACCAACCATGACGTGCGCGTGCTCGGTGGCGTGCTTGCACAATTGGAGTGGAAAATGAAGACAGGCTAGTGAGCGGGGAAGATGACAGCCCTGGCTTGAAGGGTCAACTTTCCGGAAGGGTTGGCTGCAGTTCGACCGCCGGATCCAGGGGCCCCTCAAAAGCAGGCCGGGTCTGAGGATCGCGCCAGTTGTCGAGCAGTGCGATATGCTGCACGCATTGAATAGTACAGCGCGGCGCACAGGATTTGACGGTGTGGTACTCATGGTACAGGTGTTGCGGCGTGTAATTTTCCAGAGGGATGCCAGGATACCCCCGTTGCTGCGAGCAGTAATGGACTAAGCCATCTTCGCAGACATAGAGGTAGCGGCTTCCAGCCCGGCATCGCCAGTCGCGCGGAATTCCCTGTGCGATATACTTCTGATAGCGATTAAAGCGGGAATACGAGCGCTTGCCCATGTCCATGATGGTGGTGAAAACCGACTGTTGCTGAGCGCTAAGTGGGCGTAGCTGCCCTTCATGGTCGTGAAGGACGCCGACCGTGGAAGTAAAACCGAGCTCGATGGCGCGGCGGGCGACGGTGAGTGCGTCTTCGGGATTATTCACGGCACTGCCAAGAACAGAATTGATGTTCACCTGAAAAACTGCGTGTTCCGCAAGCAGCTTCAATTTCTGGTCAAGGACCTTCAGGCTTTTCTTTGAGATATCGTCGGGTTTGACGTTATCGATGCTGATCTGCAGATGTTCTAGCCCCGCGTCGTTCAGGGATTCGATTCGCGCCCGCGTCAGCAGATATCCGTTCGTGATCATGCCGGCAATCATGCCGCGAACCCGAATATGCCGGATGATGTCCTCAAGCTGGGGATGGAGAAGCGGCTCGCCCCCGCTGATGGTGATGATGCTTGTCCCCAACTCAGCCAAATGGTCAAGCCGGCGAAACATGGTTTCGGGTGGCAACGGCTTGGAGAAAGTGTCGTATTCGTTGCAATACGCACACGAAAGGTTGCAGCGGCGGATGGGAATGATGTGCGCGAGCACGGGATGGCGAGTAGAGAGCAATGCATTGGAGATCATACTCAGCTCCCGCATTCTCGTGCGGATAGATCGAGCTTTCCGTCTCAAAGCGACTTTGTTCATGATGATTAAGCGTTCGTACCAAACCCGCCACGGTTGACAACAACCATTCCCGAGTCCCCGGAGAACCCTCGCGAGTTTACCTCCCGGATCGTGGAACAAAGCAACACTTCATTATCCCCTGTTGAATTATACATATACGACAAGAAAGTGAAATCTGCAACAATTTCACCGTCAAATGTGGAAAGAGACGGTCGAACCGTGAAATCCGGCCCTCAATCGGCTGGAGCGGTCCGCTGCAAGCCCCTTTGCAACAGGCCTTTACATCTTCACCCGCTTTGCATCTTTTGCGGCATGGAGTTGAAAAGTGGAAGACGGCAGATTGCGGTTGACCTTAACAGAACTGTAGCGGGCCACTGAGTAATCTCCCCCCGCCTCAAAAAACTTCTGCTGCACCGGGAGCCAGGATTCCTCGCTGATCCAAAGCTGGATCTTTGAAAGTTGCGCCGCGAGACTCTCTTCGCGGGGAGTCAATTCCAGAATGGCGGTTGTGTCGCCCCCAAGTTGTTCTTCCTTCAGATACTTCACTTCGTATACTTTCCGCATTTCTTTGGATTCGGTGCCGAATCCCAGCAGCAGAAACTGCTGGATCAGTTGAGAATGCTTGCTAAGGTCAAATTCCTGAATCTGATTGATCTTTGGCTGGTAGATTTCTGCCTTGTCCTTCTTGAACAGGATTACCTTGGGTGCCGGGGTTTTGAAGTCAATCAGGATATCGGGTGACTTGGCATTTCGAAAATACATCTGACCGGATTCTGTGGCGAAATCATTGACCAGGACGGTTACTTTGGTGTATTCGAGGTCCGCGGATAGTGTCTTGAGGCGCTTGGCGCTATCGTTCATGTGGGAAAGGATTTGAGTGAGATCCAGCCGCTCCTTTTTGCCACTTGAAAAGACCGGCAAAGGAGTCAGCGTCAGCAGAAACAAGGACAAAAGAACTTCAACCCTTCTTGACTTGAATCCGGACATAGTCATGGTGCGCAATCACCCCTGCTCATACGATTCTCCTTCGTGGGCAAGGGATGCCTTTTCAGCGTTTAACCTCGACGGTGTACCCCAGGATGACATCGCCTGTTCCCAGGATCGGCCTGATTGATTGTATTTCAAAAGGGGGGTTAACCCGTTGGCGGAGCAATTGATGGACAGCGTCGTTAAGTGGAATCGTCCCAAGTGATTCCACAAGCCTGGCATCCAGTTGATATACCCACACTTGGTCCGTGTGACTCACTTCAACAATGCCCTGGACATGCCGCAAGTCACTTAACTGGAGACGAGGACGATCGTGGAACCAATGGGTCGGAGTAAGAAAAATGAAGGCCAGAATCAGCACGCATATGATGTCATACTGCCAGCTTCCCCGCTCATAAGACCAGAAGATTGCTCGCTTGAGAACCAGCCTGGTTTTGGACCCCAGCGAGGAATTCCTGCTGTCCGTCCCCTGATCGGGAGCGCGCGAAACGATTGGTTTGCCGAACTCGGTGCCTGGTGCCATACGACTGTTAATCGAGTAAGATATCGGCAAAAGACAGAGGGATCAATCGGAAACAATCCGGCCATCACGCATGCGAACTATCCGGTCGCCGACGGATGCCGCCTCTGGATTGTGTGTGATCATCAGAATCGTCTGACGAAAGTCCCGGTTCAGGTTTCGCAACATGTTCAGCACAACCTGAGAGTTTTCAGTGTCCAGGTTGCCCGTGGGCTCGTCAGCAAGCAGGAGCTTGGGCTCGCAGATCACCGCACGGGCAATCGCTACCCGCTGCTGCTCGCCGCCAGAAAGCGCATAAGGTTTGCGGTCCAGTTTATCTCTGATACCCAACATTTCCGCCACGGAATCAAACCGATGCGGGTTGAACCCGTCGCCCTGGATGTGCTGCGCAATCGCGATGTTATGCCTCGCTGTCAAGGTGGGCAGAAGATTATATCGCTGGAAAACAAATCCGATCTTGTGGCGGCGAAATTTGGTGCGTTCTCCGTCATTCATCCGCATGAAGTCGTTCCCATCAACCAGCACACGCCCGCCGCTCGGTCGTGTTAAACCTCCTAAAACGTGCAACAAGGTTGACTTGCCACACCCGGAGGGCCCTACGACAGCTAGAAACTCTCCTTCCTGGACCACAAGGTCTACCCCGCGCAGCGCCGGAACATCAACTTTACCGACTCGATAGGTTTTTGTAAGGTTATCCGTTGCGATAATTGGTTCCATACAGCCAGTTCGGGCTCTCGTTTCGTCGGCAACCGTTTCAAGAAAGATCGAGCCCATCGAGATCCAGAATTCCTCTATTCGTATGCAAGTGAATCCACTGGGTCAAGCCGCGCCGCGCGTATGGCCGGGTAGAAAGCACCCAGCAAGGAGCCCCCGAGGGCCAGCAGACCAGCCAGAAGCGCCCAGTGTATTGTCAATTCAACGGTCAAAGTAGGAAACGCTGCCACAATCGCTTTTCTTGCCAGCCACGTTCCCCCATATCCTGCCAGGATGCCGATGACGCTGAGCAGGCCGGCCTCTCGCAGTATCACACCTATGATATACCTTTTACCTGCCCCCAGTGACTTCAAAATGCCGATTTCCCGAGTCCTTTCAGTAATTGTGGTGTACATCGACAGGAAGATGACCAGAAACCCGATCCCCACGGCTACCGCAATCATGGCAGTAATAAACGCGTCCAACGCGGGAAGGTCATTCGAGGTCATCAGGGAGACGTATTCCTTGACGGCGAGGACCTGGTGTGTAGGGAGAAGCCCCCGAATGGATGTGGAAACGGATTGGATGTAACCGGGGTCCGTGCATTTGATATAAAATATCGACGCTTTGTCGCGGGCGCCGGTCAGATCCTGGGCGGTGGACAAAGGGATGAATATCCGGGCCCCCATTCCGTGTTCGACAAGGCCTGAGACGCGGAAGTTGTTGTTCAACAAATTGATCGTCTCTCCAACTTTCACATCATTCGAGCGCGCATACCAGTCGTCCACAAGCATGTCATAGGGATGTTCGAATGGCCCGCCTCTAAGGAAGATAAATCCTCCGCTTACCTGCTTAAAGGTCGGCATATCAACACCGTAGATCAGATTGATGCCACCACGCGTATTGAGGAACAGCAGTACGGGTGTGACTGCAAGAACATGGGGAATTTGCGCAAGACGTTCACCCACCTGGACGGGCATAGGAGCCTGGGTCAGACCGAGAAACAAGGATGCTCCGGGAGGCTGCACCATGATGTCTGCACCGACTCCCTGGACCCTCCTGGCGGTTTCGTGCAGCATGCCGTGAGTCATCCCCACGACGAGCATCACCATTCCCACCTCAATGGCCACGGCCAGAACGCTCACCAGCGTCCGGATGGGCCGGTGAAGAACATTCTCGAAGATCATCCTGTTGACCACGATGCTCCCTCGACTACTTGCTTCCGCCCAATTCCACCAGGGTTGCGTTCGGCGGCTTGTTCAATACAAATTTTTCTGCGGGGATAAGTTGATTGAAAGTTGCCTTCTCCACAGTAATCGATAGCGTATAGCCTTCCCCAGGGCGATTCAATGTGATTTGGGCGGGATAACGGATTCCCTGGAAATCGCGATAGGCGGCGTAGTCGACACCCTCGATGAGGGCTCCTCCTGGCCCATAAATCTGAAGTCCCGAAATGCTCAGATCTGACCGATCGAACCACACTTTTCGTTTCAGGCTCAGTTCACCCGTGCCGTTTGGCTCAACAATGTTGAGTACATAATAGTACTGGCCCGTGGGTGCATGGACCTCTTCATTAAAGAACTTCTCTTTTGTTTCGTCGATCGGGGGAATGAGCAATGCATCCAGGATATGCGCGGGCCGCAGGTTTTCCAGGGGTTGTTTGGCCGATCCTTCATAGTCGTTGTTTCCCACGATGAATTTATTTTTCGGCGGAATGGAAACACGAAACTGCCGGCCGTCGGAAACCATATCAAAGATCTCTGTCCTAACCACGGGAGCCTGCCCAAGAATGCGGATCATGGCAGGTTTCTTCATAAGGATAAAGCCGCCGACAGTGTGGTACTCGTTGATGACTCCTGTATAAACCGAGCCGGTCGTTGGTTTGAACTCAACAGTGGCCGTCAGCGTATCAATATCCTTGCTCCACGCATCAACCTCCTTGACAAGCTCGACAGCATTGGCTTGCCTGGGAGGAGCTGAAACTGGCGGTGGAGAAAGGCGGACCGTGTGCTTAACTGCGCAGCCCCACCCTCCAATCGTCACGACAAGGAGGAGTGGGACAGCGGCATAACTTCCAGTCAAACGCAGAAACTTCCGGCATGAATCACACAAACTTTTAGACTAGCACAGGCAATTTACACCGTCAACCGGAGTCTTTTGTTGTGGATGCGGTGATGTCACCCGTCCACTTCTTTGAGGCGCCTGACCCTTACACCCACTCAGATTCGTCTCTAGAGATGTGAGAAATATGTGCGCCTGGACCATAGAGCCTACAGGGGCCTGATCAGCGACCGTTCAAGCAGGACTGGTAGGCCTCAATGTGGGTTCTGGCCAGGCCTTCCCAACTGAACCTTCCAGACCGTTGCTTGCCGCGCAAGCCCAATGCACGCTTGAGTTCCGGATTGCTTAGGACCTCGAGCATCTTCCCTGCCAATGCCTCATGGTCGGGCGGGTCGTCATAATAGACAGCCGCCTCGGCCGCGACTTCTTCTGTGGAAGGAATACGCGAGGCAACAATAGGCAGGCCGAAGCACATCGCCTCGACTAGTGGAGTACCAAATCCCTCGTACAAGGAAGGAAATGCAAAAAGTTCTGCCTGTGCATATAGAAGGGCCAGCTCTTCGTCGGTCACGAACCCGGCCAGAATATACCTGTCGCGGCATCTTTGGCGTTCAATTGACCTCCTGATTTCCTGAAAGCCATAGCCGGCCTTGCCCACCATTACACATTGCACATCCAACTCACAAGCCACGCGGGCAAACGCTTCTACCAGGGTGGTTACATTCTTTCGTCGTTCCAGCGTCCCGACGAAAAGAACATATGGCTTTTGCAGTCCTAATCGGTTCCCAAGCTGGCCGCGAAGTTCTTCCCGCCTTTCCGCCGGAATTTCGGGAAGCTCCGAGTGCCCGTTCCAGGCGGCCCGAACCCTTTCACCGGACAGATTGAAATGCTCAATGACCTCATTCCTTATAGATACTGAGGGGCAGAGAATTAGATCAGCAATGTCGACTGCCCGCGAGATGGCTTTGCGGATATACCTGGCGTACATTGGCGGAAGAGCTTGCGGAAGTTTCCAGGCTGTCAAGTCGTGGATGGAGGCCGCGTACCTGGCCTTGGATCTGCGATTACGCGGCACAAGATAATTTGTGAAATGCACTACGTCAGCGCCCAGGTTCTCAATCTGAGTCTGGAACACAGTTTCAAGCCAGGCAGCGTAGGCGATTCGCCGGGCGCTGGATGGGCGAATTTTCCGGACCAACCTGCTTGCTGGCGGCGGCAGAATCTGAACATTTGGGTATTTCCCCAGTTCCCGCGCAAGGTTCTGGGTGTATCTGCCGACGCCGGTTCCTTTCTCGACGGAGAACCCGTCCTCAAGCAGGAGTCTCATTTCTATTTCTCTGTTACTGTCACCGGGATGCCTATCATTTTTCAGAGAGTAGCTCAGATTCCGCAAATGCGGAATTGCTTAGATTCTCTCCGGCCTGCGCATGTTCAGGGTGCATCCGGAGTCGTGGTTGCTCCGATGCTGTGCACCAGAAGTTCGTTCCAGCGCTCGGAAAAAACCTTCAACGAGAATTCGCGTTCAATCGTGTCTCGGGCGCACTTTCCAAGTCTTCGAGCGAGTTCACAATCAGCCAGGAGCTGCTTGGCACGCTCAACTGCCTCAGACACAGTTCCCACGAGGAAGCCGTTTTCGCCGTTCCGGATTGGGGTTGAGGGATGTTTCAGAGAAATCACGGGCATCCCCGACGCCATTGCTTCCAACAAAGCCAGGTTGTGGCCGGCTTCGGGTTCACGGGTAAGGTTCAGGTACGCCCGGTTACGGGAATAGAGCGAGCGCAACTCTTCCCAGTCTTTTGAAGGGCGACAACCAGGAATATTGGGATTCACGCCCACTATTCTGACAGGAACCTGCGCGCGGATTTGCATCAGCTCCTCGAAGCCAAAATGCTCCCTGTGAAGCGTGTTGCCCACCACCAGGAGCGATGCTTCCGTACCGGTATAGGGCCCCATTTCATCCAGAGGTATGCCCTGGTCGATGGTTGTCCCCTTCAGCCCCCAGTCAGACCGTGCATAGGGAGAAATAAATACGATTCGGATCAATCCCAGATTGGCCAGCGGTCGTAAAACGAGGCCGGAGTACAACTGCTTGGCAAATCTGCGAAGCTGACTGCGACTGAATCCCCCGCGCGCCCTTCTCCCGTGGATGACCTGAAAGTAAGGCTTGTGGTAACGGAGGCAATACGGAAGAAACCTCCACAGGTCGCGACGGATGTCGTGTCCGACTACCGCGTCAAAATTGTGGAAACTTCGACGGGCCTGGGCCCAGTCCACGAGCTCGAAATTGGCGGGCAGCGGGCGGTTGTATTGCTCCCACTCAGCGAGAACAAGCCAATGATGCCCTATCCTGGACAGATTATAGAGATAGCCCGTGTGCCGGTTAACGGTAAGAATGTTAAGGCGTCGAATATTTCCCATATTGTCTTTCAGCCCCGCTGACAGCGGGCGGGTGCGTTCAGCAGGTATGCCCGGCAGTTTCACCGGGTAAGTTATCCTGGCATACTTCGTGAAACAGCTGTTCATAAGCAGAAACCACTTTCGCAGGTTCGAAGTCCGCCACTCGACGAAGTGCCTCTGAGGCAATCCGGTTCCGAACCTCAGCGTTGGTAAGCATGGTCACAATTGCTTGTGCCAGGGCGCCTTCATCGCCCACGGGAACCAGGATTCCACATCTGCCGTTCTGGAGGATTTCATTGGGGCCGGCCACGCAGTCAGCTGACACTATGGGCAAACCGCACGCCATCGCCTCCACCAGAACCATTCCGAACCCTTCGCTCAATGACGAAAAGGCGAAGACGGAACTCCGGGACATGTAGCGATAGGGATTACTCTGGAAACCAGCGAAGCGAACGTGTTCCTCAAGACCTTTCTGTCTGGCCAAATCCCGAATCGTGCATTCCTCCGAACCTTCGCCGACTATGATCAGCCGGGCGTCTATCTCCCTTAGCACTCGCGCGAAGGCGCCAATCAGGTATTCCAGTCCCTTTACGGCCGCAATTCTGCCAACCCAAAGGACTACAGGCTTGTCCTTATCCCTCAACCATGGATCGTCGACGTATTCTTGAGAAAGCTTTTGAATTCTCCCAATGTCGACAGGATTATAAATGGTAACGATCTTCTCCTTGGGGATATTCCGTTCCCTTACAAGGTATTCCCGAACGCCCTCGGAGATGGCGACTATTCGGTCAGCAAATGGGTACAAGAACCTGTTGAGGAGACTGATGACAAATGAGGTGACGCGATCCTTACGGTATTCCAGGGCTCCGGCTCCATGCTCGCCAATAATGACAGCCATTCGGGCTCTTGCC
>DATLWV010000276.1:0-28724 GCA_035576145.1 Terriglobia bacterium
CACCAGGTTGGTGCCTTCCTGCCCGGCGAAATGAGTAATCCCGAACTGAACTTTTATGATCTGGACCGCCCAGCAAATGGCCAGCAGAAGGACCAGGTAGAGCAGGCCCGTTCCCTTCCATTTTCTTGCAACGTCTCGATAAAGCTCTTTTGAGTGGAATGAAAGGGCTATCGCGCGAAGCATGGAAGACACTTCCATAAGGGTTCCTCCTTTTCCAGGCGAGCAGAGCACACGAATTGAGCTAGTTCAGCAGATGGCTACGCGACTTGTTCTTCTCGAGTGCCGCGAATGCCCGCATTGTATCGCCCGCGGCCGTCTGAAGCGAGAGTTAATTGCAGGGGCAGTGATGAATGGACATGGCCAGCGGCGTGGCCCACGCGTCTCCCTATAATATCGGAGGCCCTGGCCAAGTTCACCAACACGGCGGCGGGTTTCTGAAAACGAGAAGCGCAGGATATCGGGGATGGTTTATGCCGCCGCTTTGCGCTTCTGCCATTGCAGCCAGCCCAGGATGCCCAGCAGCACCACCAGAAGTGGAATTCCGACTGCTTCCGCCACCCCGGGAGCGAGTTGCATGACAGTTTTTGCAGCTAACACGGCGATGTGGCGCAATGAGTCGAACATTTCCCCGATCTCAAAGGTCCAGCAGAAAAGGATTGCATACAGGTAAGGCGGGTAGCGGTCGAGGAAATCAAGACAAGTGCGTGCTGCATTTCTCAAGACTGAATTCCCTGACAAGAACCCTAGCCCCATGCCTAGCAGCGCGCCAGCGATGAAGTCCGTGGGGTAATGTGCCCCGGTATAGATCCGCGGAACGTTGGTGACAAATGCGTAAGTGATGGCAAAGGCGCCCATCCGTCTGGAAACCAGCCAGAGCCCTGCGGCAATGCAAAAAGCCAGGACCGCATGGTCGCTTGGAAATGAACTCCAGTGAATCAATTCATTGGGATTCGCGGTAAAAGGGATTCGGAAATGCAGCAGCAGATTACGCACCGGCCTCTCCCGATAGGGAAGGCTCAAGGCCAGGAATCTGGCCAGAACCACTGCGAAGGCGGTGACAAAAAGATTGGCAGCAAGGATTTCTCTCTTTTCAGGGTGCTCTTTCTCATACTTGATCCAGGCCCACCAGAACATGGCCATCAGAACTCCCGCATCGATCAAGACGTTGCTGGCGATCAGGGTCAATATGCCGTCGGCGATCCACGAGCGTTGCGCGAAAGAGTTGATAAACCCGATCATCCATTGGTCGAACCAATTCATCGGCTCCTTACCCCTTTCAATTTAAATGTTCAAATCTCAGTCCTGTGACAGGTAGGTATCTTATTCCGCGCGGCCGCCCATGACCACGCACTCGACGCATCACCTATATACACCCAGATTCACGAATTGGGAAGAGTAATTAGCTAAGGGAGGCCCCCGAAGTGTGGTCATAGTTTCTTCTGGACGGGGCCTGCCGTGCGTGCTTGAATGGAAAAGTCTTGCTGCGCTTGTCCATCAGGATTGATTTCATCACTTGAATGTAACTGTTTGCTCCGTGCCGGTCTGCGCGAAGTTGGACGGATCGCTCACCGGACGGAGACACCACAAAAGGGGGTTCATCTCATGTTTCGATACATGTTTTGTCGGCGGAGCGTTGGGCTGCTGGCACTTCTTGCATTCATATTATCTTCGACCTGCGCGCTCAACGCGCAGAACAAGCCTCTCGTTGGATCGCCGAACGTCGCCATCGCTGATCCGCGCCTGCCGGCGCCATCTACCAAACTCTGCACCGTGCAATTGTTTCCCAAACAGGATTTCGGACCGGTCGGCGAAAATACGCGCATGGACTCCGTGCCGCACACCTTCAGCTACCGGCCGCCCTCCGGCTGCAAGGGGCCGTGGGCCAAAGTTGTGCTCCAGGCCGATTTCTCCGTCGACCACGGCCACCAGTATGACCGCACTGCGTCCATCTGGCTCGAGGGCGTCAACATTTACTTTGGCACTACGGAAGAGCCGTCGCCGGACTTTGGCCCAAGCTGGCAGATCGAGCGCGACCTCACGGACTACTCCAGCCTGCTGCGTTCGCCCGGCAAAGGCGCGGCACTTATCAACAACTGGGTTGATTCCAGGCGTGCCAGCATGATCCATGCAAGCGCTCGGATCCTTTTTTATCCTGCCGACTCCGCCCATCCCGCACCCCGGACACCCGACGCCGTCTACGCGCTGAATTCCACGAACGAGGCGGCGAACCTGCAAACCGGCAAAGATCAGCTTGTGCGCAAAATCACCTTCCCCCGTAACACCGAGCGCATCTATCTTGACGAGTTCGCGCAAAGCCAGTTCCACGACGAGTTCTGGTACACCTGCCTGCCAGACAAGTACATCCAGGAGACCATGGCCTTCGCCATGCGGTGCGGCTACAAGGGCGCGCCCAGGCGTCCGCGCGCATGCAGCGGTGGCAGCTACCGCGAGGTGGAGGTATTGGTGGACGGCCAGCCGGCGGGCCTGGCTCCCATTTTCCCCTGGGTTTACACGGGTGGCATCGATCCCTATCTGTGGCGGCCAACGCCAGGCGTCGAGACGCTGAACTTCGTTCCTTACCGGCTAGACCTCACTCCATTTGCCGGCCTCGTGAGCGATGGAGGGGAGCATTCTGTGGCCGTGCGCGTGCTCGGATCAAACCATTACTTCTCGGTGGGTGCAGCGCTGCTTGTCTATCGCGAGGCGAATGCCGGGCACACCGAGGGAGCCGTCACGCGCAACACACTGATCGGCGCGTCGCTTGAGCCCACCATCACCAGCTCGCTGGGCCCGGACCCCAGCAAGGTGAACGGCAACGTGGTGACGCGCGCCGACCAGAGTTACTCGATTGAAGGCTACGTCAACACGCCCGCGGGAAGGGTGAGCACGCGCGTTAAGCAAAGCCTCACTTTCAATAACAACCAGGCGTTCTCCACCGTCGACGCGCAAACCACGCGGCACATCACCGAACAGTCGGGCCGCGTCTCGGGTTCGAGTACAAGTACTCGTAGAGGTACCACCGGGCGCGCGTTCACGCGGTCACTCAAATATTCGCTCACGTCCAACGTGCTGCGGCGGTCCAATACCGGCCACAGTCGCAGCCAGACTGTGCATCTGCACCAGGTCTACGACAAGCAAATCGAGCAGCGTGAAGCCGGGCTCGCGCCCTACACCGCCGTTGTGAACAATGTTCGCGATGCGGCGGATGAGGTGAATTTCAATTTCAATGCCGGGCATGCGGGGCTTTCCGGAAACCGCGATCAGACCAGTACCCAGACCTTCGCTTTCACCGACTCGCTGGGCGACTGCTACAAGGCGGAACTGGAAGCGAAGGGTGGCAAAGTCACCAGCTTTACTGAAGGAAAGAGTTGCAGCGCGAAGCCGATGCACTGGTTTGTGCATCCCACCGGAGCGCCGGATAGCTTTGGCTGGCGGAAGAATGTGAAGCGCTGACGGCGACTGGAACCGGTGGGTGGTGTGCTAAACAGCGGCTTGTTCTATCAGCGTTCTGCTCTCACCAGACCCGGGGAATGAAAAGTGGCAATCCGTCGCCCGGGCTACGAAAAAGCCGATACGAAACCTGCGCCTTGGCTACCGGGCTCAGGATTTCTTCAGAAGAGCAGAATGGCTACGGCGGATGGCGGGGCTATCCACAACCTTCAGGCCAACCTGCGCCGCCAAAGAAATCTCCGCCTCGAATTCCGGGGGCTTCACATGCCCAGCCGGTTCCGCCAGCAGCAATGTGCCGCCCGGTTTCAATGCTGCCGCCGTTTCCGTGAAGAAGCGGGCAGCGTCCGGCATTTCATGTACCACGGCATAGACCAGTGCGAAGTCTACCCTGCCCGCGAGGTCGTCTACGCCCAACGTGTCCGGCGGGACCACACGAGCATCGATGCGGTCCGTAAGCCCGGCCCGTACCGCACGCCTTTTGAGACCGGCTACCATGCGATGTTGCAGTTCTGGAGCCACCACGCGCCCCTGCGGACCAACCAGGCGCGCGAGTTCCATTGTAAAGAATCCCATGCCTGGACCCGGCTCGAGCACCGTCATACCTGACCGGACGTAGGGCGCCAGGAGCTCAGCGGGATCTTCAAGCCAGCGGCGCAGCGGACTGGCTAGCAGATACCCCAGCCACCACGGGCACACTCGTCCCGGCATCGTCATCCTCCGTCCAATTTGCGGAACAGCAGCGAGGAATCAGGAAATTCGGCGCCTGCAGTGTTTCAAGGCAGGGAAGCAATAATCTTGTCAGCCTCTTCTTCTGTAAAGGCGCGCATAGTTTCAGTCTGGATGAATCCCTGCGAGGCGCCGGTCAGGGCCATTCTGGCCATGGTCGCATCATCCGGAGCTTCCGCAATCACCACGGCGTCGTATCTTCCCATGGTGATGTAAACGTGCTTCAGGTTCGCTCCGGCCGATGCGAACAATTTCCTTGCCGCTTCGCGGCGAGCCGGACTTTCCTTGATTGCCTCCCTGGCTTTCTGGGTGTAGCGCAAAAACGCGATGTAAGTTGCCATGGTCGTACCGCTCCTTTAGAAAGTTAACGACATTTTAGCAGAGCCGGTCGTGAGGGTGCCGACGAAGTGATTTGTAGACAGGGCGTGCCCGAAAAAGTTTGAAAAACCTCTTGACTTAGAGACCTCTGTAATATAGAGTACTCTGAGAATGCAAAAGGAGGTTGTTATGTCCGTAACGAATTCCAATGCGGCTCAATCCCTGGACGAGGTGAAGCGTTCCCAGCGCCGCAGCGCCGTTGCCTACGGCTATCAGAAGGCTTCACCCCATCTCATCCTCTGGGGTTTCATCTGGGTGGTCGGGTATTCCACCACTTACTTTCGGCCACAAGCGAACGCAGCGGTATGGCTGCTCCTGGTTCTGCTTGGCATCACAGCAGGGTTCTGGATTGGCCGGCGCACGGCTGCTGAAGGCTCTCGCACTCACGACTGGCGTCTTGCTGCGAGCATACTGGCCACGTTTCTGTTTTTTGTGGCGCTCTTCACGATCATGCCGCCCCGGTCGGGCTTACAGGTGGGCGCGATTATTCCCATCTTCTTCAGTCTTTGCTATGCGATAGGCGGCATCTGGAAGGGCGGTGCAAGATTTGTCTTGCTTGGGCTGGCAGTGGGTGCGCTAACCGTCGCTGGATATTTCTGGGTGACGCCGTATTTCCTGCTGTGGATGGCTGCTATCGGTGGCGGCGCTCTGATTACGGGCGGCCTCTGGCTGAGAAGGGTCTGACCAATGGAACAGCCCAACACTGCCATCCACCAGCCAATTCGGCTCAAGATCATGGCCGCTTTGAAGGCCCTGCCCACGTCTGAGCTACTGGAATTTACACGCCTGAAGACCATTATTGGGGCTACCGATGGTAACCTCGGTGCCCACCTTGCCACGCTGGAAGAATCAGGATACGTGGAAGTCCAGAAAGATTTCGTACGGAAGAAGCCCCGCACGCGAGTCCGCCTCACAAGGGCTGGCCGGAGGGCTTTTGATGACTACGTTGCCTATCTGCGCGAAATTGTGGAGCAAGCTGGATAGTCCCGTCGGGGGCTGGCCTATTGCAAAGCCCATCGCCCCCGCAAAGGGCTGGCCACTTCGGGAAGAAAGTGCCAATTGTCCGGAGCGTTTCACTTGTTCCTTACTCCGACGTGGTGGGGTCAATCATGCGGGTGACTTCTGAAACGCAATTGGCGGGAAACCCTCCCTGCCCGGCATGCTCCTGGATGGTCTTGGTGTCCGGAGCGAAATAGACGCAGTAGATCTTGTCGCCGGTTACATAGCTTTCAACCCACTGAATTTCCGGACCCATCTTGCGGAGCGCGGAACAAGACTTTTGCGAGATGGCCTTTAGCTCGTCCGGCGTCAGTTTCCCGGCGCCGGGAATTTCGCGTTCAACGACGTACTTTGGCATCTTTTCCTCATTGGGAAGTGTTTCCCACGGCATGTCAACGGCGCCGTGGGCATGTGACATTCCACCCCGTATAAACCAAAGGTGTCACTATCAGCATGCAGCCGCATCTTTTCGACGCATGCCGCGCGGCCCGCAACGCCGCCGTCAGAGAGTTGCCATTTCCACTTGCTCGATAATCCTAGTGGCGGGTTCCCCGTGAACGACAGCACCCTTCACCTGTCCCCATAACACGCGCAGCGCGGCCAGCAGAGCTTCCGCCTCTTTCTCCGTGTCAAAAGAAAGATCGACCATCACGTAGTTTGGATTGTCCACCGGGCGCATGATCTGGTAGCCCCGCATGCCGGAATTCTTCCGGCCGAGCGGATCGGCGTCAAAGGCCTTCTTCCAGCCGTTGAAGTCAGCAACCGGGTGCTCGATTCTCAAGATGTACATTTCGCCTGTTGTCCTTTCATGAAACGCAGGTTGCGCAGACCTCTGACGCTGAGGTCCACGGTGCGGTAAGCGATGTCGAATTCTAACGCCGATCAACGGCCCGGAGGAGTCTTTCTTTCCGCCCGATATTTCTATGTGCCCGGAGCGCCGGACCGCATTCCGGAACAATCCACTTTCCTGGTAAAGTGTCTTCACCTGTGCCGAAGGCTCCGCCGCAGGACAGGGTAGAGTTCGCCGATGGAGTAGACAAACCCCATCACAAACCTCTTGCGAAACGGAGCGTTGGATGTCACAGCCGTGTCCATTCCCACGTCCACTACCAGGCGTGGCGTCACCGTATAAGTCAGCGCCCACAGTGTGGAAGTGTACCCGGGGACGGAATCGTTCAAGCGCGTGTCACCGTAGACCTCTCCGGTTATTGCCAGTTCGTTCCACAAAGGGTGCGAAAAAGAAAGATCAATCTCAGCGGCAGAATCGCGTCCGCTCCCTGATGGACGCCCAATGACGAGCGCGCTGGCGTTGAAGTCGAAGTGCGTGGGCCCCACGTCCTTGCTGGCGAGGAACTTAATCTGGTGGTCCACCCGCCCCGTACCAAGGCCCCGGTCAGAACTGGCGCTGGGTATCTTCACCACATAGCTAGCCGCCATTGTGGGCATATTGTGACTTTGGTGATAGAAACGATACTGCGCGCCGATCCAGTTGTCCCCGAAACCTCTCTGGCCGCCCTTGCTGACCACCGTGTCGGGGCTCCAGCGGATTTCGAGGTCGCAGAGGGCCGCGAATTTCAGCAGAGCGCCGAAATCGTTCTCGTGCGTCGCCCGGCCCAGCCATGCGTGGTTCCAGCCGTACTCGACTTCCAGGACTCCGTATTCGGTGATATCAGCAGGGTCTGCCACAGTGGGACGGCCCGGGTTGGCGCGAATTTCTCCCTGTGGCGCACTTGTACATTGAGCAGCAAGATTCGCGGGTGCCGCAAGGCACAGCAACAGGATGGTCGTGCTTGGACAGAACTCAATGCTTACTCTCATCAATATTATTGGTCAGGAGGTTCAGACGCCCGCCTTTTGGTGTCTGCGGCCTTGCGGAGCCCTAGTCCCTTGCGGCGCGAACTGCGCAACGCGTTTCCCCTTTGCATTCCGCGGATCAGTAGCCAAGCGCATCGACGGCTGCGATCCACTGGTTCTTGCCAACCTGATGAGCGTCCACATGGTGCATCGTCTCGGCATTCCAGCCCTGCCCACTGGCCTTCACTACTGGTGTTTCTATCATCCTTTCCGCGTAGGTTTTGGTGCTGATGTCGGTGACTTCGAACGCATGCACCTGGTACCCGTAGACCGGGAGACAGTCCATACCCAGCCGGTAGAGCTTTCCGTTCAGGATAAACGGCCTGCCTGCCGGCCGCGCAGTGTGAAGGTCGTTTTTGATGAGGGGACTCGAGGGGTGCTCGGTCCATGGACCCTTGAAATCCGGCGCGTAGAACAGGCGAAGTGAGGCGTTACCCGGCACGCCCGTGAACATCCACCACATGTTCTTATACCGTACCAGCGTGGGAGAGATGAAATGGTCGCCCGTGAGCAGGTCTTTCTGGTATTCCCACTTGTCGGGAAACGCCGTCGCCTTGTAGAGGCGGACGAAGGTCTGCGTATGGGATTCCACAACCATGTAATATTCGTTGTCCCATTTGAAAACATCCGGATAAGCAAGCGTATACGGCTCCTTGATGACAAGTTGCTTGTAGTGCCACACCCGGCCGTTGTCGCTTTCCCCCAGCCCGATGCCGCTCTCATCCGTCTTCAGGTACTTGGTGGTGAAGAACATGTAGTAATGTGAGCCCTCGATCACCATGAAGGGATGCGCAAGCGTGTCAGCATTCTTCAGGTCATGGACCTCGTCTGCAGTAATTACCGGATTGATCGCCCTCTTCTGGGGTGAAAGCTGCAGCGGAGACGGTCCCGTGTAAATACCGATTGCCCAGTGGCTTTCGGCATTGCTTGGATTGTCCCCGGAAGGCTGTTGAGCGTGGCCGCTCAGCAGAAGCCCGCAGGTGCAGAGGGCAATACCCAGGGTGAGTTGAAACCCGCGCTTCATGTTTGCTCTCCTCTCCGCTTCGGCTTCACGGGGTGAATCTCTTTGGATTGGTGTTTGTCGAACCGGTTGCAGCAAGCGCGGTTGATGCCACCTGGCCTAAAACCTGTTTCTAGGCCATCCCCGCTAATTTGGGGCGGTGGGCTACGGCAACGAGGTGGGCGCTTGCTCCACGTATCGAGGGTTCCTGTTCGACCATAGCCAGGAACTCCATAAGGGTCTTGCGCTGGTTTTCGTCTTGCCACGCCTCTTTGAATCGAGCCGCGCTCCACACGGGACCTTCGACAGCGAGCACTCTGACATTCTGAAAGCCTGCTTCGACGACTTCCGCTTCCAATCCCTCTGGGCGATGGAAATACGAAGTTGTGAAATAGGCTGGATTGCCTGTGGGGTTACGATGCTGGCCGGAGTCAAGGTCTGTCGCAACGATCTTGCGAAATTCGGGGTCCCGGAAAAAACCCTCCACTGAACCGTCAATCAGAGAGGCGAAACGGGAAATTGCGGCGGCGAACATGATCCCGCCGGGCTTCAGAATGCGGTACGATTCGCGAAGCGCCTCAAGCCGCTCGGATCCCACGACGAGATGGTAGAGCGGCCCAAAGAGGAGAACGGCGTCGGCCGTCAGGGCAGGGGCGCCAAGCAGTAGCGCATCGCCTAAATTGATCGATGCCAGCGCCACGCCTGAGGATGCAGCACGGGACCGCGCCTGTTCGAGGTGCAACTCGACCGGGTCGATCAAATGGACGGTGTATCCCCGTTCCGCCAGCGGAAACGCATACACACCGGCCGCGCCGCCCACGTCGTAGATTACGGCAGGCGGTGGCGGTAGGTGCGCCGCCAGGATCGCTTCGGTGCGAAGCCGTTCCAGCTCGCCAACACCTGAAGCCAGCCGGTCCGACTCCTGCACTTCCGAATAGTGTCTCTCGATCTCTTTGCGAACGAAACTCATTCGATGGTCCCGCAGATCACGCGTGGGCGCATCCCGCTGGCCCAGTGGGTTGCATTATAACGCCAGCCGCCTCAATGAGCTAGTCGCAGTTCAATCTCTTGCCAGTATCGACGGGAGGGCGGCGGAACGCCCGGCGATAAGACTGTCCAGTTCTTCCCTTGAGCTGTTTCCTTCCATCGGCCCGCGCCTCAGCACGGCCATGGCTCCCGCGGCGTTGGCGCGGCCGCACTCACGAAACGATGAAGAAACAGATTACCATGTGACTCGGCACGCAACTAATGTGGATTTTGGAGGATTTGAAGATCCACGCGGGGCGAGATAACTGCCTTGGAGTAAAGACAGATCCAAGGGGATCCAATCTCCCGGAGGCTGCCCGATTGGGCTTTCGGAAATACGGGACAGCCTTGCCTTCAGTGAAGGAAGAATGCCGCTTCGCAGGGGCTACACCTTCAAGGCTTCCTGAAGGTGCGGACGCGCACAACCACTCTGTGCTCCGGTCTCGGAAATAGCAGCTCGCAGGGATGAAAAAGGGCCAGGGCGTTGCCTGGGTCCACCTTGCTTAGGGTTTCTATCGGCAACGCCCTGCCTTCGGTCACTTCGCCCTAGAAGTAGAACTTCAACGCAAACTGCATGATGCGCGGATCGCCGGACAGGCTGGTAATCTGCCCGAACCCGCCACTGGTAACGTCTGAATTCGGGAGCGCAAAATGGCTGGTATTGAAGGCATTCAGCATGTCCCAGCGGACTTCCAGCCGACGCCCTTCGCCAAAGTACTCGAAGCTCCTGGTCAGGTTGAAGTCGAATTGAACGAGGTCCGGACCGAACAGGGTGTTCCGGCCGCAGGTTCCCAGCCGGATGGGATTGTTGGGCCGGACAAAGTCCGAGGGGTTGAACCACATGTCGACTGTTTGCTGGCCTGAAGACAGAGCCCCGCTCCCGAGGCAATCAGCGTAAAATCCGGACCCTCCGGATAGGTTTCCTCGATCTCCCAGCGTTCCAGCGTTGGCGCCAGCCTTGATGGTGAAAGGTCGGCCGCTCCGCGCCGTAGTGAATCCGGCAACGCGCCAATCGCGAAGAATTTGACGCAACGCCTGCGCACCACTTCCTGCTGAACTGTTGCGAAGGGCCTGAATCTCCGGAATCTGGTATACGTAACTGATCGCAAGCGAGTGCCGGAGATCGAATTCACTGTTACCGCGGTTTCTGCCGACCACGTCGTAGGCATCACCCACGATCGAAGCGCTGGACCCTCCGAAAAGGTTGTCCCGGACATCGTCGATGGAGTGGGAGTAGGTATAGGCGGCCCGCAACACCAGCCCATGGCTGAACTGTTTGCTCAGGGTTGCTTCCAGGCCGTGGTAAACGGAGTTCCCCATGTTGTCACGGTATTCGATGGGGCCATAATTGGGATAAGGAATCACATGTGTTGGTGTTCCGTCGGGGTTAAAGAACTGCTGGTTGAGGTTTCGCAGAATCGAAAGATGAGATCCCTTCGTCCCCACGTAATCAACGGTCAGGATGGAATTGGCAGGCAAGAGGTACTGGAAACCCGCGTTCCACTGGTCAATGCTTGGCATCACCGATTCCGGATTCACGGCCCGCAAACGCACCGAGGTGAGACTGACGGCGCTTGGATCGAGTGAAAGATTGAATCCCGTAGCCACCCGCATGTCGTTCACAGGCACCGTTGTGCTTGACGTACTGACGTTGTTGTTGACCAGCCAGGGTAGATTCAGGTCCATCTGGTCTTCGCTTCCCACACGCTCGAAGAGCTGGTAGAAGCGGCCGTAACCGGCGCGCAGGACCCATTTGGAGCCGAGTTGGTAAGCAAGTCCGAGTCTTGGCGCCCAATTGTTCTTATCCGGATTGATAAGGGTGTTGCCAACGGGGGAGTTGGCCGGCGTGAAAAGCTGCCCGGTGGCCGGGTCGAGGTTGGTCATCTGACCCTGCGCGTCGTGCGGCCAGGTTGCATAGTCGTAGCGGATTCCGTAGTTCACGGTGAGATTGCGCGTTGCTTTCCAAGCGTCTTCAAAGAAGAACGAGGTCATCCAAATGCGCTGGTCCGCTTGAAAAAGATTGGTGAGCTGAGCTGATTGTGGGTATCCGAGCAGGAAATCGGCCCATGGGATTCCGGTAAAGCGCCCGTCAAAGCCCCAACTCCCCCTAAGGCCTGGCACGTCCAGATATATATTCCGCATGGGAAAGTGGATGTCCGGCCCGAACCTGAACTGGTGCTTGCCTGTCACCCAGCTCAGCGTATCGCTCCACTCAAACTGATTGGTCTTCTGGAATTTGGGCAGGAAGTCCGGTGAGCCGAGCCGGCCAAGACCTCCGCCCGCCGCCGGCTGGGGCACGCCCCCGCCGCCGTTGATCGAAAGACCCGGCAGGCCGCCGTCATAAATCGGATTGTCGGGCACACCGAGAATTCCAACCTCAGAAAGCGTGTTCTGCCCAAAAGGGTCCTGGGCAGCGAACGAATCGTCGCGGCCCCAGCCCAGGCGGAATTCATTCAGCAGCCGAGGGCTGATGACCCAGTCGTAGCCCAATGAGGCGGAGTGTGCCTTTAGCCATTGCCTCCCAAAAGCTGACGTTCCCGTGCCGTCAATGATCCCGCCGAAAGCGCCCGGAACAAAACGGAAGCGGTTTGAGTAGATGTAGCGAAGGAAGAAATGCTGTTTGTCGTTGATCTGGGCGTCTCCTCGAGCCGTGTAGGAGTTGTTGTTGTCAATCAGGGACGGAGACCGTATGAAGTTGTTGAGGTTCAGCGCTCCCGATGCTGGCGTGAGATTTGGGGTGGGCAGATAGCCAATGATCTTCTGAACTTCAGGATCCAGACAGTCGGCTGGAATCTGGTTGTTGGCAAAGTGGGTTGGTCCCAGTGGATCGCTGGTGTTGAAGGCGCCCGGGTCCTTGGCCACGCAGTCGCCCACGTTGTCAAAGATGGGAGCGTAAGTTGTATTGTTAGCTGCTCCGGCGGCATCGGAAAAATCTCCGATCCGTTCATTTGCGGTGGGAGTGTTGGTCAAACGCGTCTGTCCGCGCACGATGCGGGTGCCTTCATAGTTAAAGAAGAAGAAGGCACGGTCCTTCACGATGGGGCCCCCCAGGTTGCCGCCAAACTGGTTCTGGCGGTTCTTGGCTTTCAGTTGACCGGCGCGGTTCAGAAAGAAGTCGGCTGCGTCAAACTTGTCGTTCCGCACGAATTCCCAACCTGTGCCGTGGAACTTGTTGGTTCCGCTTTTGGTTGCCACAATGATGGCGGCACCGGGGCTGCGGCCATATTCGGCAGAATAGGGATCGGTGATCACCTTGAACTCCTGCACGGCGTCCACCGATTCGTGGACCACTTCCGTGCTCAGTTCCTGGACGTTTTCCGAGATCGTGTTATTGTCTACCCCATCCAGCAAGAAGTTGTTTTGGAGCGAGCGCACACCGTGAATGTTCACGCCGCCTGTGCGCCCCGCAGCCGTGGATCCGCCCTGCTCTGTGTAGCGGTCTCCGGACACGCCGGCAACCGTCAACAACAGATCGTCCCAGTTGCGCAAGCTCAGAGGAATGTCCAGGATTAGTTGGTTTTGCACGACCGCGCCCGGTGACGCCTGTTGGGTGTCGAGTTGTGTCGCGGCCGCTTTCACTTGCACAACCTGAGTTTGAGCTCCGAGATCGAGGCGGAAATCGTTCCGCGCCCTCTCGCCAATCTCCAGCTGGATGCCGTCATGAACAGCCTTCTTAAAGCCCGGGGCTTCCGCTGAAACCGTATAGTTCCCGATAGGGAGGGAAGGGAACAGGTAGTACCCTGCCGAACCGGTGGTGGTTTGTTGTGAAACATTAGTGGCTTGGTTGACAGCCGTCACCGTGGCGTTTGCCACAACCGCCCCGGATGGATCGATCACAACCCCTGTCAAACTGGCGTTTTGTACCTGCGCCGATACTCTGGGCCCGAGCCCCAGTAGCGCCAGGGCACCCAAGAGAATGTAAACTCTTCGAATTCCGCCCATAAAACCTCCCTTATGCCGACGATTGAAATATTTGCCCCTCAGACACGGATCGATATGATGCCAGTCAAAATAATAGACATGTAGAGTGCTCGAAACGCCATAAACCCACAGCAAGGAAAACTAAACAGCACCCCCCCAAAAGAGTTTGGATAGAAGATTTCCGGAGAAAGATAATCTGACGCGAATTTGTTACGTGCGTATTACATGAGGGTTAAGAATGGTGGAAATTCTGCTTCTACTTCGGAGGGTGATTGGGGGCCGATGGCCCGGCTGGAGGATCTATCCAGACAGAACTTAGCTGTCAATTGTAACCTGGGAGGTGGAGGCTTACCCTATTCGTCGTTGGAACGGCGGAAGCTTGGAATTGCCAGGACGGGGACGCGCGTCCTTTTCAGGAATCAACTGAATCACTATTTCCAAGTGAGTTAGCAGGAATGCTCTGGCACATTGTGGAAAGCACCGCCCTTCGTTTCACGAGGCTCCCTCACAAGGACCGACGGACGGCCACGGAACGCCCGGCGATAAAACGGTCCAGTTCTTCCCTTGAGCTGTTTCCTTCCATCGGCCCGCGCTTGAGCACGGCCATGGCTCCCGCGGCGTTGGCGCGCACCAGCGCCTGCTCAGCGGGCAGTCCGCGCGCTATGCACGCGAGATAAGTGCCGCAGAAACAGTCGCCGGCGCCCGTCGGGTCGACTTCGGTAACTTCAAAAGCACGAACTTCGATACGCTGCTCGCGGTTGATGTACGTGCTTCCCGCAGCCCCGCGCTTCAATACTACGGCTTCCAGCGACTGCCGTTCGAGCATCATCGGGATGACCTCATCGCCTGTGACGGCCGGATGGAAAAACCGTAGATCGGATTCGCTGGGCAGAAAGAGGTCGCAGATTTCGAGCGTTTCCCACAACGCCCGCTGTACTTCGGGCGACCCCGTCAATTCCGGCCGGATGTTTGGATCAAAGCTGATCTTGCATCCAAGCCGCCGGGCCTGCTCCGCGGCTGCTCGCGCCGCGCTGATAGCACCTTTATTGTAAAGAGACGACCCCATGATGTGCAGCCAACGGCAGCCTTCGAACAGATCGGGACTTATCCCCTCCGCGTCCAGCAATCCCGCCGCGCTCTGAGCAATGTTGAAAACAAACTGGCGCCCACCGTCGGCGCGATACGCGACGAAGGCCGTTCCGGTGGGGCGATCCGCGCATCGCGCAACACATGCGATCGAGACACCGTTGTCCGCCAGGCGGCGAAGTATGGCGTCTCCAAAAGCGTCCTGGCCCACGCAGCCGGCGATTGCAGCGGTCGCGCCCTGCCGTGCAGCCTGATCCACAAAGATGGCCGGTGCGCCGCTCGCGAAAGGGCCTTCAAACGTTCCGGCCGAATCGAAAGTCTGCCCGATTTGCGTGGCCACAAACTCGACCAGCAGTTCTCCGAACGTAACAATTTCCGCCAATTTCCTTGCCTCCGAGAACCTTAACTCCGCGTGAGCAGTCCGCCACCCGCCTACCCTCCATTCAGACCGACAGCACAGGGACTAGATGGTCTTCAACAGCCACTGCACGGCGCGCTTCTGGAGTTTTAAGTACTGCGGAGCCCATATGGCGTGAATGGTGTGTCCCACTGCCGTGAAAACCACTCGTCCTTTTCCATACTCGTGAGCCCACCCGGAAATGGACTTGGTCCCATGATCTTCGTAGCCGAGCCCGTCGATGTTTTCAGCCTGGAGAAGGATGTTTTGTGGGTCCTTGTCGTAGGCGACGTAATGCTGCTCATCGTTCACCATGAAATCTTCGATTCCTCGGGTGATGGGGTGGTTGCTGTTCGACACGCGCACCTTGAAAGGGCGCAAGGGCGGGTGGCCGATGTAAGCTCCTCCCATCACTTCCCGGTAAATCGGCGAGGATAGAGAAATGTGGCTGCTGTTGTGCAGGCAATAAAGCCCATTGCCCTCGGCAACGAAATCCCGGACAGCTTCCGCCTGTTGCTGCGAAATCCAGTTCTGGGCTTTCTCCCGTGGGAACTCGCCAGGGTTTTCCAGCTCGCGCTCGTAACCGTAGGCATCGGGCCCGAGATAACCTCCCGGCCAGATCATTCCGTCGCGGAAGCAGACCAGGATTCGATAACCTCGAAGGAGGTCGCGTGACAGCTGATCATACCGGATGGTATAGTCCACCGGCAGGTCCAGGCCAGAGAACAAACGGTCCAGGCTGACGCGAATGTAGTCCGGATTGTGATACCGGTCGCCGACGAGAGCGACCACGCGGGGCCCGGATGCCGGAGGGCCTGCCGCGGCCGTACGGGGAGCTGCATTCAGGAACCCGCTTCCCGCTCCCAGCGTTGCCGCACCCACCAGCAGGCTCCGTCTCGAAATTGTTTTCTGCAACTGCGGGAACTTGGAACTAACTTCTTTTTCGGATTTCCGGGGTGTCTTCCGCTTGCTTTTCATTGCCGCTGCTCCTCCCCGCAAACATATTGGGACCCATATTTTCCGTCCCCAGGGAACTATGGATCCGGGGCCGTGGCAGACGCCTGCGTCGCAGCATCTTTGATGCTACTCCCGCCGCGGGTTTTCCTCGTCGCTAAATCCCAGAAGTTGCTGGCCGGCCGGGCTGCTCGCCGGACGTTTTGCCATGCCTTCAGGCAAAACCTTCTCCTCCTGCGGCCAGAGGCGCCGGAACAGCTCAATCGTGTCCGGAGCATATCCCCCGTAGTGATTGTTGGCATAGGCGAACATAATGTCCACGCGCCGGCCCAACTTTGAGAGGACTTTGACCCATTCGCGCAGATCTTCCGTTCGGTCAACGAGCGTGCGGTTCCACACTTTCGTTTGTTCCTCGATTCCCTTGCGGTCGCCAATCCAGCGTACGAATGAGAAGTTGGCGGTGATGGGATCTCCGGTTTCGAGCAGTTCAGCCGGCCGTGGCATCCAGGAATGGTCTACCAGCGCCAGCGCAACCCCGTGCCTTCGAAGCACCGCATACAATTTTTCAGAAAGCCAGTTCCGGTTCCTCACCTCCACCACCCAGCGGTAGTCTTTCGGAAGCTGCTCAAGTAAGGCCTCCAGCCTTTCCAGAAAAAAGCTCAGGCCACGAAATTTCTGTTTGTTGAAATACGGAAACTGAAAAAGCAACGGCCCGAGCTTGTCGCCCAGCAGATCCATAACATTGAGGAAAGCAGCGAGATCGTCTTCAACGTCAACCAGCATCTTTTCGTGGGTAATGGTTTGTGGTATTTTCGCCGCGAAGGTGAAACCCGCGGGCGTCCGTTCCCGCCACTGCCGTACGGCGCTGGCGGCAGGGATGCGGTAGAAGGTGCTGTCGATCTCAACCGTGTCAAAGCGTTCGGCATAGAGAGGAAGGAAATCCTGCGACTTGGTCGCAGGCGGATAAAAACTGCCCACCCATCCCTCGCCGGTCCAGCTGGACGTCCCAAGGCGGATTCGCGCCGAAGTCATGTGGGTAAGTTTAACACCGCGATGGCTGTCCGGCGGTCCGATGTACAATCGCGATGCCGCGGCTCCCGGCTGTAACGGGAGAACCGGCTGTTACACATCCGGGCATGCAATGCGAACGGTCGCGGGCAGGGCGGTCCGCCCCAAGGATCAGGAGGAACCTCCAGTGGGTGAAGCTAATGAAGCCGGGAGAAGAAACGCAGAGAATGTAATTGCTATGGTTGGGCTGGCGATTGGCGGGTTGTTCGGCATGCTGGGAACATTTCTCGCGGAACGAAATCTTCAGGCAGCGTGTTGGGCGATCGACGGCGTCGGCCTGATCGTGGCCGCGGTCATCCTGGCACTGAAATATTTCCGGCGAGGAAAAGACCTTGTTGCCGCCGGCTTTCTGGTGTTCTCAATAGCCTCAGGCGTGATGCTAACGGGCACGGCGACTACGCTGGCAGCAAGCGTTCCCTCGTTCGGCGCGGGCGCAGCCTTGTGGGTGGTCGCGCTTCTGATGGTCAGCATTCCCGGCGAATTCGCCCCCTGGGCGCGCTTGGCGGGGGTGATAGCTTCTGTTCTGTTTACGATTGTTTCGGCAAGGATTTTCTGGGGAGAACAGGTTCTGCCGACCGCCTTGCCGCTGCCTTACTTTGCCTATCCTTTTCTTTTCCTCGCGATCGTCGGGTGGATCTGGAAGCTGCTCCGATATTCGTGACGCCGGCAGCCGATTCATGATGCAGGAACTGGTGCGGGGGTCGCCGCTCGGGGCCCGATGTGACTCGGGAGCAAGAGGTGTGGTCTTTAACATTTCAATCGGGTAATTACCTCAAACGAAATTCAGGTATTGGAGGATGTCCCTCTCCCGTACTCGCTGGATTGCATTCCAAGGTACAACGGTTACCATTAGATACATCGAGGGAAGAACGGTGTTCCGCCGGAAGCACAACTTCGGGATTTCCTGGCGGCGAACGTGCGCAAGGTTGGCTGCCTCACTCCTGCCGAAAGCGGCCGCGCGGGGCGATAGCTGAAGTCAGGGCAGCGTCAAAGCATGGCGCGAAGAGAAGTCGGAGAGATAGGTCCGACGGAAGCAGCTGCGTTCCCTGAGAAGATTTGTTAATGATTGCCTGTTTCGTCATTCCAGGAGGGAGGGGAAAATGGCGATTCGGTTGGAAAAATCAGGTGGACTGATTCTTATTCATGGAGCTCCGGACCCACCCGTCAAGAAGAAGAGGCGGGACAAGAAGCTTCGCAGCCTGGGGCTCTGGCTCGTGTTGACACTTTTCGTTGCAGGGGTTTTATACGCTTACCCTGTTGTTTCCGGATGGCCGTGGGTTGCGCACACTGTCAAAGATCTTCTGTCTGCAGTGCGGTAGACCGGGTTTGCATGAGGCAAATTCGCGCTTAAAACCAGCCAAGAGCTTTACTGTTTTTATTAGGCCGCCCAGTCTGGATGGAAAACGCGGGCAGGGGATGGCCCTTTTTTTGCGCTGCAGATGGGCTCTCAGTTTGTCCAGGAAGGTGGAGAGTTAGAGTGTCTAGCTCTCCAATTTGAAGGTCTGAATTTTGGATTCTTCAGAGCAGTCTTTCCACCGCCAATCGTTTCCTCTGCCACACGCTAGTTACTTGCGGTTGCTGCGTTCTGTTCCGACGCAGAGCATGTAACTAGCCTTCAAAATCTTGAACGTAGTAATCTTTAACTGTCCCGCACATAAGCCATCCGAATGCCGAAGCGGGGGAATCTCTTCGTGTTTAGCGCGTTGCGCTGCGGTTCTTTTCCCTAGGATCAAAAGCCGCCAAATTCAGGAAAAAACCTGCGATGTCTGGCGCCCGAGGGCCTAATTGTGACGCAGAGGTGAGAGGTCGAGGTTGGCCCACCGTTCCACCAGCTTGCCATTTGCCACTCGCCAGAACACCATGCCGGTGATGGTGACGGGCTTGCCGGAGGGCGGGGAGCCCATAAAGGACCCTACGTGAGTCCCTCGCCAGGTGGCCCGGACGGCTACCAGATCGCCCTCTGCAATCACTTCGTCGAGAGTGATGCGCGCATCGGGAATCACCGCATGCAGGGCCGCCATCGCCTGGCGAGCGGCTTCCGGGCCCCGCGATGCCAGTCCCGGCCGGGCGGCATGGTCGGTAAAGTCCTCGGACATTTGCTCCTCGGCTGCGCCCAGATTGTTCAGGTTTACGATGTCTTCATAATGCCTGCGCACCAGGTCCTTGTTGGCTTCTTCGGACAATGAATCCTCCTCCGCGGCAGCGCCGCGCATATTTTATGATTTAGCAATCACCCGCCGCCCGCGAGTGGTTCGTTCCCTGATTTTCAGGGGGTGCGTAGCCAGTGACGACTACGAAAATAAGGCACCAAAATTATAACGCACTCAGGCTGGTGGTGTGGAGATAACGGGCGGCGAATACGTCGCGGTGCTTGTGATGTGTGCAGGCCGGGGTTTCCGTATTTATTGCGAGTCAGGTTCGGGCTGCGGATCGGCTTCCGGGCCGTCGAGGAAAAACGTCACGACCTCTTCGAACACTTCTTCCCCGGTGTTGACGGCACGGTGGACACGGTCGCTTGGCTCTGACCAGTCAACTTCGCCCGGCGTCACCTTCCACGTCAGAGTTTCCGCACCGTCGCGGAACTCAATGCTCAGCAGATCGCCGCTCAAAACAACAGTAACGCGATGATGCGGATCGCGGTGCCAGGGAGTTGCCTCTCCCGGCGCGAGCCGCTGCCGACGCACCAGATAATTTCCTCGATGAAACAATACTTGCTGTTGGCCTGGCATTTGCACCGTTCACCCTCCGGCAACGATTATATCTTGTTCCCGGTTGTCCTAATGAGGGCACGGAATGCCGTCGTCGCAGGGGCCAGATAATGGATTCTTGTGTGTGGACTTCCAGTCTACAGCTGACACCAGGGCCCACGATCCAACCCCGCTGCCGTGGTCGGGCGCCGCGGATTCTCAGGCGGCCCATTCCTTCCGCCGCGTGTAGAAATACGCTCCCATTGAGAAGTCATAAGCCAGGCAAAAGATTCCGTATGCAAGCGGAATTGCCGTCAACTGATCAGCGCCGAATGCGGGCAACGCGCCGTGCGCGTGGAGTTCATGCAGCAGGTCCCAGGCGCCATGCAGCGGATAGCCGACAACTAAGGCCAATGGCAGGCGGGTGCCTGTGAGGCCCATCACAGCAAACACCAGCACGCCCGCCCATTCCAACTGCCACGCCGCATCAGTTCCAAAGTAGGCGGCGAAAGCCAGATAGAATCCGGCGATTGCGATGAGAAATAATCCATAGAAGGTCTGCTCCGCCTTCGGCTTGAATATTTTTCGGGACAGGTAGATGGAACCAGCCGCCGACAAAAACCCAATCGTTAAGTAGAGGACCGCGATGACAATGAAGCCTATAAACCTTGATGTGTCTCCCATCTCGCCTGCCTCCCCTCCTGTTTAGAGAGTCCCGCCCCGGGGCCTGATGCGGATATTTGCATTCCAGCGTCTTCGACCGTACAAAGCGCTAAGCCCCTTTATCTCGGGTCGCGGACCCGTCGAGCCTTCCGCAAGGCACCCGATTCGTCTGCTCCGGAATTGCCCTCAACGCACGGGCCGCCGCCCTTAACCAGGTAAAGACCGTCAATACAACCTTGCTGCCAGGCATTTCACTCCTGCCCGGTGATGTCTTTGACGCTTATTGAACAGCTACTTTCTGTGTGGAGGCAAACATCCTGTTGCCGGTCGATTCCACGACGACCTCGCGCAAGCGGTAGTCACCGGGGTCAGCTGGCAAAGCCATGCGGACGGTCATGGTGCCGCGCGTGGCGTCGCGCCAGGTCGCATCCTTCAACTCCATATCGACAGTTCCGATGTACCCCACAATGAACCGTCCCTGGCTATCCAGCAGCGCGCTGACGAGCGTCAACTTTTGCTGGTGTCGCCCCTGGCGCTTGTGGAAAGCCAAACGCCGCAGATCGATGCGGACAAAAACTCCCAGGCCGGGGTTGCCCGTGTCCAGCGTGGCAGTCTTGGCAGACACAACAATGGGTAATTCCTGGATCTGGCGGTCGCTCAGCACCTCGCTGTTAATCTTTTTAAGGGACTCTTCCTGAGTGGTTGAAGCCTTTGTGGGCGCCAGATATGCACGCCTGTACTTCAGCGAATACGACCGCGACGGAGCCAGCTTCACTTTTAGTTTATGGAGCTGGCCGTCCGCGTTCAGCGGAACCGGCGAAAAGGCCAGAGTATAGGCAACCTGTGGCGCCGCCGCCATCGCACTCAGACCTTTGCCGAGGTCATTGTCCTTCTGGAAAAAGCGCCCCCCGGTTCCATCCGCCAGCACCTGCAGCACGTCCTGCATTTCATCCCTCTCGTCGTAGGCCCAACGGGTTTCTTCGTCGATATTCGCGCTCGCGAATGCCGGGTCGGTCAGGGTCGTCTCCTGGCTGATTTCGCCCCCTGGCATGATGGTGTCCAGACCCTTGGAGTCGACCGAGTTAATCACCACCCTGGCGCGCAGCGCGTCGTCTACCATGTCCTCCATTTCAAGCCGCAGGGTCGCGGTCAGAAATCCGGGCGAGGTGATCACCAGAATCCTGCTCCCGGGCTTGTCCGCCAGTTCGCGGACCGTGCCCCGAAGGCTGCCCAAGACGGTCATGGAAAATTGCCGCGCAAGGGGAACGATTTCATATGCCTGGTCCCGCGCCTGGTTCCTCAGCAGTCTCAACGTTACCTTCGGGTCCCGATCCAGGCACCAGCTGCAACAAGCTTCAGCCCTCGTCATCGCCTGTTGCAGGGCGCCCGGGTCGTTCGTGGTAATCCGGTAGGCCTCATAAAGTCCCTCCCGCGGGCAGGCGCCTGGCGACTGGCCTGGCGTTTTCAAATTGGGCCGCAGGTTTTTCAGCGCTTCGGCAAGTTCGCGGGAATCGTCCGTAAATGCAACTTGAGACTTTCCTGACGCTGTGAAGATTCCCACTCGATCGCCAGGACGCAGGCCGTGGGTAACGAACTCCCTTGCTGCCCTGCGAGCATAAATCAGGTCGCTTACGGGCTTGTCGCGATCGTCGAAGAAAAGGGCGATGAACCGCGTGGCAGCGGCAGTGTGCATGCTCGCACCAGCGGGAGGGCTGGCGGATGCGGGCATCTGCGGAGAGCCGGAAACCATCTTGCCGCCTGCTTCCTCCACTGAAAAATCAGAGATGTCCTGCAGCTTCCCGTTGTCATAAACGCGGAAGTCGCTCTTCTTCAGCCCCCCGATGGGATTCCCGTGCGGGTCGAGCGCCACCACACGAACTTCCACCAGGTTCCGCTCCACCTGGAGCATCGGCCCGGGATAGTAGGGATGCGTGCTGATCAGGATTTGCGCGTTGCCAGCCTGCGCCCGCGCAATTCCTGCTGCCAGCAGGAGGGCGAGCGGCACAATACCCAAAAGGAGAGTCGGCGTTTCCATTCTGCCCCGGCGCATATCCCAAGATAAGCCCCGCAGGCTTCGCAGCGCAAGCCTGGCGCCGCGGCCGGCCCGCCTTCAGCTCATCCCTTGTTGGCATCGAGGTCAGATTCGGATACTGGAGCGCTGGCGGGTGCGGTGCCCCCCATCCCCGCGCGCTGCCGGGCGGAAAACATGGGGCCTCGCGCTTCATGGGAAGGAGCAAACTTCAGGAGGCCCAAAGGCGCGCGCACGTCGTCGTAGATGGCCTCCATCCCGCCGCGCATGAAATAGGTTTCGTGCCAGAATCCCGTCCCGCCTGAATCGCGCAGAAACTGCTTCCACCATGCACGGTGGGGTTCGGAGCGGGCCCAAGCCTCCAACGATTCAAAGTCGCGCCAGTATTGCCGCATCCCGGCGTGAGGTGGAAACAGGGAATAAAGGAGGTTCTCATGCAGCAGCAGTCCGTTCGGCCGGGCGTCCACGGAGGCTGCAATCTTTGGCCCGAAACCGAACAGCGTCTTGAGCCCGGTAAGGGCATTGACGCGCATCCCCAGATAGATGACCACGAGATCGGGATAGCTGCTCAGGTCCACTGTTCGCCGGTGTACTTTCGCCATATTGGAATCTCCTCTTACAAGCCTTGTCTGATTAGGTCCCCTCCTGTAACCATGCTCATTATCGCAGGATGGTGTGCGCCACCGTGATCCAGTAGGGGAGACGGTAGATAATTGTGTTGATATGGAAAAGCCTTTCCCCTACGGTGAAACTGAAGCGGAAGAAAACTACAGCGACAATCAGAAGAGACATGAAAAAATAGAATTGCCTCCCCAGCAGACTGCGCGTCTGTTGCATATTAACTCCGGAGTTGGGTCTGCCCTTGGATTACCCTTGGCCCGGCCAGTCCGGGTGCGCGGCCGGCGGTCACCGCAGATTAATGACCCCCAGCATACCTCAGAAATTACGAATTACAAATTGCGAGCGACCTTCCAGCCCGTTGGGGGACTTGGCTTTGGCGCAGGCCCTTATGGCCAGAGGACCTTTATTTGTGAGAAAAGCTGAGGGCAGTTAAGATGACAGCAATGGCGCCGCCTTGACGCCTTGGGTCCGCGGACGTCAAATCCGCAAAGAGCCCACAGTAGACAACAAGAACCGTGACTATACACTATGTCAAGCGGTTATCCGATGCTGAGATCGTGGGGTTGAAACAGACTGCTCATGTTGTGCGACAGTTCTGCCATCGGGCCCATCCACTGCAATTCACGCTGAATGCCCTCGTGGAGCTGGTACTTTTTTTGCACCGAGGCGATGGCAGTTCCGCCCACCAGGTCGATTTTCGACAAATCGTACTGGCCGAGCCCGACACGGCCGGCGAACGTGAGGTAGCCGACCCAATCGGGGTTAATGCTCATGGTCTCAAGCGCCACGCGGTCCGCCGCCACGAAGTCAGTGGAGGCGATGGCGAGGCGCGAAGCTACGGGCGTTCCGCGCGAGGGACCATTTCCCTCCATCCCTTCAAATCCATCGATCAAAGCCAGCCCCCAGTTGTGCTGCAGCTTCTGTGCGTTCAGCAGCATGTTACTGTTACCCTCGCGGACTCCGGGGTGGACCTTAGGCTTGTCGTTCCAGCGGGTCTCGCCGGGAACACTGTGCAGTGGTGCGCCCATGGCCATGTTCTTCACCGACAGGGTTGCGACCACGAGGTTGTGGGTTTTCAGCATGGCGCTGCTGATGACGTAAGCGTCGGGATCGAGAAGCCGCGCTGCGAGACGCACTGTAGTGACGTGCAGGTTGCGATCGATGACGGGGCTCAGCTCATATTTCCCCTCGCGATTCAGGTCCAGCAGGCTTACCTTGTGGGAACGGTGGTCTGCAGCTACCTGGTTGTACTTGAAATTCTCAAACCCTTCGAGCGTATCTCCCGCGGAAGATTCGGCGATGATCACCGGACCTCGGAAACGCGGCTCCAGATAATCCAGGATGCCGTGCAGGGCGTCCACGTGCGTCGCTGCCAGCTGATTTGTGGTTGAGACGTTGTTGGGCTTGATGACGACGTACTTCTTGTGACGCAGACCAGCCTTGATCTGATCGTCGACGGCCACGAGAGCCTGGTAAACGTTCTTGCGCCGGTCGTCGCCTTGAATCAAAGCGACTCTTGAAGGCCCGGAGCCTGCATCGCCCACAGGCGCACTTGCTCCGGACGCTGCCTGCACCTTCAATTTCCGTGGAAATTGTGACTGAAGCAGAAAACCGGTTCCAGCCAGTTGGAAAAATCGTCTGCGCGATAGGGCCATAGCACACCTCTGTCTGCGCCCCACGCGCCACAATGCCTACATTATAAGGCCAAACGCTCTGAGAGACTCGACGATTTGTGCCAGCGATATCTCGTAGCCACAGCATGCCTTCCACGATGTGGGTTCTCTAGTTGTGATCTACAAAAGCCCACGGCACAACCTCGGTGCTGCCGCTGCCGACTCTCCATTAGGGGCACGTCGACAGTTGAACCAGCTTACGACGAACCGTTTCAAATCTGGAAAGAACCAAACCGACCTCGCGATAGTATCTCAGTCCTGAGTCCTTTACGTTTGCTGCGTCCAACGCCTTGACCGCATGTCCTTTGGCGACATCGAGGTCGCCCTGGGCTGCCGCTATCAGTGCATTTGCCGCGTGCCACATGAATTTCTCAACAGGAAAGAAAAGCTGTAATCGGTGCTCCGAAAGAACCTGTAACGCTGCCGGAAAGTAACTCGTGAGATTCTTGGTTGCAACAAGCAAAGCAAATTCACTCCATGCCTGGGTTTTCACTTGTGGGAATTGATCTTCTCTGCGAAGAGCCTTCTCGAGGAAGCAGATTGCGTCTTCGATCCGGCCGAGGGATACGTAGGCCTTTGCCTGCTCAACAAAAGCCTGGGCAAGGTGAATATCCTCGCCCAAAGCAAAGTACCTTTCGAGCAAATTCAGAGCAGTCTGCGGATGGCTCTTCGTTAAGTAACTCGCCTGGATTCTCAGGTATTGTGACTTGTCTCTAGCTCGTCTGAGTTTCTCGAAGAATCTAGCTTCAGTCGCCGGATTCCAATCGTTATTCCGGAACCAATCGTCAGATCGCCTCTTCCCTTCCACTTTGCTCATCACGCTAACTCGCGGGCGGCGCGCACACTGCTGCTTCTGCAATGTGTGCGGTCGTCAAAATTGTCACCCTACCATACAACAGAAAGTATGAAGTGTGAAGGATGGACCACCGGTGGCGCATGTCTTGCGCATTTTGCAATCTGTGCGAAAACCAAGCGCAGCGAGATTAGGACCACGATATCCGACAGAAATTACGAATTACCAATTACGAATGAAGAACGGCCTTCCTGGCCGTCGCGAGGACGAACTGTAGCGCAGGCCATTGTGGCCTGCGGTTCCGCAGTGTTCTTGCAAGGAAAGCGCCGCGCGCCGTAAAGGCCCGCTCTGCAAACTCAAAGCGGTTGTTTGAAAGCAGCCCAATAGGCTTCGATTTCTTCCAGCCGCTTATTCTTGGTTTCCGGCACGAAGCGCCAGGTGAAAGCTCCCTGCGCCAGTGACATGAGCATGAGAAACGTGAACGTGAACTCCTTGCCCAGCACGTGAAACGCGTAAGGGAAAAGCAGCACCACGATGGCGTTGGCCACCCATTGAATCAGCACCGGAACGGTCATCGCGATGCCGCGAACGTCATTCGGAAAGATCTCCGGCACCAGCGTCCAGAACACGGGCCCGATGCAGGCAGAAAAGAAAGCAAGGTATGCCAGGATGAGTGCCAGAACAATGGGACCCTCGAAACGGCCCTCGAGCACGGTAACGAACAAACACAGAAGGGAGAGGGCCATGCCGAACGAGCCGGTGATGTAAAGCGGCTTGCGACCGTAGCGGTCAATGGCCCAAAGCGAGACCAGCGTGAACAGGAAATTCGTTGCGCCCACCACAAAGGTTGAAGCCAATGCCGCGCTGATTTTCCAGCCGGCGGACTGAAAAATGGCGGGCGCGTAGTCAATGATGGTGTTGATGCCTGAAACCTGGACCAGAATCGCCAACCCGGTGCCGGCCAGGAGCGCGCGGCGGACCCCCGGCCTCAGGAGTCCACGCCAGCCTTGCGATCGGTTGTGCAGGTTGGCTGTAATATCACCGAGTTCCCGCTGGGCGGTTTCCCGGCCGCTGATGCGCTGCAGCACGTTAAGGGCTTGCTCCGGCTTGCCGGTCATGGCCAGGAAGCGGGGAGTTTCCGGAGCCAGCGCGACGAACAGCAGGAACACTGCCGAGGGCACGACTCCGGTGAGGAACATCCATCTCCAGTTGCTGGCCCCGGCGTCCCGCAGAAGGTAATTGATGCCGTACGACACGATGATGCCCGTCACGATCGACATCTGGTACAAGGTTCCCAGCCGCCCCCGGATGGAAGGCGGAGCCACTTCCGCCACGTACATTGGAGAGACCAGAGAAACGCCGCCAACGGCAAGCCCGCCGATAAACCTGGCCGTGACAAAACCGTTAAAGCTGGTCGCCAATCCCGCCGCAACCGATGTCGAGGCGAACAGCAGGGCGACGAAGATCAGCAGCCGCCTTCGCCCGTAGCGGTCCGCGAGTTTCCCGGCGAATGCGGATCCGATGACACAACCAAACAACAACGAACTGAAGGCCCAGCCGAGCCCGAGGTCCCCCAGATGGAATGCCTGAGTGATGAACGGACCTGCGCCCGTGATGATAGCGATGTCGAATCCAAATAGCAGGCCTCCCATCGCCGCCGTACAGGCCAGAAACACGACGTAGCGTAAGTTATTGGACTTATCCACTTCACGACGCTCCCTGGAAAGCCTCTTTACCGGGCCCTCTTGCGGTGGATTGCGCCGGCATTGCCGCCGGGCGCATGCCTGCATAACCGCGCACCGCTGCAAGTGCTTGCGGCCGGAAAGGGAAAATGATTTTAACCGAAGTCGAGATGCGGTTGTAGCTTCTCGCCATTCTAACCCCACTCGGCTTCGCCTATCCCGGACGTAAGAAATTAATGTCCGCGGCATCCCGGATATGGTTCAATATTTTGGATCATGTGCAGCGCGGGGAAGCGGAGAAAGGTCTGGAGGGACGAACCTGGCGCGGGCGGTGGGAGAGGCGAGGAGCCGGGAAGAATAGAACCGGTCGAGGGCGTGCGCGTCCAGCAACTCGGTATGCGCGGCGGCAAAGGCGTCGAAGGTGCCGGTGGCCTTGCGGTCCCGCTCAAGAGCATCCGCGACCAGGAGCATCCAGGCCTGGGTGATGGTCTCGTGATACTTCTGGTGCGCGCCGTTCCTGGCAGCAAAGTGCCGCAGCGACTCCACCATATGTTCGGAAGCCTGAGGGAAGGGAAGCTGCCGCAGATAGATCCACGCCGCGCGGATGTGGTCAACGTGGTGGAAATCAGTGAGTGTTGCAGCTTCAAACTCGGCCAGGAATTCGTGATCGGAAAGCTCTGAGTTTTTCATTGCGGCCTCGGAAATTCTGTAAAGTTGGCAGCAACGGCCAGTACCTGCCTGGCCGCGGCTGCCTTGCCTCATTCCTTAAAAGTAGTGGTCGCGCAGCGCGCCGTCATAGCGCCCTGAGCGGAGGCAGCATTTCTTGAAACCGACGTCCGGAGCCGCAAGGGCACAGATCGTTGCGGCCGAGCTTCTCCCAAAGCTCCTTCTCGCCGTGTACGATTCGGAAGCCGCGCTTCACGCTGGTTTCGGAAGGGAACCCTCTCCGGCGTTTACTGCTGCGCTGGTAGAAAGGAAGATTCGTCGAAGTAGTTCTTGCTGGACATGGCATCCTCCTTGAACGGGTCGGAACACCGTGGCTGTAGCGCCGGGCTTCAGCCCGGCATATGCCCCATGAAGGGCGACGCTGCGTCAAAATGAAAAACCCCGCCACAATGGGCGGGGCTTTTCATTTTTAATCCCGGCGACGACCGACTCTCCCACGCAGTCACCCGCGCAGTACCATGGGCCCTGGAGGGCTTAACTACCGTGTTCGGGATGGGAACGGGTGTGACCCCTCCGGTATGATCGCCGGAAAATCGTTAAGAGGCATGTGGTGTGTGGCAGATTGGGTGCGGGGAAAACCCACATACTCAATGCCATCTACCACCTTCTGCCTTTCTGAATAGTGCGACGTCGAATGCTCGTCTGAAATCTCAAATTTGAGATCTCAGATAGCAAAGGTTGTATGCTGAGCAGAATTTATGGTCAAGCCGAACGGGCGATTAGTATCGGTAAGCTCAACACATTACTGTGCGTACACTTCCGACCTATCAACGCGGTAGTCTTCCGCGGCCCTTCATAGGACTCACCGTGAGTAGCTGTCTCACGTTTCATCCTTGGGAAATCTTATCTCGGGGCGCGCTTCCCGCTTAGATGCTTTCAGCGGTTATCGCTTCCAAACTTCGCTACCCAGCCGTGCCGCTGGCGCGACAACTGGGACACAAGAGGTTTGTCCATCCCGGTCCTCTCGTACTAGGGACAGCCCCCCTCAAAT
>DATLWV010000277.1:0-6995 GCA_035576145.1 Terriglobia bacterium
CGTCGTCGGCCCCTGAAAGTATCCGTGGTCAATCGCCAGCATCACCGTGCGCCCGGAAACAGGATTAAAGATCCGCGCCAGCCGGTTCTGCATCCCCCAGTCCAAAGCCCCCGACCCCTTCAGAAAAAACGCCTCCTGCCGAGCTTCCACCTCCGGATAAAAGTTCTTCGCCTCCGCCTTCCCTTCCAAATCCGCCATCGCCTCTTCCTCCTTTCAAAAATCTCTGCCCCCAGGCCGCAAATCCCTCACCCCCGCCCCAGCCGGAACTCTTCATGGTAGCAGAGTCAGTGTCGGGATTGACATTGCTACCGGGAATTGATTTATGTGCTCAGGCTTTCCGCATCATATCGTGGACGCATTCAACATAGGAAAGTCAATCGCAAAAAGATTGCGGGCTTGCAACGCGCTGAGCGGTGACATATGCTTTCATCGATTTCCGGATGGAGGCACGCATGTTGACCGTACCAAAGCTCATCAGAACCGCAATTGCATTCTCTTTCTCCCTGTTTTATGGACTCGGACTCATGGCGGCCGGCCCTGCGCAAGGGAATGCAGATGCACCCTACAAGAACCCCTCTCTTTCCATTGAAAAGCGTGTGGATGATCTCGTCTCGCGCATGAAGCTCGAAGAAAAGATTCTTCAGATGCAGCACACAGCGCCCGCCATACCGCGGCTTGGCGTTCCATCCTACGACTGGTGGAACGAGGCCCTGCACGGAGTAGCCCGTTCCGGGTACGCTACGGTGTTTCCGCAGGCCATCGGCATGGCCGCCACATGGGATTCCGATCTCATATACCAGGAAGGCCGCGTCATCTCCACCGAAGCCCGCGCCAAATATAACCAGGCACAGCGCGAGGGGAACCACAGCATCTACTATGGACTCACCTTCTGGTCACCCAACATCAACATTTTTCGCGACCCGCGCTGGGGGCGTGGGCAGGAGACCTACGGAGAGGACCCGTTTCTCACCTCCCGGCTGGGTGTTGCGTTTGTCCGGGGAATGCAGGGCGACAATCCAAAATATCTGGAAGCGGTGGCGACTCCCAAGCATTTTGCCGTCCACAGCGGCCCCGAGCCCCTGCGGCACGGCTTCAACGCCAAGGTTTCACCGTATGATATTGAAGACACCTACTTCCCTGCGTTCCGCGCGACACTTGTTGATGCACATGCGGACTCCACCATGTGTTCCTACAATGCGATTAACGGCCCGCCGGCCTGCGCGGACACATTTCTCCTGCAAAAGACCCTGCGTGACGCGTGGGGCTTCCATGGCTACGTCACCTCGGATTGCGGCGCTGTGGATGACATCTACAGTGGACATCACTATGCGCCTGACATCGAGCACGCCTCAGCCATTGCCGTTAAAGCGGGCACAGACACAACCTGTGGCGACGAGTACGTTACGCTGGAAAAAGCCGTCAAGGACGGGCTGATCAAAGAGAGTGAAATTGATACAGCAGTTAAGCGGCTGTTTACGGCCAGAATGCGCCTGGGGATGTTTGATCCGCCAGCTGATGTTCCTTTCAACCAGATTCCCATGTCGGTAGTAAACTCACCGGCCCACCGGCAGCTTGCACTTCGCGCCGCACGGGAGTCGATGGTTCTACTCAAGAACAATGGAATCCTGCCGCTGAAACCGAGCGTGAAAACCATTGCCGTGATCGGCCCCAACGCGGAATCCCTCCCGGCCATTGAAGGAAACTACCACGGCGTGCCGAAACATCCCGTGCTGCCCATTGATGGAATCCTTAAAGAATTTACGGGGAAGGCAAGGATCCTGTACGCGCAAGGCTCGCCTTACGTAACGGAGCTTCCGGTGCCGGTGCCACGGGCCGTGTTTCATCCCGCAGACGATCCGTCTGTTTCGGGACTCAAGGCCGAATACTTTTCGAATGCTGATTTCTCCGGCAAACCCGGGCTGGTGCGCACCGATTCACAGATCCAATTCGACTGGAATGCCGCCGCACCTGCCCCGGGTATTCGCATGAAGTCGTTCTCTGTCCGGTGGAGCGGTACTCTGACGCCACCCGGACCGGGAGATTACACGTTCGGCATCGACCAACCTCATTGCTATCCCTGCAAAAATCACGAGTCGTTCAATCTCTATCTGGATGGCAAGCTCGTTCTCAACAGCACCAGTTACGACCGAAAGCCACAACCTGGTACTTTTGAGGTGCGTTTCAATGACACGAAGCCGCATACCATCCGGCTGGATTACTCTCATCACTCTCCGTTGTTTGGGGCCGGGATCACGCTCGCCTGGAAAGCCCCCGTCGATGTGCTGCGTGAGCAGGCCGTCAAGCTTGCGCGCCAGTCTGATGTTGTAGTCGTGTTCGTCGGTTTATCACCACACCTGGAGGGAGAGGAGATGCCGCTGCACATACCCGGTTTTGACGGCGGCGATCGCACAAAACTGCAACTGCCGGAAGTTCAGCAGGAACTTCTTGAGGCGCTGGCCGCGGCCGGCAAGCCTGTTGTTGTCGTGCTATTGAATGGCAGCGCGCTGGCCGTAAACTGGGCGCAGGAACATGCGGCTGCAATCCTTGACGCCTGGTATCCGGGTGAGGAGGGCGGAACGGCTATTGCGGAAACGCTGTCTGGCTCAAACAATCCTGGCGGCCGGCTGCCCTTGACCTTCTACAAATCGGTAGACCAGATTCCCGCCTTTACGGACTACTCGATGCAGAACCGGACTTACCGTTATTTCCATGGGGACGCGCTTTACGGTTTCGGGTATGGCCTCAGCTATTCGACCTTCGCGTTCAGCAATCTTCACCTCTCATCCACGCGCATCGAGGCGGGCGAGAACCTCACGGTCGAGGCAGACGTAAAGAACACTTCCGGCGTTGCAGGAGATGAAGTTGCCGAACTGTACCTGGAGTACGGGCAAGAGGCTGGGGCTCCGCTTCGGGCCCTCAAGGGGTTCAAGCGCGTTCATCTCGCGGCTGGCCAGACACGCCGTGTCAGTTTCACACTCGATCCTCGCGAGTTGAGCGTGGCCACGGAAACGGGCGAACGCATGGTGCTTGCCGGGAGCTATGCTGTTTTTGTCGGGGGCAGCCAGCCCGGCAAAGGCGCCGGCGGCGTCAGCGCCCACTTCCAGATTAACGGCCAGCAGAAGCTGCCGCAATAGGGTGGATTCCGCCGTCTTGAAGGCTAAAGAGATGGAACGGACCCGAAGTGGGGGGGCGCCCCTGCAACTGAAATCCTCGAAGTGGTGGCTCAAGCATGAATTGCAAGCACCGGGCATGGCCCCAGTTGCAGCACTCGGTGGGTCGTCGAGCCGAAAAGCGCCAGGTCCAGAACGTTGCGACCGCGTATGCCCACAACGATCAGGTCGGTCTGGTTATCCTCAGCCAGTTTGACGATCTCCTCATAGGGCTTTCCTGCCCGGACGATCGTTTTGATCGTGCAGCAGCCCCGCGCGTCCTCAGGAACCTTCCCTTCCAGCAGATGGACGACACGAGCATTCTCCACTTCGCGCTGCTCAGGAGCAGGCAAGTGCTCCAGCACGTGGACCATTGACAGCTCGCTCTTGTATTCCGCAGCCAGCGAGAGTGCATAGCCCAAAGCTCGATCGGAACATTCAGAAAAATCAGAGCACAGCATGATCTTGCGGAGATGGACGGGTTCTCCCTTGCTTCCGGGTATAACAAAATCGTGAGCGGGTCTGCGAACAGCCAGCACCGGACAACCGGCCTTTCGCAACACTCTTTCGGTGACCGAACCCAGCGTCAGCCGCTGGAATCCTCGCCTGCCGTGAGTTCCCATCACAATCATGTCAACTGAGTGTTCGCGCGCAAAATCCAGGATTGACTCCGTCGCGACCCCTTCCTCCACCGCCACCATTGCCTGCACGCCTCCCTCGGCGTGGACCTTGGCAAACTCCCGCAGTTGCTCTTCGGCATGTTCCCGCAATTCGCCATAGAACTCGTTGACAGAATCAGGGATGGCATACTCCGGATACCCGATAATCACCGGGCGCACAACGTGCAGCAGGTAGAGTTCGGCCTTGTAGTGGCGCGCGAGAGAAAGTCCATACTCGAAAGCTCTCTCCGAGAAATCAGAAAAATCTGTAGGGCAAAGGATGCGTTCGATCTTTAACATGGCTCACCTCCGGCCGAGTCAAGGGATCGATCATCTTGCGGTGGAAATGGCCGCTGCGCTCCGGGTAGTAAACCTTCAAAACCTCTTCGTCCTCCATGGAACAAACTTTGGTTCAATCATCCTGCTCCAGGTTCAGGACGTGGCGCGAACCGTCAGAACCGGACAGTCAGCGCCCGCGACAACCGGATAGGCAACATTGCTGAGGTGTTGCCTGGCAAGTGCCTCCGGACTGCGGACCCCCAATACAATGAGGTCAGCATGACGCTCCCTTGCAATTCGCAGGATTGTTTCCGCCGGTTCGCCGCTCTCAACAAGGCATTCGGGCTCGCACCAAGGCACAGTTTCCGAAGGGAGTATCTCCTGCAGTTCATCGCGGAACGCCCGGGCCAGAAGACGCGCGCTGGTCCGGACGGCGGCAGGAACGACGTGCAATACCGTCAGGCGCGATTCATACTCCAGCGCAAAAGAAAGCGCGAATGGAGCAGCAGCAAAGGCCTCCGCGGACAAGTCCGTGGGATAGAGAATCTGGCGCAGCGCAATCTCCTCAGCCGGGCGACCCAGGGCATGAGGCCCCACTGTCAAGACCGGACACTCCGCTGTCCGCCAGATTTCTTCCGCAACTGAACCCAAGAGAAAACGCCGGAGGCCGCGACGGCCGTGCGTTGCCAGAACCAGAAGATCAATCTGATGCTCCCTGACCATTGCATTCAGTTCTTCAGCAACTTCGCCATGGCCCATAAGGACCTCGTGCGGGATGCCCCGCAGCTCGTCAGTTTCAGCCATGGCCGTCAGGCGGGTGGAACTGCCCCGGCGGAGGTCTTCGACATAAGGAGCCGCCTCCGGAGACACCATCGGGTAAGGGTGAGGCACAACCACGTGTGCCAGAAACATTTTGGATTCATAGCGTCGCGCAAGCGCAAGGGCGTGCGGCAGACTGGCCTGAGATGCGGGTGAAAAATCTGTCGTCCAGAGGATCTTCTTCAGCTTGATGGGCTTTGCTGCGATGTGTTCGTGGGTGGGGACCGCTTTGGTTTTTTCCATAGGTCCTCCTTTAGACTCACGTCTAATTTCACACTAGCAACCAACCGTTGAATATGCTGTGACCACGGTCACAAGGAATGGTCCAAAGCGTGTTTCAACGCCATTCCACGCGGTTTGTCGCCCCGCGAGCACTAATGCCTTCGCCCCGAACCAGCGGGTTGGCTCCAGCTCCAGTCTTGGCCAGGTTAGTGTGTGCATCCTGGCAGATATTGAATGGTTCTCAAAATTGACCCTTTAGATGAAGAGGCAGTCGCGGGAGTGCCGGATGCGATGGAATTACTCTCGGTCAGCGGACAACGTGAATGAAATTTCCTGCTGATGCGGGCGGATGTAACCATGCTCTGACTTCAGGCTAAGCGGGACTGTAAGCCTGCCGACTGCGTGTTCCGGCGTCTTCTCAGGTGCATTGGCGTAGGGGTTGAACGGGTGTATCGGCCATCTCAAACTTGCCGCGGGATCGACGGTAAGCTTCCAGCCACCTTGCCGAATCCAGCCCCCGAGATCGTCGGGCCCCAATTCAATGGAATCGCTTCCCAGCGTGATCTTCTTCCCTGCACCCGTTTCGAGCACCTGGCCGGGCTTAAGCACCAACTGAAGGTTCAGGTCCGCCTCGTCCGGAGGAGTACCTTTTCCCGTGATCTCGAACCGCAGGGTGACAGAATTGGCGGTCGGCGCTGGAACGTAAAGGTCGGCAAAGAACGTGTTGTGAGCAAGAGAAAGCCTGTCGGTGTCCTTGCCCATTTGCAGGCGGCTGCTCAAAGGGATCGCGTAAGTGTTACCACCGAATCTTTCCATCAAAGTTGCCAGTTCCGGCTGGCGCTTTGAATTGGCGCCCGAAATTATCAGGCCCAGCTTCTGGTTAAAAACGCTCACATTGCATTGCCGGTCAATATAGAACTGGTTTCTCACTGCAGGAGGTTCGACGATTCCGGACAAGCCTATTTCCCAAGGGCCGCTCTTGCGAATTCCTGCAGGGATAAGCAGCCTGTGGGAGAAGCTTTCCATGTCTTGCGGGATGGGCGCAGTGGGCCCCGCGTGGTAATAGAGGGCATCCTGCGAAAGGCGGCCCAGTTCGTCCATGCTCAATTTCCCGGACTTGAAGAAGCTCGTCAGGAATTCATCGTAACGGCGTCCATCGGGAAAATTGGAAAACCCAAATTGGCCCCAGGCCGGAACTGACCAGTAACGATTGCGGTTATTGACCACGTCAACCGGGGTCCCGTCCAAGTAGGTGAAATATTTGTGGAAGTCAGTCGAACGGCGCAAGGCCTTTAAAGCCGCCGGGTCGTGGCTGTATTCCCAGTAAAGCGCAACCTGGGTGAGCGTGATGTAATCGTACCCGGTGGTCGGGCCCATGCGGCTATACTCGCCCCAGTAGCCATCAGGAGTCTGCTCCACAGCCGAATAACGGTGCAGGATCTTATTGCCAAGCTCAAGCCAGTCGGACTTTCCGAAAACATGACCGGATAGCATCAGCAGACTGGCCCATTGCGCGTAGTGGTTAGGCGAAGTTCCAATATAAGGCGTGTTGTACCAGGGGAAATTGACCATCTTCATGGCCGACTCATAAAACGGGTCGGCGTTCTCAAGGATCGCCTTTTTCCAGCGCGCGCTGCGCTCGGCGCCCAACTCCGGTTGGAGGAGACGATAGGCTTCCAGCCACATGTAAGTGTCCCAGTCACTGTCCAGCCGCGGCGTGAAGATCCCTTTTTCATTCTGGCTGGAAAAGTAGTCGCCCAGCTTAATGGCCTCAGCCAGCATCTTTGGATCGTGATAGTGCTGGTTGGCAGGATCACGTTTGGCATAGAGGACTGCAGGCGCCAGGATGGAATACGGCAGATGCCGC
>DATLWV010000278.1:0-11282 GCA_035576145.1 Terriglobia bacterium
GCGGGGTGAACCCGCCGCTACAGCCTCTCCGCGGGCATTTTAACAGCCTGCTAAATGGATTCCCGCATTCCGATAACGGCCATCATGCGCCCGGCTAACGCCCCTTCTTTGCGAAAAGAATAGAACAGATCTGTCCGGCAGGCCGTGCAGTAGTCCGCCACATAAATCTGGCTTTCCGGAACGCCGGCGTGTTCCAGTTGGTAGCGGACCACGGCCGCAAGGTCGAGGTGGACTTTTGAGAATGTGTCTTCCATCCGATGCCCCGGAGGCGCCTGGAGCATAAAGAGCGTCTGGTAGCGCAAAGCCATCCTGAGTTCCTCGGGCGTGGCTGTAACTTTATGGAAAAATTCCTCGCCGGCCGGGAAGACCCCGCAGAAAGCATCGGCAACTTCCGGCCCCACGTCGTAACAACACTTGCGAATGGAAGGGCCCACCGCCGCCAGCAGGTTTTCAGGCCGTGAATTGAACATGCGGCACATCTCGCCAGCGGCTTTTTCAACAATGCGCTTCAACGCTCCGCGCCATCCGGCATGAACCGCCGCCACAGCGCGCCGCTTACGGTCAACCATCAGTACGGGCACGCAATCCGCCACGCGAATCCCCAGCAGCATTCCGGAACGGTCGGCCATGAGAGCGTCGCCTGAGCGGGTTCGCGGGGAATGTTGGGCGTCCGGCGCCGTATTCCCGGCCAGCTGATATTGGAGCGGAGCACTCCCTGCTCCGGGCGAAACGCAGTAGACAATCGCGGAGTGCGTCTGGCGCAACGTCGCCATTGGAGAACCGCCGGCGCCGAGCGCCTGGAGAAACCGCCGCACTTTTTCTTTTTCACCGGCATGGTCGGGAGCCGAGTTCAAGTGGGATTCCTGCCCCGCAGGTTTTGGCCCCAACGCACCACCCTTCCGCATGCCAAATGCGTGGACCAGCCAGGGGATTTCCGCCAGGGCCTCGCACTCCAGCCAGACGCAACCCTTTGAGGATTCGATTTTGAAAGGTCCGGCAGCCACGTTTCGACTATAGCACGCTCCGAAGTGCGACCCTGTACCCGGGAGAAGGGCCGGACTACAGCATGCCGTGAAGGCGCGACCGATAGATGTGCCGGTGTTGGAGGCAACCGGCCCCATGGATGGTTTCTGCGCAATTGAATTCCAATCATCGCTCTGTTAAGGTTAACGAAGACCTTGCAATCATCGGGGGCGTGCAGAAACATGCGGCGGCTGGCAAGGCCGAACCGGCAGGAACGGCGAAGCGGCATGGCGGCGCAACGCGCTCTTAAGTATCCATCGCTGCTCAGGACAGGAAAGAATGACGGTCGGCACAGGCATTGACATCGCTGAAACAGAGCGGATTGAACGCGCGCTGCAGCGGCATGGAGACCGGTTCTCGCGAAAAATCTTTACTCCCGCAGAAATCGCTTACTGCGAACGCTTCAAGAACAGATCAGAACGTTATGCGGCCCGTTTTGCCGCCAAGGAAGCGGCGTTTAAGGCGCTGGGGACCGGCTGGGCCAAAGGCGTCCGCTGGCTTGACGTTGAAGTCGCACACCAGTCCAGCGGAAAACCTGAACTGGTACTGACCGGGCGCGCGCGCGAAGTGGCGGACCAGCTTGGAGTTACGCGTGCCGTCATGTCCATCTCCCACGCGAACCGTTACGTTGTAGCGCAGGTGATCCTTGAATCGAATGCTTAGCCCGGTTCCGGCATTCCGGTGCAGGGTGTCCGGCCGGCCGTTCCTGCTGGCTTTCCTGCTGGCGTGCCCACACTTGCAGACAGCCGCAAAGGCCGTGCCGCCAAAGCATATCGCGGGGCTTGACACCGAGGAAGCAGCCAGGCTTCTGATCCACGTGGCAAAGCCCTCCTATCCGGCGATCGCCAAAGTAAATTTTGTCCAGGGAACCGTCAAACTTGAAATCAGGGTCACGCCGCAGGGACACGTCTCAGAAGCCCATGTGCTCGACGGCCAGCCGATCCTTGCGGTGGCCGCTCTCGAAGCCGTACGGAAATGGCTGTATCGGCCGTACGTTTTGCGGGGGGCTCCGGTAGCTTTCATCACCGACGTCCTGGTAAGATTCAACCTGCACCCGCACTCTTACAGGGGACAGATGCCCAAGGATGCAGACGTCTACCTGGAAAAGCAGGTCCGCCCCCCGGAAGTCGTCACCCACCCTCAGGAAACCACGTCCCATACCAGCCTTCGGATGAAAGTGCTGGTCGGATCAAGTGGGGAAGTGGTGGATGCTACTGCCGTGGGAGCAGCCAGTGGGCCAGAAACAGACCTGGCCCGAAGGAGCCTGGATTCATGGAAGTTTCGTCCGGCGCGATGGGGGTCGATGGCTGTCCCGTGGTACATCACGGTTGAAGTTCCGCTTCGCAACCCGCCCATGGACCAGGCAGCTAATGCCGCCAAGCATTAGTGAAGCGCCCGTCAGGTGTCGCGGCTCCCGCGGGAGATGTCGAGAAAAAGGTAAGGCCCATGAATAAATTCAGGATGATACGAAAGGTTGCGCTGCTGGCCGCCGCCGTTATGCTTGCGCCGCATGCGCGGGCGAGGTCGCACGACGAGGCAGTATTCAAGTACGCAGCCGGCACAGAACCGATCCCCAAAGACTGTACTGGAAAACTGGAAGTTAAGGAATCAGAACTGGTGTTTCAATGCGCGGGACAATCTCTGGCCGTACCCTATAGCACCATCACTCGAATGGAGTTCCAGCCCCGCGTCAGCAAGAAAATTCGCAAGATGAAGCTGGCGTGGACCGTCAAGCCCACATCTGCCCATGGCAAGCACGACGGATTTTTCACCGTACTCTATTCCGGCAACGGCCGGACACATGCCATCATCCTCAGGGCACGCAAGGACACCATGCGCCCCTACATGGCGGAGATCGACCTCAAAACGGGGCAGCCGATCGAGAGCAGACAGGATTGAAGATTTGTGGCGCCTCGGAACGCCACATGGCCGAACTCACCCTGGAGGAGACTTAACTTATTTTTCCCGATTGTACTGGGGCTGCCTGCTCATCTAATTCGAGCCATCGTAATAGTAGCCCCTGCGCGTGCGGATCTCGAGCTTCACACCCTGCCGGGTGACTTTAACCTCCAACCGGTGAAAGCCGGTTTGACTAAGGTTATCGGGAACATAAGCCAGCAGGTACTGACTGTGGACATCCGCGGCAATCTGGCTGAGATGGGACTGAAGGGCCTTTGAAGACCATTGTGAATAAAAAACGCCGCCTGTGTATTGAGCGTAATCTTCCGCATCGTTGGAAAACACTTTGGACTCGGCCCCCCGGATTGCCGGGCGAATAGCTCCGGTCGCGGGAACGGTCACGCCAAATGTTCCCATGGAAGAGCTTGGAGTGTTGGGTCTTCCCGGCTGGGGCGGCGCAGCGCCGCTCGAGTTTTCCGCCGACGTCGGCGGGTTGAGGGGCTGTTTGTCGCGTGTCAGGTAGGATTTTGTCAGGCTGAGCCCCATACCGTAAATTTCCACTTCCGCAGCCGTGGCACGGCGAATGATCTCACTCTTCGAGGTCTGACTCCCGGAATCATAACCACTCGAAAAGACCACAATCACCCGCCGCTCTCCCTTGGGCCGGTGGTGAAGCAGGTTAATGCCCTGCATCAGGGCGTCATTCATTCGGGCCTTATTACCATTCGGCAACAGACGGCGAAGCGTGTCGTCGAGTGTGGCCCCCGAGCTTGAAAAACCCTGCGCCACTTTGACATCCGACCCAAATGTGATCACCGCAGCCTGGCCTTTGGGCCCCAGCATTAACTCCGAAAACAGCGGGGCAAGGTTCTTGAGATCTCCCAGCAGCGGCGTAACTGAATCACTGGTCTGAATCAGAATGACCACAGAGATTTCATGCGATTCGCGGGAAAAGCCGGTGATTTCCTGGAGCTTGCCATTGTCATAAATCTGAAAATCCTTCTCGTCCAGGTTGTAAACGAACTCGCCGGTCAGCCTGTCGATAACAGTGACGGGAGCGGTAACCAGGTTGGATTCGACTCGAATCTGGGAGGCCGTGGGGACCTCTTCTGTACCTGCCGTGCTGGCCGGAGCGTCCGTGGATGGCCTGGGGGGCGCCGGCTGGTCTGACCCGCCTTGCGCCAAGGCTAACGCGGCGCTGATAAAGAAGAGCGCAAAGGCGTTGAAAACACGCACCCACGCCCTCCGGAGATCTCTGTTTCTATCACGCATTCGCTTTCTCATCCCTCATTGATTTTGATGTATCGGCACAAAAGAGGGTTACCAGTCTTTTGTTCCTTATGAGCGGCCATCCGGATAAAAGGACTCACCCGCACAGTCGCTGCCGCACGGCCTCGTAAAGGACAATTCCCGTGGCCACGGAAACGTTCAGCGATTCCACTTCACCCCGCAGCGGTATCTTCGCAAGGTGGTCGCAAGCTTCACGGACAAGCCGGTGAAGACCTCGGCCCTCACCTCCCATCACCAGGGCACAGGGCATTTTGTAGTCAAGATCAAGGTACGACTTTTCCGCTCCTGCTTCAAACCCATAAATCCACAGCCCCAGTTCTTTCATTTCCACGAGGGCGCGGACAAGGTTTTTGACCCGGGCGATCCGAGCATGTTCCAGTGCTCCCGCGGCTGTTCGCGCCACTGCCGGCGACAACCCTGCGGCGCGGCGTTCGGCAATCACAACACCATTGGCCCCGCCCCCCACCGAGGTCCGCACAATTGCACCCAGGTTGGCAGGGTCTTCCACACCATCCAGCACCAGCAGCAGCGCCGGGCTCTGGCTTCCGATTACGCCATTCAGGTCCTGGTAGCCCCGGGAGGAACAGACAGCAACCAGGTCCTGGTGATGGCCGGTCTGCGCCAGGCGCTCCAGGGCCTGACGCGGGGCAAAGCGGATTGGAATTCGCCGCTCCCGGCACTCATTCAGAACTTCCTGCAGGCGCCTGCCGCTGGCGCCCTCACGAACCAGGACGTGATCGATGGGCCGCGAACCGATTGCCTCCCTGACGGCGTTGACGCCATACAATACGTCAAGGGAGTGCGAAGCTTGCTGCTTATTCATTGACTGTGATTGGCGCCCGGATCCCTGTGCTAGCCGGATTAATCCTCAGCCTGCATTTAACGGGTCACCCACAAAAAAACAGGTGCGCCGTGTTCGAAAATTCACGCATTCGATCAGCGGCGCTCCGGACCGGCGGCTCCAGCTTTAACCCCGCTCCCTTCTCAAAAATCGGAATCAGCTTTTCCAGTTCCGGACCGGAATCGGCCGCCGTCAATGCCACGCGCACGGGATGGAACAACTCCTTCCCCTTTTTGCCGGTCTCCTTCTGGACATCCTTGAGAATCTCCCGGAACCTCGGATAATCGAGCTGACACGCGTCAAGAAGTTTGGAAGTCACTCGCCTCAGGACCTCGCGCGTCCCTGCGTTTTCGGGTGACTCCACTGTGCCAAGAAGTTCCCCAGCCTTCCGGACATCATACTCAAAAATCAGGCGGGCCGCGTCAGGAAGCTGGCTGAGGTAATCAATCTTGTTGATCACGGCTTCCACCACCAGTTCGAGCCACTCCATCACCGGCGGTGTCAGCGGTTCCGAAACCAGCCCGGCTTCTGTGAGGAACGGGACGGCCATTTCCGCCAGTTTCGTCAACGGCAATTGTTTCATGTAGTGACGGTTCAGCCAGTTCAGTTTTTCCTGGTCAAAAACGGCGGCGCTCTTGATGATGTGGTCCAGCGAAAACTGCCGGACAAGCTCTTCCGTGCTCAGGATTTCAGTCTTCCCGTCAGCGGGCGACCATCCCAGCAGCGTGAGATAATTGCGCAGGGCCTCCGGAAGGATCCCCAGACCACGAAAACTCTCGAGCGACGTCGCCCCGTGGCGCTTGGATAACCGCGCGCGGTCACCGCCCAGAATGGTGGAAAGATGTGCGAACTGCGGCGGTTCCCATCCAAAAGCGCGATAGACGGCCAACTGGCGCGGCGTGTTTGAAATGTGATCGTCGCCGCGAATCACATGCGTGATGTTCATCAAGTGGTCATCCACCACCACGGCAAAGTTGTACGCAGGGACCCCGCCTGATCGCACCAGGATGGGATCGCCAATCACGTCGCCGGAAAAGCTGGTCTCGCCGTGCACAAGATCGTTCCATGCAAAAGCCCAGTCGGTAATTTTCAGGCGGATCGCAGCCGGCTCGCCCGCAGCCACTCTGCGCGCCGCGTCTTCTTTCGAGAGCGTGCGGCATCGGCCGGAGTACTGCGGCTGCCTGCCAGCCTTGAGGGCTTGCTGGCGCTCATCTTCAAGCTGTTCAGGCGTGCAAAAACAATAATAAGCGTGCCCCTGTTCGACAAGCTCCACCGAATGTTTCCTGTAGACATCCTGGCGTTCTGATTGGCGATAGGGCCCGAGCGGGCCTCCGCAATCCGGCCCTTCGTCCCAGTCCAGGCCGAACCATCGCAGGTCCTCAAGCAACTGGGTTTCGAAGCGCTGTTCCGACCTTTCCACGTCCGTGTCTTCAATGCGAAGAACAAACTTTCCCTTGTGATGGCGTGCAAACAGCCAGTTGAATAACGCCGTGCGCGCGTTGCCCACATGGACATAGCCTGTGGGACTTGGAGCAAATCGAACTCGTATATTATCCATTTCCATTGAATAAGGCCTTCCTCCGAAAACTAACACAGGCTTCGAGACCTGTACAGCCTGCGGGCCGTCAAGTGTCGGAAATGAGAATCTTGTTGCAGTCCAAAACAACGGTAATAGCTGCTGGCATCGGGCCGGCATTGGTCATTGTCAGATTTTAATCAACCAGTCGGATTGACATTTTCTTCTATTTAGGGCAGTGTAAAGGGGTTCCAATCGTTCGTACGAGGGGAGGGGACCAACCGTGCGAGAGGCGAACGCTCGCAATACCTTTGACAAGGCAACCTATCGTCTGCCATTTTGTTCGACACTGCTGACGGAGTCCTCGGCAGAAAAGACCCGACATCCGGCAATCATTTTAGCTCTTTCAGAAACGGGAGGCAGGTTCAGTTCCCGGAAGAAAGTGGTTCCGGGCGAGGTTGTAGGCATCATCCTGCATCCGGACCTGCGGTACGCCATTCGCGGCCGTGTGTCCTGGACGCGCCAGATGCAGGACGATGCCAACATCAGCTTTGGTGTGGTGTTTGAAGAAGAGATTCCGGAATCTCTATGGGCAATCCTCAGGGAAAAAGTAGTGGCAGCGTAGGACTCTGAGGAGCGGTTGTTCCTGGACAGCATTTCTGAAGTACTCTCGACAGTCTGCGGGACAGGCGGTTAACCGCCACCTACAATCACTCCTAAAAATTCCCCAATGAGGGTAAAGGGTGAAGCTTGCCCCCGCAATGCGTGTGCCCCAAGCACAAGTTCAGCGGCGCCAACCTGCTCATCATTCACATGTGTGCTGAAGTGGCCGTCCCGGCGCTGAAATTGATTGCCCGAAGAAACCGGATTACGTGCTCTGCCCGGGTAGAATTCCGGGCTTTCCCCACGCACCGGGCAGTCTATAATCGCCAGTGGGGCATTGCTATCCGCTTACTGACAACTTGAAACAGGAAAGGTCGCAAAGTCACAGGAGGTTGGTGTGCGGGCCATTCGTTTGACAGTCGACGGCGGAGCGCCGAAGCTGGTAGAGGAAAACATTCCACAGCCAACTCCCGGCACGGGCGAACTTCTCATTCGTGTTCGCGCGGCCGGTATCACGCCGACTGAATTGCTGTGGTATCCAACTTCACACAACAAAAACGGTGAGAAACGGACGGGCGCGGTCCTGGCGCACGAGTTCTCGGGTTCGGTGGCCGCCGTGGGCGAGGAGATTACGGGCTTCAACACCGGCCAGGAAGTTTATGGCATGAATGACTGGTTTTCTGACGGAGCCCTGGCCGAGTATTGCCTTACGGAGCCTGCCTGGGTCGCGCGGAAACCGTCCGGCCTGACCCACGCAGAGGCGGCCTCGGTTCCCATTGGAGCCCTGACAGCCTGGCAGGGATTGTTTGACCGCGCCGATTTACAGGCTGGTGAGCGAGTGCTCGTTCATGGAGGGGCGGGCGCTGTGGGCATCTTCGCCGTGCAACTGGCGAAGGTCCGAGGTGCTCATGTCATAGCCACCGCTTCAGCCCGCAACCTCGATTTCGTCTCGCAGCTGGGAGCTGAAATGGTGATCGATTACCGGGCCGTTCATTTTGAGGAGAGCGTCCCCAAAGTGGATGTGGTGTTTGATACGGTTGGGGGCGAGACCTTCGAGCGCTCCTGGAATGTGCTCAAACCTGGTGGACGCATGATAACCATCGTAGGAGAAGATGACACAACAACCGACGAGCGGAAGAAAAAGGCGTTTTTTATCGTTGAGCCCAATCATCAGCAACTGGCCGAGATCAGTAGCCTGCTTGAGGCAGGCAATCTCCGGCCCTACGTGGACATGGTGCTGCCCCTGAATCAAGCACTCGAGGCATACACCGGAGAGTTAAGGCAAAGGCGCGGCCGTGGGAGGCTGGTAGCTGAGATTTTACCGAGTGAGGGCCCTCGTCAGCCGGTCTGAAGGAAAGAATCGGCGCCCACAGATCAGCCCAAATCCTTCTCCATTCTCAGGTGGAATCTGTCGCAGTCTTTTCAGGCCTTGATCGTCTTCTGCAAATCGGGCAGCCAGGCAGAAAGGTGATTCAGGCTGGGGTGGTGGGTGCGGTCCACTTCAAGCGGCGTAATGGAAACCTCGTGCTCAAAAATGGCCGCGTAATCAGAATCGGGCTCAACCCGGCGATGTGGCAATGTTTCATCCAGCCAGTAGTATGACAGCCCCCGCGGGTCTTTCTTTTCCTGCACCAGATTCTGAGAAATCTTCTGGCTCTGGCGCGTCAGGCGCACACCGCGGATCTCGTGGCGTGGGACGTTTACGTTGAGCGCGATACCCGGCGGAAGCCCTTCCAGCAGGATCCTGCGGGCCAGTTGGAAGGCAACCCCGGCTGCCCCGCTGAAGTCCTCCGGATTGCGGCCAACAAGCGAGATGGCAAATGACGGCACGCCATGCAGTGCCGCTTCCTGCGCGGCTGCAACGGTTCCGGAATAAATCAGGTTCTCCCCCAGGTTTCCTCCCGGATTGATGCCGGAAACTACAAGATGAGGCTTCTGCGGCAGAAGTTGATAAAGGGCAAGAATCACGGTGTCAGCCGGCGTGCCGCCCACGGCAAAATGGTGGTCGTCCAGCCTCTTCACACGCAGTGGCTGGTGCAGGGTGAGCGCCTGGCTGGAACCGCTACGCTCACTGTCGGGCGCCACCACCGTCACTTCGCCAAGCGAGGTCAGGGCGTTCTCGAGCGCCTGGAGGCCGGGAGCGCCTATGCCGTCATCATTCGTCAGCAGGATTCTCTTGTTTCCCATGGATAGTTTCGAGAAGCATGCCTGAGGAAGGTCTATCCGACTCACGGTCCGTGCTTCACGACCAGACCTAAAAAGTCTAGCACGAATCTGAAGCTGCCGGTCCAGTTGAGCTCCCTTCAGGGTACCGATACGCATCTAAGTTAACGGAGGGTATTACGATTTCGAACAACGGAAAAGATCAGCAGAAAGGAGGTAACGAGAAATGAAGAAACTCGTTCTGTTTCTGATCGTTCCCTTCGCTCTGTTGTTGGGGGTCCCAACGGCAACTGCGCAAGAGAAAACTACCACTTCGGCAGAGGCCAACTGGAACAACTACAGGCCGGAAACCTTGAATGGAACCATCACCATGGTTGAACCCGGCACAAAATGCATGTTTGTGATGGGTTCCAGCGAGGTCTCTTACAAGTTTGTGGTGACCAATAAGACCAGGATTGAGATCGGCGGCGCAAAGGGGTCCGTCGAGGAACTGGCCAACCAGGCCCAGAAGCAGGTAACGGTGACATTTGTTGCCCGCCCGAACGGGAACTTCGCCCAGAGCATCAGCGTCAGCGGCTGACGCCAGAAGGCTGGTTCGCGTGAATGCGGCTGTCGCTGGAGGACACGACAGTAGCAGTTGCTGGCAAACGCAGTAAGCGTAAGGCGCGCTGATCGTGATGTCGAAAAATGTGAGAGACCGCATTCACTCCATTTTGGCCGGTCGGAGAGTTGGAGGAAAGTAGCGGTCCAACACGACGAGGGAGAATCCTGACCTTTAAACACCAAACGCAACCGGCCGCAGAGGATTCACGCCACGGGTGAGAGTCTCCAAGCAGGTAACGGCACTTCCGCAAGATATTCTTGTTAGAACATAAGGTCTGAATCGCGCCCCTGCTTCACCATAATCGCAAGGAGCCCAGTGACGGCCACGTTTTTCTGGTTGGAAACTCCTGCCGGAACCCAATATAATCCTGCGCATGACACGAGCCTCGAAGGGATCAAACAGCAGCACTCGTTTTCTTCTTACTGGAGCCAAAGGGTTTATCGGCTCATGGATCGTCCGCAAACTGATTGAACGTGGTGATACACCATGGATTTATGACCTCGACGCGAAAGCACACAGGCTTCAGCAACTGCTGACTGAAGAACAACAGAAGCAGATCCGCTTTGTACAGGGAGACATTACTGATTTCGATCAGTTGGACCGTGCCGTTGCGGAAAACGGAATCACCCACCTCATCCATCTGGCTGCGCTTCAAGTTCCAATGTGCGCGGCCAATCCGCGCCTTGGAGCACAGGTCAACGTTCTGGGAACCGTCAACGCCTTTGAAGTCGTGCGCAAGCGGCGCGACCAGATCAAGCGCATTGTTTATGCAAGCTCAGTGGCCGTTTTCGGGCCGGAAGAATTTTACGGGCATGGCCAGGTTCCTGAAGGCGCGCCCCTGCAGCCCAACACTCATTACGGAGTGTTCAAGCAGGCAAACGAAGGCAACGCCCGCATTTATTACCTGAACGACGGCATCTCCAGCGTCGGCCTGCGCCCGGGCACAGTTTACGGCGTGGGCAGGGACCAGGGGATCACTTCAGGCCCCACCAAAGCCATCAAGGCCACCATTGTGGGGCGTCCTTATACCATCCGCTTTACGGGCGGCTTTGACATGCAATACGCCAAAGACACGGCAGAAATTTTCCTGCGCTGCGCGGAAGTTCCCATCGAAGGAGCCAAGACGTACACGCTCCGTGGCGACGTGGTTCACATGGACGATTTTCTCAACACCCTGAAACGCCTGCTCCCTGAATCCCGCGACCTGATCCGCGCCGAGGGAAAACCCATCCCTATTGCCTTCGACTTTGACGACAGCGCCCTGCACCGCGATATCGGCGAAATCCCTCGCACACCTCTCGAAGAGGGTGTCCGCGAAACGGCCGGGATATTTGAGCGGCTCC
>DATLWV010000279.1:0-6480 GCA_035576145.1 Terriglobia bacterium
GGAAGCCGGGCCAGCAATGCCTGATGCTTTTCCGCTGCGTCTGCCGAAACCAGAACGCTGTGGACAATGGCCCGCGAGCGAGTTTTGAGCGCCTCTTCAAGAAAGTGCGGACCTTCACCACAAAGCCATCCGTCACGAGTAACGCCCTCGGCGAACGCCCGGCGAAAGACTTTGACCAGCGAATTGGTGGCGCTGGTCAGCACTCGAACTCTTGCGGGAACAGGCTGCTGTTGCGTTTTCATCGGTGGTTTACAGGGTCTCCACACGGCGGGCTGCGCAGAGTCAAGATTCACCTACCGCGTCCTGAATTGAGTATAAACCACCCGACACAACAAGCGACGACCGGCGAGCCTTTCCGCGGCATCCTGTGGTAGAATCGCGCCGCATTCATTTTTCCGAACTTCAGCACATTTGGAGGAACCGATGCGGAAAGCCGTGCCCCTCATCATGATGCTCGCCCTGGCAGCGCCCGCCATGGCACAGAACTTCAGCGACTGGCTTGGGCAGCTGCCTGAACCTCACTCTTACGTCTTGAAGCGGGTCTCGAGTTATGACCGGACAGGCGGAAATGAGGATTACCGCCACGTTCCCCCGGGCCAGACGTTTACGGTGCTTGACGAACCCGGCCCCGGCGTCATCACCCACATCTGGTTCACCATTGCCGACCCGGAACTCTATCACCTGAAAAAGATTGTCCTTCGCATTTACTGGGACAGCGAAACCAACCCCAGCGTGGAGGCGCCTATCGGCGACTTTTTCGGCTTGGGCCTGGGGGATTATTTTGCCTACCAGTCGGTTCCGCTGGCGGTGGGAGAGGCGAAGGCGCTGAACAGCTTTTTCCCCATGCCGTTCAAAAGGCATGCGCGCATTACCGTCACCAACGAAGGCCGCGACGAGATTCGCGCTCTATACTTCAACATCGACTACCGCGCCTATTCAAATCCCCTGCCGGAGAACACGCTCTATTTCCACGCGGAATACAACCAGTGCGCTCCGTGCACGGCCGTGGTGAGCGACGGCAAGAATCCTGACGGCAAGGACAATTACTTGTGGGTGGATGCCAAAGGCCGCGGCCAGTTTGTGGGAGTCGCCATGTCCATCCTTGAAAACAAGGACGGATGGTGGGGCGAGGGCGACGACATGTTTTTTATTGACGGGGAGAAGATGCCGTCGATCGTCGGTACCGGCACGGAGGACTATTTTCTTGGAGCATGGGACTTTGGCGGCCAACCCTTTGCCTACGGGCTGTTCGGAGCTCCCGTCGTAGGACCCGAGCGCCAGGGAGCACGGTGGTCGGTTTACCGTTTCCACCTCGATTCGCCGATTCCGTTTACAAAGTCGTTGCGCGCAACCATCGAACACGGTACGGCCAACAATCGCGGCGACAATTACTATTCCGTGGCGTACTGGTACCAGACCGAGCCGCACGTGCCGCTGCCTCCCCTGCCACCGGTGGAGGAGCGTTTGCCGCGGATGCATCCGGCAAGTCGTTAGTCAGATATCGCAGAGGAATTCAGCAGGAAGTATTCCACTCCGCCCGGCTGTGCTTGCGCGGCCCCTGCACAACGTTCAACAGGGGCTTTCCTGCAACGAGGCGGTCGATGTTTTCGGCCACCAACTGAAGCCGCTTCTGGCGCGTGCCCAGCATCCAGCCGGAAACGTGCGGAGTCATCACCAGGTTGGGCAATTTGTGGAACGGAAACCGCGAGGGTCGGCAGCGTTCGTTATCTTTCGGGTAGCGGTACCAGACGTCAATGGCCGCGCCCGCAATCCGGCGGCCCTTCAGCGCCCGGTATAAAGCCTCCTCGTCAACCACTGCTCCGCGCGCAACGTTGATGAGGAAAGCGCTGTGCTTCATCTGCGCGAATTCCCGCGGTCCAATCAGGCCACGCGTCTTTTTGTTCAACGGGCAGGCAAGAACGACAAAGTCGGATTCCTTCAGAAGCTGTGGCAGCGCAGCCGGGCCTTTCCAGAAATCAACGTCGCGCGGCTTTCGTTTCGGCGGATGAGCGCTGATGACCTTGACGGAAATTCCAAGCGCCCGCGCGCGCTTGGCAACTTCACGGCCGATTGTTCCGTAACCGACCAGGCCGAGGCTCCTCCCAAGGGCTTCCTCGGGTGGTACTTCGCCCCCTATCCATGAGCCGTCCCAGATACCTTTCCGAAACTTCGCATCCAGATTCAGCAGGTCCCGGCGGAGGGCCAGGACCATCATCACCACAAACTCAGCAATGGCCGGGCCGTGAAAATAAGCGTTGGCGACGGTGGTATGCGGGGAGAGCAGATCGAGCCTCAGGGCATCCGTACCAGCGTTTGGGACCTGCAGCAATTTGAGGTTTTGCGCCGAGCGGGCCATGCTTTCGGTAAGAAAGTTACCGACCACTACATCGGCTGCCGACAATGCCTTGAGTATTCGGGGATTTTCGCGATTGACTGGAAAAGCAAGAATCGTTGAAGGGGTCCTGATGGTGGCATTGAGTTCGTCAACGGCCTTCGCGGCAACTTTGCCCACCAGGACCACCTTGAGCCGGCCTCGTTTCTTCTTTTGTCTTTTAGCCATCTTGGTTGCTGAGTTGTCGGGCCTATTTAAAAGCAGGGGATTGGCCCTCTGCGTTATCAGCCTGTGCGGCAGTCTTGCGCAACCTGCACTGGGGCGAGTCTTTTACCCGGGTGTTCACAAGGTGCCGGGGAAATTCCCCGCGCAGGATCTGGGCCGCCTGTTCCGACACACTACGGCGCAAATCCGCATAAGCCTCCAGGCTGCAGGAGGCGTAATGGCAGGTCACCACAACGTTGTTGAACTCCAAAAGCGGATGAGGAATCCGGGGTGGCTCGGTTTCAAGAACGTCCAGGCCGGCACCGCCCAGATCGCCGTCAGCCAGCGCCTCTTCCAGCGCGACTTCGTCTACCACCGGGCCGCGGGCGGTGTTGATCAGGATGGCGCCGCGCTTCATCAGCGCAAAGGCATCTGAGTTGATCAGGCAACGAGTTTCAGATGTGAGCGGAACGTGAAGTGAAACTATGTCGGCTTGCGGCAGCAGTTCCTCAAGCGGCATCAGGGTTACCCCAGCCGCCTGCGCAACCTCCGGCACCGCGTAGGGATCTGCAGCAATCACACGAAGGCCAAGCGCTTTGGCCATGCCCGTAAATCTGTGCGCGATCCGGCCAAATCCGACCAGGCCCAGCGTCTGGCCCCGCAGCCGACGAATGGGCAGCATGCTTTCCTGTATCCCGACAACCCACTTCCCCTGGCGGGTCAACCGGTCGGCCAGAGCGATTTTGCGAGTCACGGCCAGCAGCAGGCCCAGGGCATGCTCGGCTACTTCGTCCTGGCAGAACTCCGGCACATTCGCCACCACGATTCCCAGATCGGTGGCGGCATCGAGGTCAACCGAATCCACTCCGATGCCCAGCCGCACGATTCCTTTCAACTGCGGTAACTGATCGAGGAATTCACGCCCCATCGGCGCCGTGCTGGCAATCAGGACCTCAGCGGATTGTGCCAGTGCGACGCGATCAGTAAGGCTGCCTGCTCTGCCATATCGAAGGTCGCCGCCCGCGTCGTGGATCACTTTCGCATCGAGTCCACAGACGGGCCCCTCTTCCCTCTCCGTGAAAACGACCAGACGCGAAATTTCTGCGCTCACGCTCACTCCTCATTTGATGAAAAACAGTCATATAGAGTACGGGCAGGAAGCGGGCGAAAGCAAGACGGAAATGACCTGATTATAATCCTCGCATCAAACCCAGGAATTCGAGGTCAAGGCTGGAAAATCACAACGGATTTTGAAATCCAGCGGAGCTATCCGGAAGCGCGTTTGGTTCCGGCAATCTGCTCTTCCAGGTCAGCCATGTTGAGCACAATCACCTTTCTCCGTTCCATCTTGATGATCTTGCGATCGACCAGCCTGCGCAGGTTCCGTGAAACCAGGTCACGAACAGTGCCAATTTCAGCGGCAATCTGCTGATTGGTTTCTTCAAGCGGGAATTCGATGCCGCGCCGCGTCCGGACTCCCACGCCGAGCGCACGGTCGCGCAGAAACCTCGCCAGCCGGTGGCTGACTTCCTTCAGCGACAGCTCTTCCACCAGCGAGGTCATGTAACGGAACCGCCACGCCAGCGACCGGATGACGGCAAAGGCAACTTCAGAATTCTGCCGGCACAAACTGAGAAACTCGCGCTTGGGAAGGAAAAGCAGGCTGGAATCCTCGAGGGCCGCAGCCGATGCCGGAAGGTTGCCGCCGTCAAAAACCGGCAACTCCCCCACCGTCGAACCTGCCCGCTCGATTACCAGGACCTGCTCCCGGCCGTTGTCCGCCATCTTAAATACCTTTATGGCGCCGGATTTGACGACATACATGCCTTCGCAGGGGTCACCTTCTGCAAACAACAGTTCATCTTTGTTGAGATATCGGACGACGCAATGGGCGGCCAGGCGGCGAAGTTCCTCTTCACCGAGAACGGCAAAGAAGGGGACACGCCGCAGCGTCGCGATGGCATCCAGCGAGGTCATAAGGGACTATCACATCCTAATCTTCCCGCGTAAAAGCGGCAAGTTGTTGCCCCAATCCGGGGTATAATGGCGGTTTGGCTTGGGAGGGTGTGTTCGCTCCTGCCCGGACGCCGACTTAAGTCGTCGCATTCTTCATGCGCGCCAACTAATCTAGATTCAGACGGGGTGCAAACCAGCACCTCGGAAACAATTGCGGAGGAAGTTAGAATGGCCTATATCATCGCTGAGCCTTGCATCGGTACAAAAGACACCGCCTGTGTGGACGTCTGTCCGGTGGATTGCATCCACCCTCGCAAAGACGAGGCAAACTTTGAGGAATCGGAAATGCTCTATATTGACCCTGTGGAATGTATCGATTGCGGGGCCTGCGTTCCGGTCTGTCCCGTTTCAGCAATTTTCCCTCAGGACGACCTGCCGGAAAAATGGAATAGCTTTATTGAAAAGAACGCCGAGTACTACAAGAAGTAACAGGTCAAGGTCCTGGCAGCATCAGGGGGCGCCACCGTCCGTGACGCCCCTCCACCATCCTGACATCGCGGTATGAATACCTGCCCACCGGCGCCTCGCGGCCCGCCGGGGGGACCGCTTTCCATAGCGATTCTTCCTTTTTCAACTTATAATTGCCTCTGGTTGATTTGAAAGCCCTTGGCTCCCGCGCTGCCCTTATCCTCGCATGTACCGACTGTATAGCATCTTATTCAGCGTCGGCCTCGTCCTGATGGCGCCCTACTACATCTGGCGGCACCGGGGCAGAAAAGAACTGGCAGGCTGGCGCGAGAGACTGGGCAGGCTGCCCGCTAACCTCCGGCAGGAGGCGCCGGGCGCAATCTGGATTCACGCCGTGTCGGTGGGGGAAACTCTGGCCGTCGCCGGACTCGTGAAGCAGCTCCAGCAGCGTTATCCCGACCGGAAAATCTTCCTCAGCAGCGTGACGGCAGCCGGGCGCGAAGCCGGAGAAAAGAAACTGCCGCCAGTTGCCGGCCAGTTCTTTCTCCCCTTCGATTGGAAGTGGGCCGTGCGCCGCGTGCTGCGGCATATCCGCCCGTCCGTCTTCGTCATAGTTGAAACGGAGCTTTGGCCTAACCTGCTGAAAACCGTCAGCGAATTTGGTTGTCGGACAATCCTGGTAAATGCGCGGGTTTCAGACCGGTCATTCTCCGGCTACCGGATGGGCCGTCCTTTCATGCGCCGCGTTCTGGCAAACATTACTCGAATCTGCGCCCAGACCGACACCGACGGGGAACGTTTTCAGGCATTGGGCGCCAATCCCGGCCAAATAACCGTAACCGGCAATCTCAAATTTGACACCCGGGCTCCCGAATTCGGAAGGTTTGGCGCAAGAATAAAAGAGGTTCTTGCCAAAGAAAACCGCAGCCCGGTTTTCGTGGCCGGAAGCACCATGCGCGGAGAAGAACCTCTGGTGCTCGCAGCCTGGCAAAAGATCCGCGAGAAACATCCCCGCGCGCTCATGATTCTTGCGCCGCGACATCCCGCCAGGTTTGATGAAGTTGCGGAAATGCTGCAGTCGCGGCACCTGAGCACGGTTCGGCGAACAAGCCTTCCGGAAGTCGAAGATGGAATGCGCCGTCTGCTCTCTCAAAATGAAATTCTGTTGCTCGACACCATCGGCGAACTTGCGGAAATTGTAGGGGTAGCCGACGTTGTGTTTGTCGGAGGCAGCCTGGTCCCGACCGGCGGCCACAATGTAGTCGAACCTGCATTCTGGGCCAAGCCAATACTGTTTGGCCCTCATATGTATAATTTTCGCGACGTGGCGAGCCTGTTTCTGAAGGCAGGCGGCGCAGTCCAGGTGGCCGACGCCAATGGGCTGGCTGACGCCGTCCTCCGCATGCTCGATCACCCGGCCGACGCGCGCCAGCTGGGTGAGCGGGCCAGGGGGGTTGTCACCCAGCAGGCAGGGGCCGCGACACGCATCCTTAACCAGATGGAGGAATGGCTCCGAACTC
>DATLWV010000280.1:0-1720 GCA_035576145.1 Terriglobia bacterium
TATCGGCGCATCGGGAACGCGCATTCTGGTGGATCTGCTCTACGAAATGGAACGCCGCGACGCACGGCGCGGAATTGCTGCGCTCTGCCTCGGCGGTGGCAACGCCATTGCGCTGGCGGTGGAAAGAACCAACTCTTAAAGTGGATAGGCGATTTGGGGAGATGGGGAAACCGATTTGACCCAGGGAGGCCCAGTAGTCCCAGTGTCACGACGAGTTCCGTGGCGGGCTGCGCTTCTTAGTGTGGCAGCCGCAGGGCTCGGTGAGCTTTACAGCGGGCGGCCATTCCGGGCAATCATAGTTAATCTACTCGCACTGGTTGCTGGACTGATCTACTTCAAATTACTATTCATTCCCCGGCAGCCTTGGAACATAGTTGCGCCACTTCTGATGCTGTTATCGCTTTGGCTCTTTATTTTGTGGGATGCCATCCACTGCTCGCGAAGTGCCCCTCTTGATTATAGGTTGAAGGCCTACAACCGTTGGTACGTTTATGGCCTATTGATAATCCTAGTCTGGGTAGGGCATCATTCATTGCGGTCTTTTATCCATTCTCGAATTGCACAAGGTTTCAAAGTTTCGGCAGAATCCATGTTTCCGACAATGCTGAAAGGGGATCATTTCCTGCTTGATAAGCGAGCCTATTTACGGAACGCACCGCAGGTTGGTGACCTTGTAGCTTTTCGTATGCCCACAAACCCCACGGTGATATATGTCAAGAGGGTCGTCGCGGCAGGCGGAGACACTGTGAAGGTCAAGCATGACAAGGTTTTTACCAACGGACAACCCCTGAATGAATCATTCGTCCGGCCCCCAGCCCACCCGGTGACTTTGCGCGATGACTTTCCACCTAACCCTAATGTGCCGGCGGCGACCCTCGTCTCCGACGGCTTTGATCCCGCGTGGGCGCGTGAGATGCCCCGTTTCATCAATAGTGACGGCCTCCACGTACCACCCGCTGATTTTTTTGTATTGGGCGATAACCGTACTGACTCATACGACAGCCGATACTGGGGCTTTGTCCCGCGGGCTGATATTCTGGGGAAAGTTAGCCTTGTCTATTTTTCGTGGGATGCTGCTACCCGGCATGTCCGATGGGGCCGCATCGGCGAAATTCTCAGGTAGAATAGAAAGCTTGTTCAGCCTTAGTATGACCTCATGACGAACGTTGAAAACCGGTCAGCACGGAACGGGTCAATGCAATCTATTGCAGTGGTGGGCGCCGGGACTATGGGTCACGGAATTGCCCAGGTGCTGGTCCGCAACGGATATTCGGTTGTTCTGCACGACACAACGCAGGAGCTGGTGGGGCGCGGGGCAGAAAAGATTTCACGCGGGCTTGGCCGAGACGTTGAGAAGGGCCGGCTGACGGCAGAGGAAAAGCAGCAGGCCGAAAGCCGGTTGAAGACTACGGTCGAGCTTTCTGATCTGGCTTCCTCCGACATCGTGATTGAAGCCGTCACCGAAAAATTTGACGTTAAGGCGGAGGTGTTCCGGTCGCTAGACGCCCTCTGCCGCCCGGAAGCACTTTTTGCCAGCAACACCTCTTCGATTTCCATCACGCGCCTTGCGGGCGTGACGCGACGCCCGGCGCGGTTTGTGGGGCTGCATTTTTTCAATCCCGTGCCGGTGATGAAACTGGTGGAAGTGGTTCCCGGGCTCGATACCGCGGAAGAAACAATCACGGCGGCCGAGCAGATTGCGACTGCAGTGGGCAAGACA
>DATLWV010000281.1:0-3436 GCA_035576145.1 Terriglobia bacterium
TGACGGCCTGGAGACAAACTACTTTGAATGGCTGGGGGCGGGAATATATCTCCCCGATACCACTTCCGGTTCAATGCACGGTGTGCGCAATTGCCTGGAGGCCCTTTATTACGGCTGCAGCCGCGATGCTCTTTTCCTTCGGCTGGATTTCCCGGCGGCATTCAGGGAGGAACATACATCCTGGGAGACCCGGATCAACATCGACGGCGACAGCAATGCGCGGTTGCATGTTTCGGTCCATGAGGAGAGCGTCGTCAACATCGAGTTCTGGAAAGGTGGCGAGCCTCTTCAGGTTCCACAGGCGACAGGGGACAACCTACAGGCAAGATTTTCCCAAATATTCGAGGTCCGTTTGACCCATAGCATCCTCGGAATCAGTCCCTGCAACCAGATTCAGCTTCAGATTTCCCTCTGGGCTGACGATCTTCCCCTCCAGATCATGCCCCAGGAAGGGTGGCTGACCCTGGACCTTTCCGAAGAGTTTCAGAACTGGTAGGAACTTTGGCAGGAAATGACTTGTGGAAAAAATCGTTAGAGGTCTTTGAAACAGTAACTTATAACAGGAAAGTTAAGTTCTGGATTAAGTTGCTACCAATCTGGCGCAATGTAATATCCGCAACAAGTCAATCTCAAAAGCCTTCTCAGCGCCCCGTGTTGTTCCATTCCCACCCGGGGATGATGACGTCCGTCGGATTTGAGCCGACGGGCACAACGGTGATCAAGGAAAGTGGATCCGCGTGAAGAACGGCGAGACTGCCTGTGGCGCTGTCCGCCACAGCCAGGAAGCGCTCGTCGGGGGTCAGGGCAAGGGCCAGGGGCGAAACCCCCGCGTGGATTGTGCTTACTACGGCGCGATTGGCAACATCGAATGCGGTTATGAAGCCGTCAGCCCTGGTGGCCAGGTACATGACGCTCGAATCCTGATTGAAGACCGCGGCGACAGGACCTTTTCCCGTGGGCAGCACCTGTTCAACGTTGTTGTGAGAGGCGTCAACGATTGTCATTGTTGAAGCTTCGTCGCTGAGGACGAGCAGCTCTCCCCCATCGGGCTTCAGAACAAGCCCGTCGGGCCTTGATCCCGTCTCAATGTGGGCAAGAATTGTGCGTGAAGGAATCTCTGCCGCAGAAATCTTTTCGTCACCTGTATCTGCCGCAAAGACTACCGAACCGTCGAGGGAGACCGCCAGGGGGCCGGGAGTATTGCCGACTTTGACGTTTCCGAGGACTCTTTGTGTGTTTGTACTCACAAAGAACAGGCGGTCTCCCCCCGGATCGCTTGCAATCAGAGTCTTGCCATCAGGAGTGATGGCCATGTGGTCAAGATTCGGGACCAGGCTAACCCGGCCGGTTTCCTTCAGAGTGTTGCAGTCCAGAAATACAACCTGGCCGGCCTGTGGCTCAAGCGTGTAGGCACGATTTCCGTCGGGGGAGAACAGCAGGTCTCCCGCGGACTGCCCGACATCGATGGTGTGCGCAACCGTCAACGTCGGGAACTTGATCACGCTGATTTTTCCCGATTGCGAAGCCACGTATATTTCAGTATGACCGGGCCTGCGGACAGCTTTTTCGGGCAGCTGGGCAACCGGAATCGAGCTGACAACTTTCGGGACCGCCAGATCAACAATAGCAACCGACTGGCTTTGATTATTGACGACGAAGGCCAGGTACGGTCGCGGCGGCGGCTCTTTCTTGTGGCAGGCCCCAAGCGGTAGTAGACCCAAGCCAATCAATAGGTAAACGGCAGACCGTTCGGTGCGCGAGGCTCTGCGGGTCCACCCCTCAGAGCAGAGGGAAATATTGGCAATCCGGAAACTGCGAGGGAGCAGAAGTCTCATGTGGCGAAGTACCCTATGTGGGCCGCGGCCCCAAATACTCTGTCACTTGTTTTGCTCACAATTTCCATAACGATTCCCATACATAAGGCTCGCCTGTGGGCAATTTGGGCCGTGCTTTACCGGGGTGGCTTAAAGTTCCGAGCAACTACATCTCTTGAATGATACAAGACCGAAGCGTGGAAGTTTAACGTATGAGTTGCAGCATTACAACTGTACCGCGGTCTGCTGGCTTCATCTGGTGCCGGGTGACGGAGTCGTAGGTCGGGCGCCCTAAGGGCATAAGTCGGTTGTTGGATGCAATTCTTAAGGTATAGCTTTAAAACTTGTTCGGGTCAATCCCGTTATCACGAGAAATTTGCAAGTGAGGCATCGCAATCCATTTACGATAAGGAGGAATTCCTGCTGTCTTCCGCATGGCATAAGAGCCCGCCAACATAGCCGTCCCACGCGCATACCTTAAGGTATCACTTCAAGTTGTCGGCACGCCGACAATCAAGCGGATATAGTGTTTGCGAATCCTTAGTCAAGGGCGCCCCTCGAAATTTAAATTGCCCGTATATGTGGTAAGGGCAACCACCGATATTTGCGAAAGCTGCCACTCATCACGCTTCTGGCCCCACGAAATTGACGCTCCCGAATATGCTCTGTTAAGATGCCTCATGCAAAATGCGCGGAAACGCCGATTGCGCGTGGGCGTACACACGTCGATTGCAGGAGCGCTGGAGAATGCAGCCCGGCGTGCGGGCGAAATCGGCTGCGACACGTTCCAGATGTTTTCCGCTAACCCGCGGGGCTGGCGGACCATTGATCCCACACCGCAGGAATGTGAACGCTTCCGTGCAGAGCGTGAGGCCCTCAAGCTTTCACCGCTGGTAATTCATGACAATTACCTGATAAACCTCGCCTCGGCCGATCCGGAGATTCGCGCGAAATCGGTGGAAGCTTTCCGCAGGGAACTCCGGCGGGCGCTGGCACTTGGGGCGGATTACCTCGTGGCGCACCCGGGCAGTTCCAAGGGTTCAACTGTTTCTCAGGCCATCGCCACCTGCATCGAATCGCTTAAAGAGGCGGCCAATGGGATCACTCTCGACGGGCTGACAATTCTGATTGAGAACACCGCTGGCCAGGGATCTGTCATTGGCAGAAGCTTTGAAGAAGTTGCGGAAATGGTTTCGGGAGCCGGCAGGGAAATGCCTGTTGGGGCGTGCATTGACACTGCGCATTCGTTTGCCGCTGGTTATTCAATACACACTCAAAAAGGGCTGTCCGAGACAATCAAGCACCTTGACCGGACCGTGGGCATCAGGAAAGTCAGGGTGATTCACGCCAACGATTCGAAGGCGGCATTTGATTCTCACGTTGACCGGCACGAGCATATCGGCAAGGGGCTGATTGGGGCTGTAGCTTTTGCCAGGATTGTCCGCCACCCGAAACTGCACGGTATCCCATTCATCTGCGAAACGCCATTGGACGAACCGGATGATGACAGGCGGAATGTTGCAATGATGCGCAAACTGGCAGGAGAGAAATCTCGTGGCAGGCACTGACCATTGGTGGGACGACCTGACACGAGACCGCTTCTCAGCGGTCCTGGAGCTTGT
>DATLWV010000282.1:0-2646 GCA_035576145.1 Terriglobia bacterium
GGGGAGTGTCGCCGTCGTAGGTAAACGTCCGAAGATCGCCACCCAGCTTTTCCGTCCATCGGTTCAGTTCTACCAGCTGGTCCTGTGACAAGGCTTTGGTTGGAAATAGGTAGAGCGCCCTCGCATCGGGGTTTTGGACCAGAGCGCTCAGGATCGGCAAGTTGTAACAGAGCGTTTTCCCCGAGGCCGTGGGAGTAACGACCACAACATTCTTGCCTTCATGTGCCAGAGTTGCAGCAACCGCCTGGTGCGAATAAAGATTTTCAACCCCCCTTGATCTCAAGGCATCCGTTACGCGCTCAGGAAGGAAGTGTGGAAACGGGACGACGCGCGCTTCCCTCGCCGGGTAATGCCGCAGGGCCGTCACTCCCCCTTCGCGCCGTGAACCTTTGAAGCTTGTCTGAATTTCCCGAACTACATTTTCGATGGAAACAGGATCGCCAGACCGACCCTGCAATTCATTGGTCTGGGGAATCAGCTTGGTTTGTGCCGGGACTTTCATATCGCCTCTGTGGCTCCTATGCATGGGCAGGCGCCTTCGCCTTTTATTCGCTCATGCTACCATACACTAGCGCGCGCACCCAACCGAAAACTCCGGTGCCTGGCGTGCATCCGGTTCCGCCCGAAACCATCCTGGTGGCGTGTCCGCCCGCGCACCAGGGCAGTGAAAGGCTGATTTTTCGGGCATTTCTGCCCCTTCGCCTTCGAAGGACAAGAGCAGCACACCTAATCTAACCCCGGTCATTGACATTGCCTCTTCGAATTCTAATAATATCTGGCGGGATTGCGGCGGCAAAAAGATGTAATCTATAAGAAAAGATTTCTTTCGCAAGGAGCGGAATGGCGACAGTTACTTCGACCTATAAGCCACCCCGGCCATCCAAAGATTTGCTCATCCACGCCTACCGCGTCATGTACCTGGCAAGGAAAGTTGATGACAAGGAAATCCAACTGAAGCGCCAGAACCGCGCCTATTTTCAGATCAACGGCGTTGGGCACGAGGCCATCCAGGTAGCAACCGCCATGCACATGAAGCCGGGGGTCGACTGGTTTTACCCGTATTACCGCGACCGGGCCCTCTGTCTTGAACTGGGTATGACGGCGCTGGACATCTTCCTGGGAAGCGTCGGGGCAAAAGACGACCCAAACTCGGGCGGGCGGCAGATGCCTTCCCACTGGACTTCAAGGCTCCTCCACATTGTCTCACCCTCCAGCGCCACGGGCACCCAGGTGCTGCAGGCGGTCGGTGCGGCTGAAGCGAACCGGTATTACTCCCACGTTCCTGAGGCAGCGGAGTTGGCGCCGAGCTTTCATCCCGACGAAATCGCGTTCACTTCTCTGGGTGATGGCGCAACCAGCGAAGGTGAATTCTGGGAATCCCTCAATTACACCTGCCTGCGCCAGTTGCCGGTGCTTTACCTGATAGAAGATAACGGATATGCCATCTCTGTGCCTGTTGACGACCAGACCGCCGGCGGCAGCCTTTCCGGCCTGGTCAGAGATTTCCCCGGCCTCCTGGTCACGGAGTGCGACGGGACAGACTTCGTGGAAAGCTACGAAGCTGCTGGAAGGGCCGTTTCCTACGTGCGCGAGCAAAGAAAACCCGCACTGATTCACGGTCACGTTGTCCGCCCCTATTCGCACTCCATGTCTGACGACGAAAAGATGTACAAGCTGGAGGAAATCCGGCAGAAGGAAGCGAAGCAGGATCCCGTCCACAAGCTGGCGCATCACCTGGTAAGAGAGGGCCTGGCGACGGAGGCGGAATTGAAGGCCCTGGAAGCTGAAGTGGACCGTGAGGTTCGCGAGGCCGCCGACGAGGCACTGGCCGCCGCTCCCCCCGATCCGGAAACACTGATGGACTTTATCTATTCCCCTACGGTTGATCCGACTTCGGAGAGATTCGACCATCCGGCAAAATCGCATGGCGAACCCAAGACCATGGTGGACCTTCTCAATGCCTGCATGCGGGATGAGATGTCGCGCGATCCGCGCGTTGTGGTCTTCGGCGAAGATGTTGCAGATTGCAGCCACGAAGAAGATCTGGCTCACCTCAAGGGCAAGGGAGGCGTCTTCAAGATCACCCATGGGCTGCAGCGCCATTTTGGCGCCGCCCGCTGTTATAACGCCCCTATCGCAGAGGCCAGCATCCTGGGCAGGGCCATGGGCATGGCCACGCGCGGCCTCAAGCCGGTTGTCGAGGTCCAGTTTTTCGATTACATCTGGCCGGCGTTCATGCAGATGCGAAATGAGATTCCGACCATGCGCTGGCGGTCCAACAATGTGTTTTCGTGCCCGCTGGTAGTGAGGGTCCCCTCAGGTGGATATTTGATGGGCGGCGCCATCTATCACAGCCAGTCCGGCGAGTCGATTTTCACGCATCTGCCGGGCTGGCGCGTAGTGATGCCCTCAAATGCGCTGGATGCCAACGGATTGCTCCGCACGGCCATCCGCTCAGATGACCCAGTACTGTTTCTCGAACCCAAACATCTCTACCGGCAGACGTACAACCGAGCACCCTACCCCGGCCCGGATTACATGATCCCGTTCGGAAAAGCAAAGTTAGTGAGGGAAGGCAGCGACCTGACCATCGTGACTTTTGGAGCGCTGGTCAACCGGTCGGTACAAGCCTCCAGAGAACTTGAA
>DATLWV010000283.1:0-2833 GCA_035576145.1 Terriglobia bacterium
AAGGTCCTCGATGGCTGAGCTCGATGTATCAAAAGTAATTCGCAGAGTACGACAGAAGCTTCAGGTAAGCCAGGAAGGATTATCGCGACTGCTGAATGCCACGAAGGGGGCCGTACAGCATTGGGAACGTGGCAGGAATCGACCCGATCTGGCACGCCTGATGGCCTTGCGCCAGCTCTGTCCTCCTTCCCAGGAGCGGAAGGACCTGGATGCTCTTATCAGGGACTCTCAAGCGCAAGTTTCACCTTATTCTTCCATCAAAACCGGACTGCGGACCCCGGCTGCAAAAGGAAAAGACCTTGATGAACTGTTCCCGCCGCAGGGGCTGGACGTCCTGCGTCGCGAGAACCAGCGGCTCCAGCGCCAGATCTCCAAGCTGCAATCGGCCCTGGACCGGAAGACCCAGCAAGTCCATATTCTTGAGGAACTAGCCAAAGATCTTCAAGGTCAGATCGCCAGCCTTCAGGCCGGTACGCCAGGTGCACCGGCAGCCTCGGCGGAGCAAGCGACCAAGACGGTTGGTCAATAACCGCTCTTATGTTGTTGCGGGGTGCGCTTGGGGGTTGATGGAGCTGCCTTTTTCAGACCAGATTCCCCCCAGCCGTATTGGGCTTCATGGGAGTTGGTGAGAAAACAGCCGTTCCGTCCGGCTTCCGAAGGCCCTGGCGGGGAGAATTGGTTCAATCCTCCGGCAAAACCCGTTTAGGGTTGCAAGCCACCAGTCTCGCCGTGGTCAGCCCCTGGGCTCTTTCCCCGGGGCCTATCTGGTCAGGACCTTTACCATTACCACACCATGGGGGACAACTTTTGCGCGGAAAAAACCGTCCGCAAAAGGTCCCTGGTCCTCGTGCTTCCACAGGTCCCTCACTCGCTTGTCTGTGCCCACATACACCGAGATCTCTTTGGGAGACTCGCTTCGGTTGAGCAGCAGATAGGCTTCCGTGTTGCCGGCCAGTTCTTTGCGCCACACTTCCGTATCGCCGTAATCGCGGTACGGCTGTCCCTGATGGCCCAGGGGATCCTGGTCAACAGCGATCACTTCCTTGTTGGTCAGGATTTCACCAATGTCCGCCGGCATGCTGCGCAGGTCGTTGCCGGCCATCAGCGGCGCAGCCAGCATGGCCCACAGGCTGAAATGCGACCGGCTCTCTTCCAATGAGAGCCCGGGATTTCCGACCTCCAGCATATCGGGATCGTTCCAGTGGCCGGGGCCCGCAAACGACCACAAGTCGGCGTTTTGGTCCACTATCTGCATCACGCCGCGGGTGTAAACGCCCGTGCAATCCCAGCAATCGGTGATGTCGCCGGTGGTCCGCCAGAGGTTCCCGATATCGGCCGCCCACTTCCAGGGGTCCTCTTCGCCCCACTCGCACATGCTGAAGACGATGGGACGCCCTGAAGCCTTGAGAGCGTCGCGCATGGTGGCGTAGGAGGCTTGCACATTCTGGGTGCTGTGGTTGCACCAGTCGTACTTCAGGTAATCCACGCCCCAGGCGGCATACTGCCGGGCGTCCTGGAACTCATAGCCGCGGCTGCCTGGCCGATCCTGGCAAGTCCCTGTTCCGGCGTCGGAATAGAATAGAGCCCAAACTTCAACCCTTTGGAATGGACGTAATCCGCCAGGGCCTTCATGCCCGACGGAAAGCGCTCGGGGTCGGGGACGATGTTGCCGTTGGCGTCACGCCGCACCTGCCAGCAGTCATCGATCACGATGTACTGGTAGCCGGCGTCTTTCATGCCGCTGGAGACCATGGCATCGGCCATTCCTCTGATGAGTTTCTCGCTGACGTTGCAGCCAAATTTGTTCCAGCTGTTCCAACCCATGGGTGGAGTTCTTGCCAGGCCGTTGTCGAGGGCCCACATGGGGGCCAGGACAAAGAAAAAGATTGCCACCAACAGCAGAAAGGGCTTTTTCATCACCGATCCTCCGCTTCTTGTGGATAGAGATTCTTGCTGCCGTCACACGAGTGGCAGTATCGTACCATGAGCGGCGTCCGGCGTAATGGTCATCCGGCGGGAATGGAAACTCCCAGGCATCCAACACTCGGCAATCTTCCACGCATGATATAATTCTAAGGTTGTGATCAGGGGCTTTTTCTGGACCATTTTGATTATCTTCGGCCTTTGGATCCCTTCTCACACATCTCTATTGATTAAGGGAGATATGGCCACGTGCCACTCTGCCTGCAGCTGTGGTTGCTGCAAGCATGGTGGAATGTGCACGATGATGGCGGCAAACGGCCGGATGGGGATGCATTCTCCAGAGGACTCCCAAACTCAAAAGCCCCGGGATGCAGTCAGCTGCACCTGCTCCATTTCTCAACCGGGTTCCGCCTCAATGCCTTCGCATGTGGACATGGTCTACGGCTGCCCGAAGTCGCATCCGGCCATCGGTGTGGCTTTATCAATGTACCGTCCTGGGATGGAACTTCTCCATGTGACCTCTACTGACGCAAAGCCTCCTGACCCGCCTCCCAAATCCCACTCGGTTTAATCTCTCAATCAACCCATCGCTGGAATTGCCCTGCGAATGAAACGCGGAGGTACGGGTGTTTCATTCTTGCCGAGGAGGTCTTTCATGAAGTCAATCCGGGTTCTATTCCTGTTTGCGTCAGCCTTTGCTCTTACGGGGGCTGCGTTTGCAACCATCTTCGGGAACGTGCGCGGCATTGTTCATGATCCGCAGCATCGGCCCATTCGAGACGCCGGTGTCGTTCTCCATGCCAGCGGGTCGGCGTGGTCGAAATCTGGCCGCACCAATGGCAATGGTGAATTCGAGTTCAGCGCAGTACCAGCCGGCGCGTATCTGCTCACGGTCACGGCAAGCGGCTTT
>DATLWV010000284.1:0-4644 GCA_035576145.1 Terriglobia bacterium
GCGGCTTGATCCGTCGGACTCAACGCCGGTGGCCATCTCGCGGGTATCGTGACGGCCAAAGCTTGATTTGCCGAGCGATCCAAGCAGGTCCTTCAGCGTTTTGAAGCCAAGAAAGTCCAATGCCTTGTCGGTAATTTCAAACTTTGTTTGCCCTTCGCCCTGCCCCATCTGGCCCTGGCGCGCCTCCGAAACGGCGCCTTGCTGCGGCTGTTCGATCGAAACATAACCCTCGTCCGCCAGTTGTTGAAGCATCCGGTCGAGGGCTTGTGAAAGAGCTGAATTCTCCGGGTTTTCAAGCATTTCCTGGAGAAGTTCCTCGGAGATCATGCCCTTTTGTTCCAAGGCCTCCAGCAGAGCCTGGCGCAGTTGCTCCATTGTTTTCTCGGAGTCCATTTCGTAGACGCCGTAATACTGGTTGTAGAAGCCGCTGTCCAGGAGGAAGTCCTGAAGCATCTGCATCAGGTCCTCAGCGCTCAGGCCCTCGAAGGGGTCGGGGACATGTTTTCCGTACTTGATGTACCTCATCGAGGTTTTGCCTCTCGGCCGTACAGGTGGCGCCCCGGTCAGCTCCGGTGGCTAGTTCAACGAACGGTGGCGGCGGCTGAACCTCTCGCCTGGTTCACTCACCGGCTCCGAACTCCGGCGCTCCACGTAAAATCCGAATTCCTCATTGCGGCTGATTTTCTTCAGGGCGTAGAGTCCTTCCAGAATGAACTCTGCGGCGGAGACCAGCACAGCAGGATCGTCTTTGGATTTGATGCCGAGCGTTTGCGTTGTTTCCAGAAGTCCCTGAATCTTCTTGAATTGCGAGTACAAGTCCGCTGTGGAAGCGTCTTCCTCGTACTTCAGGGTTCCGCCCAACTCAAACCACTGGACCAGGGGCTGCAGCGGGACGTCGTCAAAGTACTTCTTGAAAATGCGGGCATTAGCCTGCCGTATGACGTCGCGGGCAATGTTCTCCGCGCCTCTCAGCTCACCTTCATATTCGAGCTCAAACTTCCCGGTCAATGAAGTTAAGCCGGCATAGATGTCCGAAGGGCGGGGGACTGCTGTCTTCTCGCCTCGGGTCAGGGCGCGGCGCTCGGCGTTCGAGATGACATTTTCAAGACAGGTGATGGGCATCCGCTGGCTGACACCGCTGCGCTTGTCGATCTTTTTTTCTTCGCGTGCCTCAAACGCGATGGTCTCAATCAGCTCACGGATGAAGCGTGGTACGTTCAACCGGATGGCCCCGTCCCGCTCGCTCCAGGCTTCCTGCGACGTGATGGCAATTCCGTGCTCGAGAGAAGTGGGATAGTGAGTGCGAATTTCCGAACCGATCCGGTCCTTTAGCGGGGTGATGATTTTGCCGCGCGCCGTGTAGTCTTCGGGATTAGCGGTAAAGACCAGGACCACATCCAGAGGCAGCCGGACGGGATAGCCCTTAATCTGAACGTCCCCCTCCTGCATGATGTTGAACAATCCCACCTGAATCTTGCCGGCAAGGTCCGGCAGTTCGTTGATGGCAAAAATACCTCGGTTGGCTCTCGGCAACAGGCCGTAATGGATCGTCAGTTCGCTCGAGAGAGCGTGCCCGCCGCGGGCCGCCTTGATGGGGTCGAGGTCACCGATTATGTCCGCAATGGTAACGTCGGGAGTAGCCAGCTTCTCCACATAGCGCTGGTCGCGCGGCAAGTAATCGATGGGAGTTGCATCACCCTCTTTGGCGACTAACTCATGGCATGCGCGGCAAATGGGACTCAACGGATCGTCATTGATCTCGCACCCGGCAATGAAAGGGACTTCGTCATCCAGCAGGGAAGCGAGAGATCGTAGAATCCGGCTCTTGGCCTGGCCGCGCAATCCCAGCAGTATAAAATTGTGGCGCGAAAGAATAGCATTGGAAATCTGTGGGATGACCGTATCTTCGAAGCCCACAATGCCAGAGAAAATAGCTTCGCCGTCGCGCAGCTTTCGGATCAGGTTGGCGCGCATCTCGTCCTTTACGCCCTGGCTGCGATAGCCGGATTTCTTCAACTCACCTAAAGTTTTTGGTTTCGCCATGGCCCTCTCTCTAACACAGATTATAAGCATGCCGTCCAAATGAACTCAAACGAACTATTCATCAAGGCTCAGTGCGCTGGACACAAATCATAGCGGCATATAATGCGCTGCGCTATATTCAGTGGATGTTCCAGGCAGTCCTTACGTTGCCACCCAGCTGAGAACTTACTTGGGCCAGCCCGACGGATTTGCGTGGGGCGTAATGTATAATATGAATTCGCACCAGCATCAAGGTGCCTAAGCCTGAACCCCTCGGGCGCCCCGTACACAGAGAGAAAACGGAGTATTGATGTCCACGCTGATAACATTATCCCCTGAAACTCTAGCCAAATACGAACCAGTTATCGGCCTGGAAGTCCACGTCCAGCTCCTTACGCGGTCGAAAATCTTCTGCGCGTGCTCAACGCATTTTGGCGATCCGCCGAACCGGAATACCTGCCCTGTTTGTCTGGGCTTGCCGGGGGCTCTGCCGGTCCTGAATCGTGAAGCGGTAACGATGGCTACGAAGGCTGCGCTGGCGCTCAATTGCCGCGTCAATCCACGCTCACGCTTTGCGCGAAAGAATTATTTTTACCCGGATTTGCCCAAGGGATACCAGATTTCGCAATACGATGAGCCACTTTCCGAAGATGGCTGGATTGAAATAGAAGTTGCGGACGCAAAGAAGCGGGTCGGGATCACACGCGTGCATATGGAAGAAGACGCCGGCAAGTCTCTCCATGAAGGCTTTGTGGATTCAGCAGAGAAGACTTATATCGACCTTAACCGTTCCGGGGTGCCATTAATTGAAATTGTCAGTGAGCCGGACCTGCGCTCGCCCGAAGAGGCTTACGACTATCTTACTCGCCTGAAAACCCTGATGCTCTACCTGGAGGTCTCCGACTGCAATATGGAAGAGGGAAGCCTCCGGGTGGATGCAAACGTCAGCGTGCGAAAGAAGGGCGCAAGTTCCTTCGGAACCAAGACCGAGGTAAAGAACCTGAATTCCTTTCGCTTTCTGCAGAAGGCGCTGGCGTATGAGGTTGAACGGCAAGTCGAGGTTCTCGAAAACGGCGGCGAGATCTTCCAGGAAACCCGCCTGTTTGATAGCCGTGAGCAACGCACGTACGGCATGCGGTCAAAAGAATTCGCGCACGACTATCGGTATTTTCCAGAGCCTGACCTTCTGCCGCTGGTGGTTTCGGAAGAGTGGAAGGAGGAGGTCTGGAAATCTCTGCCTGAACTTCCCCAGGCGAGGGGAAGCCGGTTCGAGACTGAATACGCTCTGCCGCGGCAGGACGCATCTCTGCTGACGGCATCAAGGGCCGTGGCGGACTACTTTGAAATGACGGTGAAAGCGTGTGGGGAGCCAAAACTGGCTGCGAACTGGGTTTTGAACGACTTGAGTTATTTGTTGCAGGAGAACGGCAAGTCAATTCTGGGAAGCCCGGTGACGGCGCAAAACCTGGCGGGGCTGATTAAGCTGGTGGCAAGGGATACAATCTCCGGGAAGATGGCCAAGGACGTCCTGGCGGAAATGTTCAGGACCGGCAAGACAGCGGACCAGATTGTGAGGGACAAGGGGCTCGAGCAAATTACTGATCCGGACAAGCTCGCTGCGATAGCCCGTGAAATCATTGCCGCCAACCCCAAACAGGCTGAGCAGTATCGGCAAGGCAAGACGGCCACAATCGGATGGTTTGTAGGCCAGGTAATGAAGGCCACGAGAGGGCAAGCCCAGCCACAACTGGTTCAGGAAGTCCTCAAGAAAGAGCTTTCATGATTACGAACCTGTGCGCCTTGTTTAGAGAAAGAAGATTTCCCTGAAGCTGATAGTTCTGCGGGGCTGCTGTTCCATGTTTCCAAGGTCGTTCCTTGTTTGGGTTTGTATGCTGGGGATACTCATCCTCTCCGCTCCCACCTCGAATTCTGCCGGCGTATCGCAGGGTCAAAGAAGCCGAAGAGCATCAACCCGACAATCCGCCGTGAAATGGAGCGCAGCGGCTCAGGAACAGCTCTCGGCCGGCCAAAAACTGGAGGCTGTTGGGTCGCTGGACGATGCAATTGTCCACTACCAGAAGGCTGTGAAACTGGAGCCGAACTGGCCGGAAGCCCACAATGCGCTGGGCAGTGCGTACAATCAGCAACACAAGCCAAGCCTTGCCATGCTGGAGTTTCTTCGGGCCATTCGTCTTGACCCAGGTTATGCCGAACCACACTACAATTTAGGAACGCTACTTCGGGGGCAGGGGAACCTGGCTGGAGCGGCACAACAATTTGAAAAGGCGCTCCAGATTGATCCTGACAATGCCGGTGCACACAATGACCTGGGGCTCACTTACGCGCAGCAGGGGAAACTGGGTCTGGCGATCAAGGAATTCCGTTCAACGGTGAGGCTTGAGCCAGGCTGGGCGATTGCGCATGACAATCTGGGCAATGCTCTGGCGATGGCAGGTGATCTGGATGGAGCAATGACCTCCTACCGCAACACCATTGCCCTGAAGTCGGACTGGGCCCAGCCTTACAACAATCTGGGCAATGCTTTGCGGCAGGCGGGGAACCTTGAGGCCGCAGTCGAACAATATCAAAAGGCGCTGGAGTTGAATCCCAAGTATGCTGTGG
>DATLWV010000285.1:0-10582 GCA_035576145.1 Terriglobia bacterium
ACCGAGAGGATAACAAACCCTCCAGGCTTCAAAACGCGGTAGACCTCGGACAGAAAGTCTTTATCCTCCGTCACGTGCTCGAGCACGTCAATCAATAGGACCGCGTCGCAGCTTGCTGATGACACAACCTCAAGGCGCGGAGCCAGATGCACCTGGAATTCGACATTGTCGATCCCGTTACGCACCTTTGCCAGGCGGGCAAATTCGATGGACTGCTGGTTAGCATCAATTCCCAGCACCTTCCAGCGTTTGTACTTTCGTGCTACCTGGAATGACATCACTCCTTCCCCACATCCGACTTCCAGGGTGAATGCCAGGTCAGGAACCGGTTCTGCAGCAAGCAAGTTTTGGACAGCGCGCCAACGGGTGTGAGTGTGGAGCTCCGGAGTTCCATAAACGAAGTAATAGGCACGATAACAGGTGCCCAACACCACGTGCGCCAAGCGTCCCCTAATGGCATTTGGCCTGGGCGAGAGGACAGCTAATTCTTCACCAATGGGCAAGACTCCAAGCTCCTTCGGGTCATGAGTTTCGAGCGTAAGCTGGCCGTAAACTGACGGGGTTCAAGCCGTGCTTAATCGTGTAGATGAAGGACGCCGCATTCACAAAGGTTTCCGCCGCCACAACGCCGAAAGCCATTCCCGCGGCCCCCCATACCGGCGCGACTAGAACGGCCACTCCAATGTTCAAGATCCCGGCGACAAAGAGAATTTTCATCACTGCGTAATCGCGCTTGAATGACATCATCATCAATGTTGACCATACTGTAGCCAGAGCGATATTGGGAATACAAAAAGCAAGGATACGCAAAACGCTGACGGTAGGTGTGAAATTGAGACCGAAAACTATTCTTACGATCTCGGGGGCAAATACGACGGTGACCACAAAAATCACCGTTCCCAGAGGAACAAGTATAGCAAGTATCCTCCGGCCTTCGCGAAGGGCAAGATCTCTTGATATGTGCGCCAGATGAGCCACTCTGGGGAAAAAAGCCTGGGAGATGGGGCCCAGGGCGTCAATCGCCGCCCTGACCAGCCGTTCCGCTGCCACATAATACCCAACGGTTGAAAAGTCGGCTACGAGCATCCCCAGGACGAAGGCGTTGCCGGACGTGTAGAGGGTGGTGGCGCTGGCTGACAGGAAGAGGGCCAGGCCATGTTTAAGACTGGTCCAAATATCCTGCCATGCTGGCAGGGCCAGTTGAATCTTAAACTTTTGGATTGCCCAGCCCACTCCCAGGATTCCGGCCAGCAGAGACTGAAAAGTAAGGATCGCAGCACAAACCAGAAGATCCTTCGGTTGCTTGACAAATAGAATTATGGCAACCAGACCGGCCGATCTGACCGAAATATTGATGATGGCAATCCCCGTCATCTTTTCAAGGCCCTGGTAGAGCCAGGATGGGAATAGGACTCTTCCGGCGAGCGATGCAAAAATAACCCACACGACCAGCGCAGCCACTCTCACTTTCGGAACGAAGAAGGTAACAGGGAGTAATGCACAAACGCTCAGTAGAAGAAGGAAAAACTTGGCGCCCCACACACCCATTGCTGTACGACTTACGGCGTTGGGATCTTCTCTCCCCACTGAAATCATTCGTGTGGCTGACCAGTCAAATCCATAGTCCACGATTACGCCAAAGTACGCCACCAGACCCTGAGCAAAACCAAGTAATCCGAATTCCTCGGGGCCCAGGACGCGGACAAGGTAGGGAACAATGATGAGCGGGAGAATATAGTTTGCGAAACGAATCGAATAGAGGGATAACGTGTTCTTGCCGACCGAACTCCTCAACCCCCGGCGAAGCAATGGCTTGAGACCTTCCGACATTCTAAGCGCTGCCTTTGGATCTTTCCTGCCGTGGATTTGCCTCGTCGGCTCTTCGGCGTTTAATTGCTGTTATCGCCGCGCCGGCCGTTAACCCGTCACGGACTGAATCTGCAATACCCTGGAAGACCCAGCGGGCGTATCGTCCTACGGGGTAAATATCGTGCGCTTCCAGAGCAGCAATGGCCTGCTGCCTCCATTTGGACCCGGCCCACGACCATGTATAGGCGACTTCGATCCATGTTGGGTCAATTACATCGACTTCACTGATCCAGCCCCAGTCCTGCAATTCCTGGACAACGTCGCGGCTGTAAGCCGATATTTCATCGGCGTCCGGCTTCTTGCCTTCAGGATAGGCGCGTTCCACGTAGATGCTCACGCGTTCGCCCCTTGTTCGTGCAGCCTCGGGCAGAAATGAGACGTCCACGTTACTGTAGAACCCAACGCGATGGAAAGCAGCCTTGCTGGCAGGCACGTAAACCCAGTGGTCTCCCGGGCAACCGGACCTTTTCGCGGCCCCGATGTTGAGAACCAGCACAGAAGGCGATGGGTCGGGCTTTTCCGGAACATGAAGTCCTGCCATTTCGATGACCCGATTCAGCGGGAGAGTGGAAACCAGCACGTCGTACCGGACCCTGCTTCCGTCGGCGAAGAGAACCTCTTTAACAGCCGGAGTGATCTTTGTGACGCGCTTGCCATAGTGAACATCGCACGATGCTGCCATTCTCTCAGCAAGCACATTGAGCCCTTCCTCAGGATAAACGAATGTCGTGTTGTATCCGACCGCTGGTGACGAACTAAATGTTCCCTGGATCACGTGATCCAGGTTAATGGGAGATTTATATGCGTCCTGGGGGGCAATCTCTTCGTATAGACCTGCGGTATAAAGGTTGTGGAACGGGAAAAAGAAGAGTTCACACAGTGTCTGGCCAAAACTCGCCCGCAGCCAGTCGACCATCGTCCGATTCTTCCGCCGGGCGCTGGCGGCCTCAACGATCTCACGCAAGCATCGACCAGCAAGTTCGCTGCCCAGGCTTCCCAGATGATTTTGGATGGGATAAGGAACCAGAATGTCTTTCTGGGGAAGAAACACCGAGGCCTTTCGCGCGTAGGAGCGAAAGTTCGCAAATGATCGGAGGAGACGGTGGGCAGTGGGGTCTCCGCCAAATATCCAGTGTCCTCCGCCGATTTCAAACCGATAGCACTCACCATCAGCCGGCGCACGGGGAAATTTTTCACTGCCGCCCGGCCGCACATGGTAAGACGAGCAAATTCCTCCCGGATTATCTGCAGCTTCATAGACGGGAAGGCCCGACAAACCTGCCCCCAAGCCGGTCATCCCCGCGCCAAGTACAATCAGATTGTTTTTTGCGTGCTCAGCCATCTTGTCGGCATCGATTTTAACATGACGTGTATTTCCCCTTCGATTCTTCGACTATTTCATGACACGGCCAGAAGAGGCAATCAGAGGGTTTACGAACTACCGTTGCTCCCCTGGCCAGGGGAGGGGTGGGAGCCTGTTACTCTGCTTCCTGGTCGCCGACGCTTTCCTTGAAATAGCGGATGGTAGAGGCAAGTCCATCCTCCAGGCGAACTGTCGGCTCCCATCCAAGCAGGCGGCGGGCGCGCGAGATGTCCGGGCACCGGAGCCTGGGATCGTCGGTGGGCAGGGGATGAAAACTTACTTGGTTGGAACTTCCGATCATTTCGGTGATGATTCGAGCGATGTCAACGATCTTCTCTTCCCGCGGATTGCCCAGATTCACCGGATAATGTATTCCCCACTCTTTTTCTTGAGCGCCGGCCACTGCGGGATCAGGGTCCGCCAGCAAGAGCCGGGTTAGTCCCTCAATCAGGTCGCTGACGTAACAAAAACTTCTTGTCTGGCTGCCGTCGCCGTAGACCGTCAGTTCCTTACCCTGCAAAGCCTGAACAATAAAGTTGGAAACCACGCGGCCATCGTTCGCACGCATCCAGGGCCCGTAGGTATTAAAAATTCTTGCGATTCGAGTATCCAGCCCGTTCTGCCGATGGTACGCCATCGTCAGCGCTTCGGATGCCCGCTTGGCTTCATCGTATACACTCCGTGGCCCGATAGGATTCACATTCCCCCAGTACTCTTCCGTTTGTGGGTTGACCATGGGGTCGCCGTAAACTTCCGATGTGCTGGTCAGCAGGAAGCGCGCATCTTTTGCATGGGCCAGGGCCAGCAAATTGCGCGTTCCGATGGTCCCCACTTCCAGAGTTTGAATTGGGAATCGAAGATAGTCAGGAGGGCTTGCAGGGCAGGCCATGTGGATGACGGCGTTCACCGGGCCCTCGATCTGCAGCGGCGCGGTGACGTCCTGAAGGACGAACCGGAAGGCCGGGTTCTGCTCGAATTCCCCGATGTTCTGTCGCCGGCCCGTCAGGAGATTATCTACGCACAGGACTTCATGGCCCAGCGAAAGCAGCTTCAAGCAAAAATGCCGGCCCAGAAAACCTGCGCCGCCGGTTATGACAATCCGCATTGGGTCCTCTTAGATTTCACGGTGGCCGGGTGTAACTTTATTTCACGCCCGGCGCGGTTCGGAACAACATCGGCCTTTGGCCCTAATTACCACATCGGGCCCAACGGCCTCTCAGTTTATATGGAAGTTAGAGCGAGCCAAGAAGTTGCGTCCGGAGGTCATATTCGCGGGCCAGGTCGTCTCCCACCCGTTGTTCAACACTCCGGCTGTCTGGCCAGGTTAAGTGTTGGCACGGGGTCCGACTGATTAAGCCTCCGGTCTATTGGCCCTGTAATCGCTTCCGTAGCCGTAACCATACTGTTGGTAGTAGCCGTACTTGCCGCCGTAACTTGACTTGTGTATATGGACGTCATTCAGGGCCACACCCAGAATGCGCGCCCCGGCCCCGTAGAGCAATGCCCGTGCCCTTCGAACAACCTCATAGGGCGTTTCATAGGCCCGGGTAACCAGGACCACTGCGTCGGTGATAGTAGCAAGGATCCGGCTGTCTGCCACGCTCAAGATGGGCGGAGAATCTACGAGGACATACTCAAATTCTGTATGCAGCCTCCTCAGCAAATCCGCTGTCAGAGGCGACGACAGCACTTCCGCCGGGTTGGGAGGGATGGGTCCGCAGGGAATGACGGAAAGATTGGGAACTCCGTTGACCGGCAAAATGGCTTCTGACAGCGGGACTCGTCCCGTCAGGCATTGGACAAACCCCGGACTATTCTTTACTCCTGCTGCCCGGTGGCAGGAGGGCCGCCGCATATCGCAATCCACAATCAGAACCTTGCTGCCAAGGCTGGCAAGAGTTGCGCCCAGGTTTACAGCGGTGGTGGTCTTGCCTTCGCCAGGAAGAGCGCTGGTTACAAGCAGTACTTTGGGGACGGGATTGGCCGACAACAGAATTGATGTTCGCAGCGAGCGAAAAGCCTCAACAGCCGTAGGGTCTTTCTGCAAAGCGAGGCCGTAAGAACCATTGGACCCATTCCCGATGGTGGTGATTCCCCGTTCCGATGATTTTGACGGACCAATCAGATGGACCGACGGGATGAGGCCAAGCGATGGCAGGCGAAGCAGGGACTCCACTTCATCGGGCGTCTTGAGTGTATTGTCCAGGTATTCCTGCAGGAATGCCAGGCCGACGCCCAGACTCAGACCCAGGATGAAGCCCAGGGCGAGGTTGAGGATGACGCGGGGTTTGGCCGGCCCTTTGGGTACCTGTGCCGGATCAACCACCATGATGTTGCTGGCGTTCAATCCTGCGGCTACCTGGGCTTCTTTCATCCTTTGCAGCACACCATCGTACAATGAGCGATTCGTGTCAACCTCGCGCTTCAGAATGTTGTACTGAATCGTCTTTTGAGAGACGACGTCCACCAGACTCTCCTGCTGACTGATCAGCTGATTGAGGAATTTTTCCCGCACTACGGCGGCCTCGTACTGCTGCGCTATGTTCTGCGTCAGGGCCTGCTTCTGGTGGTCGAGATTTGCCTGGAGCGTGTCAATCTGCTGCTTGAGGGCCATCGCTTTCGGGTAGCCTGGTTTCACAGTGGCTGTCAGTTCGGAATATTGCCGCTTCAGGTTTGAGAGGTCCTGCTCGAGTGTTTGGATAAGCCTGTTGTCAAGAATTCCTGGCAGGTCCTGCACCTTTCCTGCCTGGACCAGACTGTACTGAGCCTCTTTCTGGGCGCGGTCAGCCTGGGCCCTGGTGTACTCTTCTTCAAGCTGTTCCAGACGAGCATTGGCCATGCTCTGCGCCTGAGCGTTTACTGCATTCTGAATGAACAGAATGGAATTCTTTGCCGCATAGTCTTGCAGTGCATCTTCGGAAGCTCTTAACTTTGCCTTCAACTCAACCAGCCGTCCGGAGAGCCATTCCGAGGCTTTCAAGGCTTCGTCCCACTTCACCTGAAGATTCTGGTCGATATAGTCTTCCCCCAACTGGTTGGCAACGCGCGCCGCCAACTCCGAGTTTTGAGAGTAGAAGGAGACCTCAACAAGATTGCTGCGCTCAATGGGATTGACCGCCACGGCCCTCATAAAATTGGCCACGCTGTTGCCGTACGCATCCGAATTGGGGTCCGGCGGATTCGGGTCCGAACGGGAAGGTATTTTCTTGGGATCCTTCGTGACCAGTCCCAAAAGGCTGTGGCTCTGGTAAAACTCGGGATACTGGTAAAGGTGCAGGTCGCGCACCACGCGCTCTGCAAGCGATCGGCTCTTCAGGATCCTATACTGCGTCTCGCGATAGCTCTGAAGGTCCCATGCCGGCCCGGCCTGGGCGATCTGCTGGAAGCTGAGCACCTGGGGTTCCGCCGGATTAATCTGGATCAGAATCCTGCCGGCGTAAACGGGTTTTTGCTTGAAGGTCCCGATGGCCACCGTTGTAAAAACTATCAGGAGGCAGGCCAGCACAGCCCAGCGTCGCTTCAGGATCACTTGCCAGTAGTCAAGCAGCCGCGGTGACTCTTCCGGGGAGACATCCAGAATATCTTCTTCGCGCAAATAATGCCCGTTGAAGCGCTCTACGCTGCGCGTCTGATTGACCGGCGTTATTTCATTTGGGTCCATACAACTCCTTCACTGCCGAGCCGTTGGTCTCGATCTATCAGACGTACCCTTCCAATAAACCCTGATCCCGAAAGCCCCGTTCACTTTCCCTGTTCGAATCTGTAATGATCTGTTGTAGCGGTCCGCTCCCGGTCTTCAAATAACAGGTTGCTGAAAAAGCCACAGTGTCATGCTGAGTGAAGCGAAGCATCCCGGTATTTCAACGGAACCCAATGCAGGGATTCTCAGAATGACGGCGTCAAACAGCGTTTTTCAGCACCCTGCTAAAGTGGATTGAACCTCCGTCAGATCTGACTTTTCTCTGTAAACGGATGCCGCTGCCAGCACATCCCCTCTATCGCCAGAAGGGATTATTAGAAACCGCTAATCCTCAATGAGCCTAACAGACCGTTTCGGCACTTGTCAATCAGCGTACCAGATTGAAATTAAAACTCTTGTCAAGCGTTTGCGGGCGGGTGGCCGGGGCGGTCAGGGTGATGAAAAGAAAGAGGATGGTTTGATGGCAGCAAGGCCACTTTGCCGCGGGGAAAAGTCAGACCAGGAAAGCCAGAGGAGAAGATGCGGACCGCGACCTCGGCAGGCGTCATGCCACACCCTCCAGCGACCGGCCGACTCCGGTTTTTGTTGTCTGCCTTCTGCCTCCAGCCTTCTGCCTTCTCTCTTTTCGGCCTCTTTCATGCCGAATTTGTTTGTCTCCGTCTGGTTGTTCAGTCGCCAAAGTACCGGTCCGCCGGTCACCGCCGACTGCGGCTGAGAAGAGATAACCCCGCTACGAATTTGAGGCATGGCTGTCAGTACCTGCCACCCTGATGCAAAAGGGCAGTAGTGGACGCGGCCCCAAACGTAAGGCAGCGAGTCTGGACTCATCTTTCATCGAAAGGAGGGAGAGTCATGAGCCGGTCTTGAAGAACGTTCCAATCCCATGCACGGTCCGCCGACTGCACGTCAAAGTGAGCACCCAAATTGTTTCCGAGTGGCCGACAATCCGCACAGAACCACCGGCGCTGGTTGGACAAGGGTGTGCGAGCTGGACAGGAGCGAGAAGCCGGAAGTCACTCGTAGTAATTCGAGTCAGGGGTGTTCCTGGAAGAGTCCTGGGGCGGGCTTGAAGCCCGCCCCGGGAAATGGACAAGACCGCATCGGAAGGTCACTTCTCATTCAGTCTGACTGGCACAAGCTGGATGAGCGTCGAGGCTTCGGCAGGCCGGGTGTTCGTTCTGCCATTGCGGCGGTTTGCCATCAGTCGTACGCCGCGCGGCATCCGAAAGGCAACTGACTCGCCGATCGCTGGCATCTCGAGGGCGCGCACCAGAAGAGCGTTACCCTTGCGAACGCAGACGATCGCATTCCTGGTCGCAGAAACATCTCCGACCGGTCCGGCGAGAATCATGCCGTACGGACTTCCTTTCGCAGTACCGCGCACAACGACAAGGCCATGCCCGTTGTCTTGCGTACCATACTGCAGTGTGTAGTCCCCAGACGGCAACGTCATTGCCCCCCACTGGGCCTCAAAAGGAAGAGTGAATGTTCCGGTGAAATGGGTTGAATAGATAACCTGTCCTCTCGCCCCAGTGGCACCCATGGTGAACAGTACCAGAGAGAGTCCCGCCAAGGTCATCAGGCTTCGAATCGTTTTCATCACACACCTCCGAATATTGATTTGCCGCAGGCGGCTCGGGCAGTCTTGCCCCGTGTTTTGCTTTCCAGCGGCTTGGGTTCTTCAACCGCCTTCAACCTCTAAGGCGCAGGATGGCCACGGAAACTATCATCGCCGCCGAAGATTTTTTCACCGGTTATGCCTTTGGATTGCGCTGTCTGGCGTGGTATACTTGACCCAACTACAATCCTTTTCTCGTGGGGTCGAGCAATGCGGGGTGCGCCTTTAGGAAGCGAGGCCACGACACTGCTCCGGGCCTGGGGAGCAGGGGACCGGAACGCCCTCGACCGTCTTACCCCAATTGTCTACCAGGAACTGCGCCGCCTGGCGCGCGGCTACCTCAAGTGGGAGCGCCCCGGCCACACCCTGCAGGCTACGGCCCTGGTTAACGAAGCCTACATTCGCCTGGTGGATTACAAGCGCATGCAGTGGCAGGACCGCAACCACTTCTTCGCGGTCTCGGCCCAGTTGATGCGGCGCATTCTGGTGGAGCACGCGCGGCGCCATAATCTCAAACGCGGAAAGGGTCTGAAGCACGTCTCGCTGGACGATACAGCCGTGGTGGGCGGCAGTCCGGCTGGAGAGGTGCTGGCGCTCGATGACGCGCTGAATGAGCTGGCTCGCCTCGACGAGCGCAAAGCCAAGGTGGTTGAAATGCGATTTTTCGGCGGGCTCAGCGTGGAGGAAGTTGCTAACGTCCTCAACGTATCACCCATCACCGTGATGCGCGACTGGACCACGGCCAAAGCCTGGCTCTACCGCGAACTAACCGACGGGGAATCCGATGGACCCGGAACGATGGAAACAAGTCGATGAGCTCCTCCAGCAGGCGCTGGAACGCCCGGCGGACGAGCGCGAAGAGTTCCTGCGCCGTGCCTGCGGCGGCGATGAGGCGCTCGAGCGCGAGATCCGCTCACTGCTGGCCTCGCATCAGGAAGCTGGAAGCTTCCTGGAGAATCCCGCCGCGGACGCAGCCCGGCAGATCCTGGCGACGGAGCCGAGCCTAACGGGGGCCCCTTCACCTTCCCTAAAACTCGGCACAATGGTCGGACACTATTGTCTGAGCATGAAGATCGGCGAAGGCGGCATGGGAGAAGTTTATCGCGCCCGCGACACGAAGTTGCAACGCGATGTCGCCCTGAAAATCCTGCCGCAGGCCATGGCCCGTGACGCCGAGCGCATGGCGCGATTTGAACGCGAAGCGCAGGTGCTCGCTTCGCTCAATCATCCAAACATTGCGGCGATTTACGGAATTGAGGAATCAAACGGTATCCGCGCGTTGGCGATGGAGTTGGTGGAAGGCGAGACTCTGACCTATAAGAACGTAGGGGAGGGCTCTGCCCTCCCGCGGGAGCCCAAAGAGCTCCCCTACGATGAAGCCCTCCCAATCGCCAAGCAGATTGCCGAAGCACTCGAATACGCTCACGAACGCGGCGTGATTCATCGCGACCTGAAGCCGGCGAACGTGAAGATCACGCCGGAAGGCACGGCCAAGGTGCTGGACTTCGGCCTCGCCAAGGTAATCAATCCACAGGATTCAATAGGTGCTGTGGACCCCGCTAACTCGCCCACGCTCGCCACGAAGCCCGGGACGCTTCTGGGCACAACCGCCTACATGAGCCCCGAACAGGCCAAGGGCCGGCAAGTAGACCGGCGATGCGACATCTGGGCGTTCGGGTGTGTCCTTTACGAGATGCTCTCAGGGCGGAAAGCGTTTGAGGGTGAAACGATTTCGGATGTGCTAGCGGCGGTGATCCGGGCGGATCCCAACTTGGATGCCCTGCCGGACACTACGCCAGCAAGCATTCAAAGGCTGATTCGCCGTTGCCTCCAAAAAGACGTGCACCAGCGTCTGCAAGCTATCGGCGACGCGCGGATCACTATTGAAGAAACGATTAGTGGTACGGGCGTCAGGCCCGTGGTCGAACGTGAGCAAGATGCCCATGTCACAAGGCCCCAACGCCGCGCCCTGCCTTGGGTCGTCGCAGCGGCATCCATCCTGGCAGCAGCAGCTATCCTTCTTTTGCGGCCT
>DATLWV010000286.1:0-13647 GCA_035576145.1 Terriglobia bacterium
TCGAAGGTCATATCCCAGCACGGAAAGTCCGGTGAGGGTTGTTTTCGGGACACGGCTTTCAATTAGATAGCTGCAACCGCCCCGCCCGAACTTGTTAAACCGCGGCGCCTCGAGTGCCTGCTGGATGTTCATCTGGTAATCCACAACGTCCGAAACGAACTGCGCGTGGGCCAGTGGCTGGTTTCCTCCGCGCATGATGCCGAACCCGATATGGAGGTCACCGCGCTCCATGAAGGCCGGGATAATTGTATGGAAAGGCCGTTTGTGCGGAGCAAGCACGTCGGGACTGCCGGGTCTTAGCGTGAATCCGGTGGCACGGTTCTGCAGGATGATGCCGTAGCCGCGCACCGCAACTCCCGATCCAAATGCGCCCGCAAGGCTCTGGATCAGGGAAACGATGTTTCCGTCGCGATCCACTGTGGTGAGGTAGCTGGTGTCCGTTCCGGGATGGGGAGTTGCGAAAGCAATGTTGGGATCCGCGCCGGGCGGCGTGCCGGGCTGAAAATCGCATTTCGCCTGACCAGCGTCAATCAGGCCGGCCCGCGTTTTGGCGTAATCCACCGAGAGCATTCCCTGCACGGGCACTTTGGCGAAACGGGGGTCTCCCACGTAGCGATGCAGGTCCGCGTAAGCCAGTTGCTGCGCCTGCATTTCAATATGATATCTCTCCGCGCTTTCTGCTCCATAGGTCGAAAGCGGGAACTGCCCCATGATGTTCAGCATCATAAGCGCGGCGATGCCCTGTGAGTTGGGAGGAATTTCAAATACCTTCCAGCCGCGGTAGTCGGTTTGAATCGGTTCCACCCATTCTGCCTTGTACTCGCTCAGGTCCTGCGCGCTGATAACTCCGCCGAGTTCCTGGGACGTTTTCACAATTGCCTGCGCGATGGCACCGTCGTAGAACGCGCGTTCACCCTCGTTTGCCACCAGTTCGAGCGCCTTGGCGTACTCGGGATTGCGGAAGATCTCGCCGAGTTTTAGCGGCTGTCCTCCAGGAAGATAAACGCGGGTTGCCTCCTTATCTTTGCGCAGCACAGCGGCGTATGCCGGCCAGTACATGCTGTTCCATTGGGCAATCGGGAAGCCGTGCGAAGCATAATAAATAGCCGGCTGGAAGAGCTCTTTCCATGGAAGCTTGCCGAACCGCTGGTGCAGTTCCCACCAGCCCATCACGCAGCCCGGCACGCTGACCGAAAGAATTCCTGTTCCCGGAATGCGCTTCAGGCCTTTGGACTCGAGGTATGCCAGCGTGAGTCCCTCCGGGGCCCAGCCGCTCGAGTTCAGTCCGCTGACCTTGCCGCTCTTTGAGTCATAGTCGATCGCGAAGAGGTCGCCCCCCATGCCATTCATCATGGGCTGCATCACACCCATCGTTGCGCTCGTCGCAATCGCCGCGTCGGCTGCCGAGCCGCCTTTGGCGAGGATTGACGCCCCTGCCTGGGCGGCAAGGGGTTGTTCCGCGGCAGCGATCCCGAGTTGTGATGAAACCATGGAACGACCCTGCGACCAGGTCATTATCCTTTCAGACCGTAGCAGCGGAACGGCCATCCCTGCGCATACTGCAAGAACCAGCAGAATCAACAATCCCCTCTTCATGTGTCACCTCCCCATTTCCGTTGCGGGCGGCCCGCCCGCTCTCTCCTGAGTGTGGCCGCCGTGAGCTGTTGCAGGTAGTCTTTAAACGCCGGGAATATTTTGCCTTGAGGCATGGGTTTGCGGGTAGTGGAAAATGGAAAATCAGGCGGGCAGAGACCCTGAAGTCCCTGCCCGCTGTTGTTAGTGGACCTGTTTATGCCGTGGTTTCATCACGGCAGGTTCAGATCAGCTGGCACACTACAGGATGCGCCGGCAGGCAGCGTTAGAAATCAACCTCCGCTCCTATCTGGAAAATCCTCTCTCCGAATGTGCTGGTGATCTGTCCAAAACTGCCACCGCAAACACCAGTGGTTGTAATTGAACAGTTTGTGTTCGGATTGTTCCAGTGAGGAGTGTTGCTTAAGTTCAGCATTTCAAACCGCATCGCCAGGTTAAACCGCTCCGCAAACTTGAAATTGCGGAAAACGCTGAAGTCGAGCTGCGCAAGGCCCGGCCCGCGCAGCCAGGAAAGGGCCCGCCCCGCCGTGCCAAGGCGCGCGGTCGTGACAGGCACGAAAGCGTCCGTGTTAAACCACAACTGGCGGGGCCCGGTGCCCTTGACCATATCCAGCGCTCCACCTGTGTCCGGTACCTGGCTGGTTGCCGGAGTATTAAGGAATGAACTGGTCTGAGTGACGGTCAACGGACTGCCCGAAAGTGCAGTCAGTACACCATTGGTCTGCCACCCTCCCAGAACGTATCGGGCTGCGGTGTTCGAGTTGGCCCACCTCTGGCCTGCACCAAACGGCAGATGATAGACGAACGCCATCTTCAGCACGTGGGTGTGGTCAAAGAACGGGGCTCCACGGTTGAAGGGCTGGCATCCCTGCGGCAGAGCTGAAGAGGGAGGACAATTAAATCGGAGGCCGCTATTCGACGATGAAGCTGCTTCGTCGTCCTCATAAGCGATTGTATGCGAGTAGGTGTATGCTCCCTGCAAAAACAGGCCGTTGGAAACCCTGCGATTGAGCGATACCTGCAGGGAATTGTAATGAGAGTCCAGATAGCCCTGCCCCTGCAGAGTCTTGATATGACGGCCGAAGACGTCAAGAGGCTGTCCGGAGCCGCCGGTGCCCAGAGGCGCAGCGTTGATGTCCCGGGCGTTGAACTCGTGCACAAGGTGGTTCCCCACGTAGCCGACGTTCAGCAGAATGTCGCCGGGAATCTTTCTCTCCACCGTGAGATTCCAGGACTCCACATATGCGCGTTTGAACTCGCCGGGACCCAGGCTCCCGACGACGACATTTGTGGGGGGGGTGAGTACGCCCGACTGGAACCCGGCCGGACCGACGATGAGCGGCACCCCATCCTGCAATCCGGGGATGGAATTGGCAGTGTTCGAAGCAAGACTGAAGGTTGAAACCGGAAGGAACCGGGTGACGTTGCTGTTGCCTGAGAGAAAGTTGTCCGCGGCGATAGTGTAGGGGAAGAACCCGCGCAAGGGTCTCTCGAGTGGCAGTGTGTCGTAAGTGATTCCGAAAGCGGTGCGGACCACCGTCTTGCTGTCAAGCTGATAGGCCAGCCCCAGCCGCGGGGCGAACAGCTTCTTGCTGCTGCTTGCGGCGAGAGGTGTGTTGTCGAGGTGCGTGCCGTTGTTTCCCAGCCCGCCCAGAAACAGCTGGTTGGTGCTTGCATCATAGACTTCAAACTTGCTGGCGCCGTCGCGAGTGATCAGCGGGAAATACTCCCACCGGAGTCCGGCCGTCACAGTGAACCTGGGCGTTATCCGGTAGGTGTCTCCGACGTAGAGGGCTTCCTGCCAATCCTTGTTGGTGAGTTTGATGAACTGCTGGCCGTTCTGGACTTCGTTCGCCAGGCCGAGGTTGAATTCGGCGATTGCATTCCAGGGTGCGGAGTTGAAGCCAACCGGATTGCCGCCACTATCATAGAGCTGTGGTTGCGCTCCGGTCCCGCCCAAATCCGTTGCCAGGTTGAGGAACGTGTTGTCGGATGAAGTAAAGACGTTTCCGCGCACGCAGCAAAGGATCTCCGGCTGCCAGTGGTTCAGGTGATTGTGGGCGGCATCGAATCCAAACACTATCGAATGCTTGCCCTTGATCCAGGTTGCGTTTTCATCGAGCGTCAACTGCCAGTCGTTGCGGAACATCGGTTCCCATGACTGGTTGGTTCCGAGTGTCGTGAAGCCGCCGCCAAGGGTAATCCCCGGCATGCCGCTATAACGCGGGTCGTCTACAGGCGTGTTGCTGTTGGTCAGGCCGAGAACACTCTGGCCGTAATTCTGGCCGAAGTCCGGCAGCTTGTTGTTTTCACTCATGCGGGTGAAGCCGATGTGACCTGTCAGGACAAGATCGGACTTTGCGGTCCAGGAATGGCCGATGGTCACGGTTTGGGCCGTGTCGTCGGTTATTCCCGTGCCGCCGCCCTGTCCGGCGATGCCGTAATCACTGCCGTCGTTCAGCAGAGCTTTCTGCAAAGTGTACTTGCCCCACAAAGACTGGCGGTCGCTGATGTTGTAGTCAATCTTTCCAGTGTAGATGTTTCGGTTCCAGTTTGAGTTTCTCAACCGGATGTCGTTCTGCGCTGTATTCTCGGTAAACGGCTGGCCGAGCGTGTTGTTCGGCGTATAAGGGTCCATCAATTGCCAGAAATTGGTGGCTCCCGCATACATCCGGCCGGCAGGAATCACGTTCAAAACACCGCCGGATGAGAAGACTTGACGGTTCTGGCCAGTCGCTGTGTTTCCGGTAGTCGGGTCAAAAACCATGCCTTCCTGCAACTGAACCATATTGCCTTCCGTAGTTTGCACCATTATTGGGGCAGTTGAGGTGCAGTTGCCGTTGGCATCCATCGCAGTACACGTGTAAAGGTTGTTGCCCAGGTAACTCGAAAAGTCCCCGCCCCGCATGTCCAGTGGAGCAATCAGGCCAGTGTCCGCGGCGTTTTGGCGCTGGAAGTATCCATCCCAGTTGCCGAAGAAAAACACCTTGTTCTTGATTATTGGCCCACCGACGGCCACGCCGTCGTTGTTCCGAATGTCTTTCGGCTTCTTGCCGGAAGTATGAACAAGAGCATTTTGCGCATTCAGTGAAGCGTTGGTGTTGTACCCGTAAATGTTTCCGTGGATCTGGTTTGTTCCGGACTTGGTGATGACGTCGGTTGCAGCGCCGGCTGTCAGTCCTTTTTGGACATTAAAGTTGGAAGTCTGCACGTTGACTTCCTCCACCGTCGCCGCCGGCGGTACCAGCACCATGTGGTCGGGCAGCCACAGAAACACGTTGGTAGCGCCATCCACGCGTGAAGTGTTGATGTGCTGCGGCAGGCCGTTCGAGTTAATAGCCAGTGAACGGTCCGGAGTGTCAGCCAGCGAGTTGGGGTAGTTGTTCTGAATGGCCGAGAGAGAAACAACACCCGGAGCCAGAAGTTCGACGCTCTGGAAATTATGGTAGATGTTCAGCGGCAGGTTCTGGACTGCATAGCTGCTGATAGTCGTGTGGACGTCGGTTGTCTGCGTTTGCAGCGCCGCGGCAGAGCCGGATACGGTGACTTCCTGGCTGACGGCTCCAACAGACAGTTGCACGTTTTGCTGGTTGGTTGAACCAACGCTGACAGTGATGCCGGTGTGCTTAACAGGTTTGAAGCCCTGCGCCGTTACGCTGAGCGTGTAGGTTCCCGCGGGGAGGTCTGTAATATGGTAGTCACCCGCAGAGGCCGAAGTTACATTGCGGGTGAAACCTGTGTTGTCATTGATAATCGTGATGGCCGCCCCTGGCACCACAGCGCCAGTTTGGTCGGTAACGGTTCCAGCGACTGAACCATAAAGGACTTGAGCGTTTAACCTTCCGACCGAAATAAATCCAAGAATGGCGGCAAGAACAAGCCATAGGGTGAGCTTGTGCACAGACTGAAACTTCATACTGCCACACCTCCATCTTCCTAGTGTTGGAGAGAAGCCTCAGACCGACGAAGGGCCAAGCCGACAAAGCGAGCTTAAGCGGCCCAGCCGTATGCTTGCAATGGAAAGTGAAATGCCCTCGGTTTACAGGTTTATTATTGGCACAGGCACAAATTGATTGTCAATGAATTCTTTCGCCCGATATCGTTTTTTCTAAAGTGGATGACAATTCGGAAGCTTCCGTGGATATACGGAATACTTTTTCGAAAAAAATGGAAGCTTGGCGGCGGACGAAACCCGGGCTTTTTGCCGGACCTATTAAGTTAAGGACAGTTTGATACCCGGCTTGCCTATCTCTCCGGTATGATAAAAGTTTGGGCTCAATGGATTGCTGCCGGGCATGCTCGGTTTGGCTGACACGCGGATGCCCCGGCCGCCTGCTGGTCTTCGCTTAAAACGCCATGTCCCGCTTTCGCATTCTTGAGCACACAGCCGACATCGGATTTGAAGCCTTCGGCTCCACACTTGTGGAAGTGTTTGAAAATGCCGCCCGGGCACTGGCTACTCTGATTGCAGACCCCGCCATGGTCGAGCCCGGTGAAGAGGTTCACATTGAAGTTCAGGGCGCGGACCCGCCTGATCTTCTGGTAAACTGGCTTAGTGAAATTCTTTTCCAGCATGACGCCGAGCGCTGGTTGTTCCACGATTTCAGAGTTGAGAGTCTTGACGATCATGCCGTCACAGGCATAGCCTGGGGCGAAAAGATTGACCAGGCACGGCACCAGACCAACCTGATGGTCAAAGCCATTACTTACCATCAACTGAGCCTGCAGCAAACGGTGGGCGGGTGGCGCGCGCAGGTTTACGTGGACATCTGAGATGCAATGTCATGGCCCGGCGCGCTTGCCGGCTTCTCAAAATCAATCCAGAGGTTCCGCTTCGTCCCGCGGTCCCGCATATTGGGTCTCCGCATCATCCTGTTGCAGCAAGCGGATGTTTGTCTTCCTCTTTGCAATAGTGACGGCGGTCCTGTTGGCTATGCCACTGATGGCCCTTGCGACCGACGACAGTTACTATGACATCCAGGAAGTCAAGCCGAACGTTTTTGTCTGGGTCGCGAAAGATATCCTTAACCAGGAGGGTGACCCGGAGTTCAACCGCGCCGGCAACGCAGGCTTTATCATCACGCCTGAGGGCGTGGTTGTGATCAATACCACCAACAGTCCCTTCAATGCGCGTGCCCTGCTGTTTGAGATCCGCAAGCGCACCGGGCAGCCCGTGCGCTACGTCATCAACACCAGTGCATCGCCTGATCTGATGCTGGGCAATGAAGCGTTTGAGGATTTCCAGCCGTCCATCCTTTCCACGCCCGCTGCTGCCCAGGCGATTCACAATTACAAGAAAGAATTTTCCGCCCGCATCGAAGGCAACTGGAAAATCGCAGCCAGCATGCGCGGCATCCATCCTCTTCCGCCCACCGGCACTTTTGAGAAAGAAGATACCATCAAGGTGGGAGGCCAGGAGATCAGGCTGATCAACCTGGGTGATAACTTTTCGCCAGGCGATGCTGCCGTCTATCTGCCGGGGTCGAAGGTGCTTTTTCTGGGTAATGTTTTTGAAAATGAATACATTCCCCGCACCGGCACTGCGAACATGGAGCAATGGATCGAGACGCTGGGCAAGGTGGAGTCGTGGGATGTTGATGTCTTTGTTCCAGGACACGGCCAGCCCGCCGGAAAAGCCCGGGTGCAGCAATTCCGCGGCTTTCTTGAATGGCTCTGCGGCCGGGTGCGCTCCGGAATGCAGAGCGGCAAAAGCCTGGTGCAAATCCAGGCCGAGCTGGTCCCATTCCCGAACTTGCACTGGCATGCGCCGGAACTTGAGTCCGAGGCCGTCGCGGGCGTCTTCCGCCTGCTGTCCAAGACCGAAAGCCAGGCTTCGTCAACTGCTGAAACACCAAGTCCCTAAACTAAAGGAGTTAACCCATGAACAATCCACGGCGAGCTTTCCTTGCCGCGCTTCCTGCCCTGATGGCCACCAGTGCGCTGGCGGCTGAAAAGAGTTATCTGCCCTCAAAGGTTTATGAGTTTTCGCAACTGCCGGTGCATCACGGCAAGACCAACACCTCCCGCCCCGTCTTCGACGGCCTCACCCATGAAGATTGCCGTATTGAAGTGCATGAATCAGACCTCGCCCCCGGCGCCATGCCCCATCCGCCCCACCACCACTCGCATGAAGAGATGTTCCTCGTTCGCCAGGGCACGCTGGAGGTTACCATCAGCGGAAAATCTTCCAAGGCGGGACCGGGTTCCGTGGCCTTTATCTCTTCCAATGACGTTCACGGAATTCGCAACGTGGGTGACAATCACGCTCAATATTTTGTGCTGGCCATCCATCGGCCCGGCGCAAAAGAGGACTGACCGGTGACCGACTGGAAAGAACACGGCATTCGCATTGTGCGCGCCGGTGAACTGGACCCCAACACGCCGCAGACTCCCGGGATGACACGGGAGGCCGCCATCACCCACGCGCGCACCGGAGCCAGCAAGCTGTGGGCGGGAACGGTAGTGGTTGCACCCGCGGTCGCCAGTGGCGCGCACCATCACGGCGAGCTCGAAACCGTGCTCTACATTGTGCGCGGACGCGCTCGCTTCCGCTGGGGCGATCAATTGGAATACGTTGCTGAAGCTGGACCCGGCGATTTTATCTACGTTCCGCCATACGTCCCGCACCAGGAAATGAACGCCCGCCGTGATGAGCCCGTGGAAGCCGTGGTGGTTCGCAGCGGCCAGGAACCCATCGTGGTGAACCTCGATATCCCCAGCCCCGAGCCCGGCACCTCCGACGCCGAAAAGGATGCCTTCCATTCGAAGAAGTAAGAGTTTTCCCTCAAAGGTTAAGGCACTCGAATGGATTGGGGACGGGCTCCGCGTGGCACAATTGAAGTCGTACCTTTCGCTAGTGCCAGGAAAAATAGAGCGCTGATGAGGCGGTTACTTTTCGAGACATGCTTTACTTGAGTGAGGGGGCGAGGAAAAAACAGAACAGGAAGAAAATCAGAACGAACAACCCACCTGCTACCCGTATGATGCGATCGACCCTTTCCCTGGAATCACCCGGGCCCGGACGCATTCCACTCCAGATCGTGTGCACGAACAAGCTTCCGTAACCAACAAACCCCAAAACGTGCCATAACCCCCCTGAATGCCAGTGCATAGTATTTCAACTCCCGGCAGCCATCCGCCCACGATGAATCGGGGCCCTTTTCGGATCATCGCATGCGCCACCGGTCCCCGAGAAAATCAAATTGCCGCCCAAAAGGCGGCGCTACAAATCTGTTACGGCTAGCTTTCCACTGCCTTGCGGCAGTAGGCATAGCACTTCTTCATTTCGGCGATGGTATCCATACCCTTCTCGCCGTACTCGTACTCGATGTTGGCGGGAATCTTCCAGTGGTTGTCGCGCAGCAGGTGGAGCACGGCCGTAATGGGCGTATCGCCTTCGCCGAAGGGAAGATTATCACCGTGGTTCTTTTTGCGGTCTTTGATGTGGAGCGTCACCATCTTCTCGTGATATTTGCGCAGGAAGCTCACGGCATCCTGGTTGGCGGCGGTGAAATGCCCGATGTCGAGATTGATGCCGAGGTAAGGCGAAGCGCCCTTCAGCGCGCGCTCGAAACTGTCGGCGGTGGAGAATTCGTCGGGGTCGCTCGTTTCGTCATGGCCGTGGAAGCCAACCGTGATTTTGTACTTCTGCGCCAGCAGGTCCACCTGGTGCGCCAGGCTCACATTGGAAGAGGCGGTGATGAATTTCACACCCAGCGCGCGAGCCATCTGAAAGCCGCGGTCCATTTCGTCGTGCGTAAAATCCTTGCGAAAGCTGTAGTTGTAGGCGTAAAGCTCGATGCCGGCCTTGTCGAATTTCTGCCGCACTTCGTGGAAGTGGCTCATGGGTACCGTCAGCCGCCACTTGCGAAGCGCCTCACCCTTGAGATGTTCGGGCTCAACGTGGCCCTGGTAAAGTTCGCATTCGCTGAGCCCCACAGTCAGAAATCCCTGGATGGCGGCATCCAGTGGCCGGTCGCGAAAAGAATAACTCTGCGCTCCAATCGTCACTCCACGCACAACGGAATTCACCTTCGGCGCGGCGAAAAGTGATCTTTCTGCCAGCAGTACGCCGGCGGTTCCCGCAACAAGAATTTTTCCGGCTTCACGCCGGGATATCAGGCCCATAAGTCCTCCTCCAGGATCAGTTCTTGAAAAGCGGCTCCAAGTATAGAAGCGAGTTTGCCCGCGCGCAAGAGGGCTGGGGCGCAGCCATCGAAACAGTTGCGCCTCCTGGCCATCCCTGGTAACCCGCCACTTGTGGGCCATGTGCGAATTTCGTCCTGACAATCCGGGTCTCCTGGTGCCATACTTCGCAGTGGGTTTCGGGTTGGCAGGTTCCTCCGCTTCCCCGCTATCAATTCCGGGCCCGGTTATTTGACAGTGGATTTCATGAAGTCCCCTACGTATTTCTCCACTGAAGGTATTAAGAGAGCGAAACTCATCGCGGGTGAGACAGGCCACATCCATCTAGGGCTCGATGGGGGTTCGATTTCGTATTGGGATGCAACAAAGTACGATTGGGCTATAATGCCGGGCAACCACCAGGTGATGGTTGGCGCGTCCCCGCGCGACATCTGGCTTCAGGATGAGCTCTCTGTCAATTGAGTTGTACGTTGGCTGGGAAGATGCTGATTGGGCGGCGCCTCCGCCGCCCAATCAGCCTGGGCTGTCCTTGTGGTCTACAGCCTCGGTTTTTCCGGTTTGATACCTTGCAAAGAGCTGCCTACTCATTATTAGTGGCGGTGGCCGCCGTGCCATCCTCGACCACTATGGATGTTGAATACAATGCCAGTTCCCCAGTATCCATAGGGACGTCCCCAGCCCCAGTAAGGTGAGTAGTAGCCGGGCCAGCCGTAGTAGCCCCCATAGACAGGATAACCGTAGGGTGGACGCTGCGGGTAATAGCGGTCGGGCCTTCGCTGCAAAGCATCCTGAGGATAGTCCTGCTGGTCCACGGGGCGGAAGGCCGCCTGGCCCTGGAGCGTTGAGATGTCGGCCGATGATTCCAGCCGGAAGGTCAGCAGCGCTTCAGGCGGAATCACCGTGGGACGCCCACGGGTCAGCAGCACGCCTGCAACGCCCGCCGCGGCGCCAATCCCCGCGCCGATCGCTGCGCCATGTCCTTCTCCGGCAATTGCGCCAATCATGGCGCCGACGCCAGTTGTGGTTCCGACCGCCTGCGCGTCACGTCCTTTGGTTGTGCCGCCGGAAGCCTGTACCAATTGCGTGTGGACGGGCACCTGCTGGCCGTTAACCAGCGTCATCCTCGTCAGGGCGATTTCCAACTTCGAAGTTCCTTTAACGCGCCCACCTTTCAATGAATTCAGAACCCTGCCTTCGATGGTCTGGCCGCGCCGAGCCACCACCCAACCGTTCACCACCACGGGTTGTTCAAGGGTTGCAATAAAACCGTCACCGGACCGATTGTGATCGGTCGAAAGCGCCTCGTTCAGCCGTACTGATACCAATGTTCCGGAGGCCAGGTGCAGGCTGGGAGGAACGGTCTGGTCCTGCAAGTCGGCGCTGCCAAACGGTTGTGATGGGCCCGCCGCCCGCGAGGGCGCCTGGGCTGGCTGTGACGGTGCGGTCTGTGATGGTGCGGGCTGCGAATATTCCACGCTGGCGGGAGGTGTGGAAGTTGATTCGTTCACGCTGAGGCTGTCAATCACCTTCACCACGCCCGGCTCCATGCTGGCAATGCGGTCAACCGCCGCCTGCTGGGCCTGCGTATCCACGGTGCCGGTCAGCGTGACAACGCCGTCCTGAGTTGACACGCGGATGTCCTGCATCTTCAGCGATGGGTCCTGGAAGAGCTTGGCCTGGATGGATGTGGTGATAGCGATGTCATCCCTGTCCTGCGTGTCCTGCGGACTGGCCATCAACAGGCTGGAGCTCAGAAAAAAGAGCCCACTGAGTACTATAGCCATCCACTTCAATTCATGTTTACGCATCACGCCCCCCTTGGCAGCCTGAATTGTCAAGCCATGTGGTGCTACTCCCTGCTTCCTGATTTGTCACCGTTGATGGCTGCCATTCGATCACACTATCCTCTTCCCATTTCATTCGACGCCGACCTGCGAAGCTGAGTTTGCAACAGCCTGAAAATTTTACGTAAAAACTCAACCTGCTGGCGCATTCTCAATCAACTTCTTAGCCGGCGCCGAGTCCTGCTTCCGGCATACTACGGGCACGTTATGTTCCATTTTGGACCAAACCATGAAATTCTCAAACTGGGTTGGACCAACCACTCGCCTCAGATGACACCACAAGTGGACGCTCGGCCGGTCGCGAACGGCTGATTGCTTGTCCCAATAAGCACCTTGGGCCTGTCTGGTGCTCGTTTGCTTAAACCCGCAAGTGGGGGGCAAGTTGCGCCCGGGATGGCGTGAAGGAATGATCCCGGGGCAGGAAGGCATTCGGAATCAGTGCATTGGAAGCTGGCGGACAGACTACCAAAGGACCTTGGGGTCGCCAATTGGTGACCCTCAGCCATTGGCGATGTGTTCTCATCGTAACCATCCGGCGGGATTCTTGGTGGAATTCTGGGGGATTTGCAGCGCCCGGCAACAAAGTTGCACAAGCCGGTGTCCATTGGCATTAGTGGCCAATTCGGGCCGGTAGAAACATGTACTGGCTGACCGCAACTCTTTGGCCGGTCATGTGTTATATAAGGTGTGGACGCGATGGTGGTTGACTCGGATCTCGACTTGATGTTGCGGGTTCGCGAGGGCGATGCAGGCTCTTTCGACGAACTTTTACGGCGCTATCGCACGCCGCTGGTCAAATACTTTTGCAGGATGTTACGCGATGAGGCCCTGGCGGAAGATCTGGCCCAGGAGGCCTTTCTCCGCGTTTACAATGCCCGCCATCGCTATCGTCCGGACGCGCGCTTCACCACCTGGCTCTACCGGATTGCGACGAACCTTGCGCTGAATGCCATCCGGGACGCGAAGGGCCGTCAACGCCAGGACGGAAATGGCTCAACCCGGGACGGCGAAACATCGTTCGAATTTGTTGATCCCAGGGCTTCGGTTGAGCAGCAAATGATTGAGACTGATCGCGGCCGTATGATCCGGGAAGCCATCGAGGCGCTGCCGGAAAATCAGCGCGCTGCCGTGATTCTGCACAAGTACCAGGACGTGGATTACAGGCAGATTGCCGGGATTTTGAAGGTTTCCGAGAGCGCCGTGAAATCGTTGTTGTTCCGTGCTTATGAAACCCTTCGCGTGCGCCTCGAGCCGCTCGTCAGGGGAGGGCAGTTATGAAGTGCCATGACCGTGGAAAACTGTTTCTGTTTGTCCACCGGATGCTGGCGCCGGATGAGGCAGACGTAATGCGCCAGCATGTTGCCGACTGCGCCAATTGCGCGAGGGTTGTGGATGAACACCGCAAGCTGGAGGTGGCGCTCGGCGACTGGAACGTAGCCGAACCTTCCCCCTGGTTTGACGCCAAAGTCCGGGCCCGGGTGGCTGCAAGCGAACAGAAGAATGCCGGATTTTTCGGGTTCGGAAGGGTGCGGGTACTGGCCGCAGGGATGGCCGCAATAGCCCTGATACTGGTTGCAGTGGTGCTTTTCAACCACCAAAAGGTGGCCGAAATCAACCAACCGCCGGGCAGCCAGGAGCAGACTACAGTTACAGCCGTCCAGCCCCAGGTACCAGCAACAACTGCGGCCATTCGTCAGCCTCTGCCCCCTGAAGAACAGCTGAAAATGGACGAGAACCTTTCAGTACTGGAAGATTATGAGGTGGTCGCAAACTTCGACGCGCTTTCGGAGCTTCCCCAGGCCAATGACAACTAGGCATGATGGAAAAGGGGCATTGAGTTTTGCCGACCTGGAACATGCGCACTTTCGTATGTCGGGACCGGAATGATATTGAAATGAGAGTCTGGACACACAAATCGAGAACGCAGCCGTCAGGCCGGGTCCGCCGCTGGCGCCTTGTGGGCCTGCTGGCCGCGCTGCTGGCCGGGTTGCTGATTTCGGCGCTCCCGGCGTTTTCGCAGACCAGGGCTGAGCAGAGGCGGGAAATCCGCCAGGCCCGGAGAATG
>DATLWV010000287.1:0-17127 GCA_035576145.1 Terriglobia bacterium
GACGACCAGGGCGACTGGCGACCCGGCCAGCAGGCGGCACGCAATCACAAGGTCCTGACACCGCTGCTCGACGCCGGCCTAACCAAGTCTGACATTCGTGAACTCTCGCGGCGCGTCGACTTGCCCGTCTGGGACCGTCCGGCTTCAGCCTGCCTCTCTTCCCGCATTGCCTACGGGATTGAAGTCACTCCGGAACGGCTGGCCGTGGTGGAAAAGGGCGAAGAGGCGCTTCGCGCACTTGGCTTCCGCCAGTTCCGCGTCCGGCATCATGACAACCTGGTGCGGCTGGAATTCGCCCCTGAAGAGCTTCCGCGGGCTTTGACGGCGGAAATGGCTGCAAAGTTTGTGGAGATCTTCAAGCCGTTGGGATTCAACTTTGTAACGCTTGATCTGGAAGGCTATCGCAGCGGCTCCCTCAATACGCACCTGGTCAAGATTGCTGGCTGACCGGAACTGCAAATCACCACGAATCCTCTAAACGAAGGAGCCTCATCTGGATAAGCTTGAGTGGTTGCAGCAGGTGTGCGGGGGCTATTCCTCGGCCAGGCCTGTTTGGGAATTGGCAAACTCCATCGCAACCTTGACCGTGTTGCAGTGGATGCTGACCGTATCCGCCACGTGGCGCGCGTAACCACCAGCAAAAGTCACCGCCACCGGAATGTTCTTTGCCCTCATCTTCTCGAACAGGATGCGGTCGCGATGTTCGAGACCCTGCAGGCTGAGTTTCAGCCCACCCAACTGATCCTCGCGGTAAGGATCGGCCCCCGCGAGGTAGAAAACCACCTGGGGGTCGAACTCTGCGAGCGCTTTGTCCAGGCTGTCTTCAAGAACGGTGAGGTATTCCGTGTCTTGGACGCCGTTGTGGAGGTTCACGTCCAGATTGCTGGGCGGCTTGGGGTAGGGATAGTTGTTTTCCTGGTGGAGTGAAACAGTGAAGACGGACTCGTCACTGCCGAAGATAAACGCGGTGCCGTTCCCCTGATGGACGTCGCAATCGACCGTCATGGCGCGCTCGATGAGGTTGTCTTTCTGCAGGCGCCGAATAGCGACGGCGACGTCGTGGATTACACAGAATCCCTCGCCGTGGTCAGGAAAGGCGTGATGAAAGCCGCCGCCAACATTGACACCGACGCCTTCGTCAAGCGCCAGTCGTCCCGCCAGTATCGACCCGCCTGCCGAAAGCCAGACTGCCTTGACAAGTTCGGGAGAATAAGGCACCTCCATCCTCAGGATTTCAACGTGGGAAAGTTTTGCGTTCTTCAGTTTCCAGATGTAATCGCGATCATGCACCAGGGCCACATCGTCATCCGAGGCTGGAGAGGGCTCAACGATTTCCTCAGGACTGATTAAGTTTTCCTGGAGCAAACGCTCCTTGATCAGGCGGTACTTCGTGGAAGGAAAGACGTGGTCCCCCAGGTTCAGGTCGTATTGGTCTGAATAAACAACTTTCATAGCGCGCTTGCTTCCGTTGCCACCAATTCTACCAGTTCCAGCATCACGGCACTGATGCCCGGGCCGCTGGCTCTCCTGTTTTCCGCCTTGGTTGAGGTATCCTCACCCCCGAATCAAAACCCGAAGTAGTATGAAAACTTCACAAAGAACTGACGTCCGTCATTCAGGAAACGGTTGGTGCGGAGGAGTTCCGAGCCGGTGGAAGTGGGGATCAGGTTGATGTTCTGCTGGTCGCTGTTGTAACCAACAAAGAGTGACGTCCAGGGATTGACGATGTACGAAACCAGGAAGTCGGCGTTGAATTGCTTTGTCGGTTGCAGGGACGTCAACCCCTGGTTGGGCAGGATGGTGTTGTATTGGAAAATCGTTCGAATCCCCAGGCGTGGACTGAATTGCCAGTTCCATTTGGAACGGATGATGTGGTTGTTGAAAATGCTGGCGCTGTCTTCGCGGCTGATGAGCCGCTCCAGGATGTACGTATTGTCAACCTCCAGCTTCGTGACCGGGCGAATAGTCATCGTCACTTCGCCATGAGTCAGGTTGGCCAGCAGGGGCAACTGACCCGCTGGAGGCACAAAATTCACGTCAGTACCCCACTCGTATGTGGCCTTGAAGGTGAACGGCTGGATGTACTGGCTGCCAAAATAAATTCCCTTGCGCTGATGCACGTAGACGCGGTTGGCAGGGAGAACCTGAAAATCCTGGGGACGCAGCAGTTCGTGGTCAGCGGCCTGGTAAACTTCAAAATACGTCTGGCCGGTCATCTCCCAGTTCCAGCCTGTGTCGTAGTAAGTGTCAAGCTGGTTTCCGGCATGGTCCCACACCGGGTCGATGTAGAGGAAAGGTCCCCAGGAGATCAGAGTTTTCCCTTCAGGGCGGAACCGATAAGTGATGAACTGCCCGAGGCTTCTGAAATCCGGTCGAACTGCAGGCCGCGGAATAGAACGACTGTAGCCAACAAATCGGTCGACCGAATCGTTACCTAGAAATCCGGTCCCGGTGTTGAACCCAGGGCTGAGGTCTTCATAATTGAGGTTGTAGTAGAACCGGTAACCGATCCGTTGCAGATGGGCTTTATAGGCCGGGCCTGCCGTGCGCAAACCACCTGGCAGAGTGGTGGCGCTGGTAACTCCCTGCCAGTCCAGCGTGAGGTTCGGTGTGAATTTGAAATGCCCGTCGATGCCTCCCACGCGGTTATAGACGCCGGCGAATTCCCGGTCGGTATAAATCATTCCCACGGTTGATTGCTTACCGATGTCGCGGTTGACTCTAACCACGGCGAAGTGAGCGCGCTTGCCTGCCACCGGATCACCTGGCGGAACCACTTCTCCCGCTGACTGGTCGTCCGCAAGGAGCGTTCCGATGGCATAATGCCCAACTTTGCCCGTCAGCCTGACGCCGAACTGCGGATCGGCTATGTTACGGGAGAAGAAAAGGTTGAGCGGCGTCTGGAAGAAGTTGGCATTCTCCAGGAAGAATGGCCGCTTCTCCGGAAAGTTAACGGCGAACCGCTGGTTGACCGTTATCTGGGGCTGGTCGGATTCCACCTGGCTGAAGTCCGGATTGACAGTGGCGTCCAGCACCAGGCTGTCTTTCAGAACAGTCTTTCCGTCGAGCCCTACCTGCGGATCAAACCGGCTCGAGACGAACTGCGGGTTGTTGGGATCGCGCGTGTCAAGGGCCCGGTAGGAGCGCTCATAGGCGTAGGGAATAAACTGCACATTATGTCCCCGGGAAATCGATTCCAGGCCTTCCAGCGTTGCTTCCTGGCCCAGGCGGCCCTGAATGCGCGTTGAAACGCGCGGCCAGGTGTCGGAGCCGTTGTTCCGGGGAATCCAGCGAATGAAAAGGATTCCCCAGGTTTGCTTCGTGGTCGCCGGGAAGCGCAGACTCTTGAACGGAATAGCCTCCCAAACGACAAAGCCTCGGCTGGTTCGCTGGCCTTTCGATTTCCACACCGTGTCGAATGAACTGTCGTAGTTCGGGCTTGCATTTTCTTCGTAGCTGCCGTCCTGTTGCAGCCCAAACGGATTGACAGTGAACACGTAGGCGTGGCGATGATCGTTAAAGGTGTCGAGAAACAGGTCAAGCCGTTCGTCACCCGTCAGATGGTCACGCACTGTCATGTGCGCACGAACTTTGTTGGGTTCATTGTCGAAGGCGACGAAAACCGCGTAGAGGTAATTGCTGTCATAGCCCAGGTAAACATCCGTTCGCTGGTTGGGGGCGACGTTGTCTTTTGGTGTGCGCTGAATGAATCCCTCGATCTTGAGCATCTTTCCTGCCATCGCGGCGTCCGGCTTCATGTCCAGAAAGTCAGAAAGCTTGGGCGGAGTGCTGACGCGCGGGATTGTGACGGTCGGGCGAGGCCCGGAGAGGTCAGACGAAGCCGAGGTCTGGGCAAATGCCGTTCCGCCTGCAGCCAGGGCAGCCAGGCAAAGTGCCACAGCGGGCCAAACGACGCTACGAAGTAACGCGCAGATCGTAAAAGGCTGGAAGCTCTTTCCATTGAAACGTGCCCGGCTGCGCTGCGGGGAACTAAGTGGTCGATGTCTTTGCTTCATCAGCCGGACCGGTTTGCGCCTCACTCAGAAAGTGGAACTGTGTTCCTGTCTTGCTAGCTTTGATGTATTGGAAACCTATTCCACGGTCACCGATTTTGCCAGGTTCCTGGGCTGGTCCACGTCGCAGCCACGCAACACTGCAATATGATAAGCCAGCAACTGCAGGGGTATAACTTCAAGAACCGCGGAAAGGTATTCATTGGTTTGTGGAAGTGTGATCAGATGGTCCGCCATCTCCTGCACCTCGCGGTCGCCCTCTGTGACAAGGGCGACGATCACGGCTCCACGGGCTTTAGCTTCCTTGATGTTTGAAACTGTCCGCTCGTACCGGACCTTGGAGTCGGGAGACTCGCTGTCGCAGGTCGCCATCACCACAACAGGCAGGCCTTCCGTGATGAGCGCGATGGGGCCGTGCTTCAGTTCACCCGCCGGATAGGCTTCCGCGTGAATGTAAGAAACCTTCTTCATCTTCATCGCGCCTTCAAGGGCCACCGGAAAGTGGACGCCCCGGCCCAGAAACAGAAAGTCTGAAGCACGGTCAAAGTGGCGGGCTAATTCCTCGTATTCCTCGTCTTTTTGCAGAACGTACTCAAGCTGCCGTGGCAGCATTGTCAAGGCGCTGAGCAGTTCCTTCGACTCCGCCGGGGGGATCAGGCCGCGAAGCTGCCCCAGGTACACCGCGAAAAGGTAAAGGCCGATCAGTTGCGAAGTAAATGTCTTGGTGGACCCCACGCCGATTTCCGGCCCGGCGTGCGTATAGATAGTTCCGTTGGCTTCCCGGGGCACCATGCTGCCAAGCACGTTGCAGATGGCCAGCGTCTTGGACCCTTTGGCCTGGGCCTCGCGCTGCCCCGCAATGGTGTCTGCCGTCTCGCCCGACTGCGTGATCAGCACCGTTAGAGTGCGGGAGTCGACCAGCGGATCGCGATAGCGGAACTCCGAGGCGTAATCCACTTCCGTCGGTACTCGAGCCAGCCGCTCAAACATGATCTTACCTGCCAGGCCGGCGTGGCGCGACGTGCCCGCGGCCACAATCTTGATATCCCGAAAGGCGGAGAATTCATCCTCGGTGATTTCCATCTCGTCCAAAAAAATCTGGCCTGTTTCCGGAGAAACACGGCCCAGCGCGGTGTCGCGGACGGCGCGCGGCTGCTCGTAAATCTCTTTCAGCGTGTAGTGCTTGAAGCCGCCTTTTTCAGCCAGGATCGGGTCCCAACTGATGTGTTGTACCCGGCGGGTGACAGGCTCGCCGTGGAAGTCCATCAGCTTCACGCCGTTCGGCGTCAGCACGGCAATGTCGCCGTCGGCAAGAAAAAAAAGATCGCGAGTGTGATAAAGGATGGCCGGAACGTCGCTGGCAACCAGGTATTCGTTCTTGCCCAGCCCGATCACGGCCGGTGGACCCTGCCGGACCGCAACAATCTTGTTCAGGTCTCCCGCGGACATAATCGCCAGAGCGAATGATCCCGTCAACCGTTGTACGGCGGCCCGCACGGCATCGTCCAGCGTAATGGGCTCAGTGGATGCCGAAGGCCTGGCGAGGTATTTCTCAATCAGGTGCGCGATCACTTCGGTGTCGGTTTCAGTGGTGAAGGTGTGCCCTTCTTCCACCAGTTCCTGCTTCAGCTCCATGTAGTTTTCAATGATGCCGTTGTGGACAACAGCCACCATGCCATGGCAGTCGCGGTGAGGGTGGGCGTTCTCTTCCGTCGGCGCTCCGTGCGTGGCCCATCGTGTCTCGCCAATGCCGCAGGTGCCGTCCAGGGGATTGAGCCGAATGACATCTTCCAGATTGCGAAGCTTACCTGTAGCCCTGCGGATGGTAAGCGTGCCATCCTTCATCACCGCCAGCCCTGCGGAGTCATACCCGCGGTACTGGAGGCGCTGAAGTCCTTCCAGCAGTACAGGGACCACACGTTTGTTGCCAATGTAACCGATAATTCCCGACATGGATTGAGGTTCCCGACTGAGCGAACTTTCCCCGAAAAACGAGGTCCGCCGCAGACTGCATCAGGGGGTTCGTTTTAAGCCTGCATTATAGCAGAATCGTACCCTCATGGTCCGAGGCCTCGGGCTGGTGTGGGACTTGCCGGAGGTCATCGGGATTGCTGCACGTAGACCTCGCCGGTATTCAAGCTGGGCTTTTGATAGAAGCTGCCGAGAGTCAGACCTTCGCCGGAAGAGATGTACTCCTTCATTCTTGCTGACATGCGGCGGCAGACGTCGGGATAGCGGTCAGCCACATCAGTGAGTTCCTGGGGGTCCTTTTCAAGATTGTAGAGCTGCGGCTTGTAGACGGCCGGAGTGGCCCCTGGAGTTACTGCGAACTTCTCCTGGTGGGCGTCCGGCTTCCAGATTTCTGTGTAGCTCCACTCGTGATCGCGCGCGCACCCCACCCAGCCGTAGGTCTGCACCACCAGGTCCTTGATGTCGCGAGTTTCTCCCGTTACTAGCGGCCAGATATTCGTGCCGGTGGCGCGGGCCGGCGGCTTAAGGCCGAGCAGGTGAAGCAGGGTGGGCATGATGTCGTGGATCTGCACAAAACCGGGAACCTTCTTCCCGGCCAGTTTCTGGTCAGGGACACGGATCAATAGAGGCACGTGGCTTACCTGGCCGCGCAGCTTGTCCGGCCCTTTCAGGAACTGGCCGTGCTCGCCCAGCAAGGCACCGTGGTCAGACATGAAGACGACGACGGAATTATCCAACAGCCCGTACTGCCGGATCGCGTCCATAAGTTGACCGATCCAGTAATCCACGCAACTGACTTCCCCGGCGTAGTTGGCTCGGAACCGATTCCTGATCTCGTCCGGCAGCGGAACCGTGGCGTAGGGCGGCTCTATGAAACTGGGCGTGTAGGGACCCTTCCAGTACTTCTCGAGGAACCGTTGCGGCGGGTCCCAAGGCTCGTGCGAGTCGAACATTTCCACGTGCAGGTAGAAAGGCCTCTGGTCGAAATTTCCCTTCAGCCACCGGATGGCTCGGTCGGCAACGATCTGCGAAAGCGACTCACCCTGCTGTTTCCACAAGTTGCGGTTTGCCTTGTACTGGCTAAGGAAGCCCTGGACTCCGGGATATTTCGCCAGGTATTCCGGTGAAACGATGTCACCGACGTCGGGCAGTTGGTGGGGCGCCGTGCCGTAATAGTCGAACTCCTGGCCGCGAATCCATCGCACAGTGTGAAAACCGCGATGGAAGTTTCTTCCCGGGCGCTGCTGATGTGGCAGGTCGCTGACCAGCGCCGTGATGTAGTTGGCCTCGAGCAAAGTCTCACTCAGCGTCTGATCTTCGTTGTAAAGATGGTGCCAGCCCGGCAACTGCACCGGCTCATGCTGGCGGAAGTAGTAACAGGGGATGACTCGCCGGCCGGTGTACAGTGTGCGCCGGATGACGATTGTAGGCATACCTTCCGGGTAAGCATCCTCAAAAACCACGCATTCTTTCGAGAAGCGGTCCAGGTTGGGCGTCTCAAGATTTTCAAGCCACTTCGGACCGTAACACGCCAGGTTGTCGTGGCGGAAGGTGTCGCTGACAATCACGATCAGGTTCAGATTGTTCCCGTGCTGCTTGGGAGGCCGCTCCCAGATGGAGCCGCACTCGTGGGCGGCGGCAGCTGGCTGCGCGTTGGCTTCGGCGGAGTGCCCACCGAGTCCCGCCGCGGCAGCCATCGCGGTGGTCTTCAGAAAGTTCCTGCGCGAAGAATTTTGCCTGCTCATGGTCAAGTCCTCCTTCGGTGTAGTTTTGTGAGGAGCGTTCCTTCGTGCCAGCTAACTTTCTACCGCAAGGCTTGCAGTCCAGGCTTTGCGGTTCCAGCTGAGAGCTTATGACCTTGACGCGTTGATGCGGATATATTCGTGGGTGAAGTCGCAGGTCCACACCCAGGCATCGCCTTTTCCCTGATGCAGGTCAATGCGAATCACGAGTTCGCTGTTGTCGAGTACCCTTTTCGCCTCCGCTTCGTCAAACCCTGCGTGGACGCCGCGGCGGCAGAGGTAGAGGCCGTTGACGCTGACGTCCACCTTGGACCCATCTATAGCAGCCCCGGAATATCCTGCGGCGCAAACAATCCGGCCCCAGTTGGGGTCGCCTCCTGCAAGCGCCGTTTTGACCAGTGGTGAATTGGCCACCGCGCGGGCCACACGTTCAGCATCGGAAACGCTTCTACCGCCCCGCACGTCTATTCGCGCGATCTTAGTTGCGCCTTCACCATCCTTGACTATCATCTGGGCCAGCGTCTGGCAGAGTTCGGTCAGCCCTTGCTGGAACTTCTTTGCGGCGGGCGTGCCCGGCCGCATGGTTGCTCCGGACTCGCCGCTTGCCAGCGCAACCACGCTGTCATTGGTTGAAGTGTCGCCATCCACCGTGATGCGATTGAAGGAGGCATCCACCGCGGCACACAGCATCTTCTGGAGAGCAGCGGGAGCGACGGCGGCATCGGTGGTGATATACGACAACATGGTGGCCATATTCGGGTGAATCATGCCGGCGCCCTTGGCTACTCCGGCCAGCGTCACGGTCTTGCCGCCGATCTTCGATTGCAACACGGCTGACTTGGGGAAGCCGTCCGTGGTCATGATGGCCCGAGCAACTTCCGGTGCGCTTTCCGGTGAGAGGATTTCATTCAGTGTGGGAAGTTGTTTCAAAATCAGGTCCACGTTCAGCGGTGTTCCGATCACTCCCGTGGAGGAAACAAAAACCTCGTGGGGCTGCACACCCAGCATGCGGGCCACGGCTTTTCCCGTCTGCTCTGCGACTGCCAGGCCCGCCCGCCCCGTGCAAGCATTGGCGTTGCCCGCATTGGCGATGATGGCCCGCGCGCGGCCGCGATTCGTTTTAAGGTTTTGCCGGCAAAGGTGCACCGGCGCGGCGGCGGCCCGGTTTGTGGTGAAGACGCCGGCGGCGCTTGCTCCGGGCACGTCGCAAACAATTAGGGCAAGGTCTAGTGCGCCGGGGGCTTTTTTGATTCCAGCTGCAGCCGCGGCAGCGCGGAAGCCTCTGGGCGTAGCGATGCTTCCTTCAATTGCAATCCAACTCGGCATGGGTCGGTCACACTCCTGTTTAGGCGTGGAACAATAGAGTTGCACAGTCTAGCAGAAATTCATGCGGTCGCGGAGGGGGTGTGAAAGATTGTTTGCCGGGAGAGCGCCCAACTTCTACTTGATGGGATTGACGTTCTTAAGTTCAAGCACTCCGGGTTCGGGCTTTTCCTGGGGCGGAGGCCCGCTCACCTTGATGGACTTGATGCTTTCCTCGCAGGCCCGCAGGAAAAGTGCCGGGTCGCTTGATCCAGGCCGGCAATTGGCCTCGACAATGTGGTCGGGTGAAATGATATGTGCCGTAACGAGTTCCGGGTTTTCCGAGCTGGATACGTCAAAACTTATGGCTGGCAGGACCTTGGCATGTTCGGTGGATTGCCAGATCATCACCGCGTCGCGACCCTGGATTTTGGAATGGTCAAACCGGTAATCGGGAATTTCCTGGATTGTCCCGGCAGTTTGCCATTTGGCCAGAAGCTGCGGCGAGAACTCCTCCGCGTTGTTCGGGTTCGACTGTGAAGTAATAATCAGCGCCGGCCCCCTGCTGAAAAGGTGTGAACGGTAGATCCGGACGCCTCCGGGAAAATCATCAACCTTGCCGTAGATGCCGGCTGCAACCTGCATGTCAATTCCCAGAGCCGCATTCTGGTAAGGAAGAGCCTGGAGTACCTTGTTCGCCTTGTAGCCTTGATAGTACGGATACCACTTCACCAGGACGTATTCGGCCGCGAGCGCCGCCCCGCCGATCAGGATGATTCCCAGCGCAAACTTCACCTGCATGGAGAGCTTCTTCATGGGCTCATCTTAGCCTGACTTCAACCGGCTTGCAACGTCTCGGGGCATGCCGTAAAGCGACTCATTCCTGTCTCAATGTAAGTTCAAAGAAGAGTGTTCCCTCGATGGGATTATTCGTGTACGGTTCGATCGGCTTAAAGCCAAGGGTCCGATACAATTCTTGTGCGCGGCCCATCGAGGGCAATGTATCAAGACGCATGCGCCCGTAGCCGATTTCGCGCGCGTCGTTGACAGCCTGGACCGCGAGCTGCCGGCCTATTCCCCGGCCCCGGTATGGCGACGGTACGTAGAGACGCTTGAGTTCGCAAATACCTTCCTCTATTTTCCTCAGGCCGGCACAGCCGACGACGTGCTCGTCTTCAAAGGCAAGGTATAACCGGCCTTCGGGCGGCGCATACTTGCCGGGCAGCCCTGTCAGTTCGCTTTCGAAATTCTGAAAGCACAGATCAACGCCGAGCGAGGTTTGATATTCACGGAAGAGCCTGCGAACAACCTCGAGATCTTCAGCCGATTCTGCCGTACGGATGTGCATATTCCAGCCAAGTGTTATTCCACCCGCAGCAACGGACTGGTTTTTTCCACCACCCGGCCGACCTGCCGGGCGGCAATGCCGCGTTCGCCCAGTTTGCTGACCAGCGCCGCTGATTCCTTTCCACTCACCACCAGAAGCAAGCCGCCGCTGGTCTGAGGATCAAACAGGAGGTTACGTATTTCCTGCGGGACCTTCGGGTCAAACTCCACGCAGCCGCTTACAAACTTAATGTTGTTTTTCAGTCCGCCGGGAAGATAGCCCCGGCGCGAATAGTCGAGCGCCTCGGGAAGGAACTCGATCTCCGTGTGCTCGATCAGCATACTGACCCCGCTGGCCACGGCCATGATGTGCATGTGGCCCAACAGCCCGAACCCGGTGATGTCTGTGGCGGCGTGGGCATCGAACTCGTGGGCCACTTCGCTGGCCACGTCGTTGAGGGCTTGCATGGATTCGATGGACGCGTTAACGGCTGCTTCGCTCGCTTTCCGTTTCTTCAGAGCTGTGGAGATGATACCGGTGCCAAGGCGCTTGGTCAGCACTAAGCGGTCTCCCGGCTTCGCTCCCCGGTTGGCCAGCACGCGTTTGGGATCAACCACTCCGGTCACCGCGTACCCGAACTTGATTTCCTCGTCTCCGATCGAGTGTCCGCCGATCACCGTGCAGCCCGCCTCCTGCATCTTGGCCAGGCCACCCTGCAGGATCTCTTCCAGCATATCCAGGTCGCGGCCCGTATTGGGAAAGCCCACAATCGAGAGTGCGGAAACCGGCCGTCCGCCCATGGCATAAACGTCGCTCAGGGAGTTGGTTGCCGCAATCTGGCCGAACGTCCAGGGGTCGTCAACGATGGGGGTGAAGAAATCGACTGTTTGCACAAGTGCGAGATCGGGCGCAATCAGATACACGCCCGCATCGTCGCCGGTGTCGAACCCAACGAGGACATTGGGGTCAGATTGTTTCGGCAGCGTAGCCAGGACGGAGTCCAAAATACTTGGACTCAACTTGGCCGCTCAACCCGCCGCCTTGACCATCGCGGTCAACCGCTTTCGTTCATCCATAACTGGCATTATAGGCTGAAGTCTCTGATCATTGTGGAGACGGTTCTGCGCCCGTGCAATCCCTGAAGCGCAGACGAATGCCTCACGCCATGGCGTCTCGTACTTCCTTGAAGCTCTGGACGGCGAACTCGAGGTCGGCGCGGGTGTGCGCTGCGGAGATCTGCACGCGGATGCGCGCCTTGCCCTGCGGCACCACGGGATAGGAAAAACCGATCACGTAGATCCCCTTTTTGAGCAGGGCATCGGCCATGCGCGTTGCTTTGGCTGCATCGCCGATCATGATGGGAACAATCGGATGCTCGCCCGGCAGGATTGAAAATGCCAGCGCCGCCATCTGCTCGCGGAAGAACCGCGTGTTCTCCTTCAGGCGCTCGCGCAGTTCACCAGACTCCTGCAGCAGCTCTAACACTTTCAGCGATGCCGCCACAATCGCCGGTGACACGGAGTTGGAGAACAGGTAAGGCCGGGAGCGCTGCCGCAGCAGCTCAATGATTTCTTTGCGCCCCGTCGTGTAGCCGCCACTCGCACCGCCGAGTGCCTTTCCCAGCGTCCCCGTGATGATATCCACCCGGCCCTCCACGCCGCAGTGTTCCGGAGTGCCACGGCCGTGCTTGCCCATAAATCCCACGGCGTGCGAATCATCCACCATCACCAGTGCATCATGTTTTTCCGCAAGACCGCAGATCTCGGCGAGCTTCGCCACGTATCCGTCCATCGAGAAGACGCCGTCGGTCGCCACCAAGGCGTACCGAGTCTCCGCCTTGGCCTGTTTCAGTTTTTTCTCCAGGTCGATCATGTCGCCGTTGCGATAGCGGTACCGCTTCGCCTTGCACAAACGGATGCCGTCAATAATGCTGGCATGGTTCAATTCGTCAGAAATCACTGCGTCTTCGGCATCCAGCAGCGTTTCAAACAGTCCTCCGTTGGCGTCAAAGCAGGAACTGTAAAGGATGGTGTCATCGGTCCCGAGAAACCGGCTCAGCGCCTCTTCCAGTTCTTGGTGGATGGCTTGTTTGCCGCATATGAAACGGACCGACGAGAGCCCGTAGCCCCATCGTCCGAGCGCCTCTTTCGCCGCTTGCACAATGGCCGGATGGTTCGCCAGGCCGAGGTAGTTGTTTGCGCACATGTTCAGGACGCTCTCCCCGCTCTGCAATTCCACTCGCGTCTGCTGCGCGGAGGTCAGCGTTCTCTCGTTCTTGTAGAGCCCGGCCTGCCGGATTTCGCCCAGACGTGCCGCCAGATGTTCGCGAATGCTCCCGTACAATTTATTCCCTCCAATCCAGAATCACTTTGCCGCAATTGCCGCTCCTCATGGCCTCGAAACCTTTTTCATATTCCTGCCACTTAAGTCGATGCGTAATCACGGGCTTGATGTCCAGGCCCGATTCCAGCATTACCGTCATCTTGTACCACGTCTCGTACATCTCCCGTCCGTAGATGCCCTTGATGGTCAGCATGTTGAAGATGACTTCGTTCCAGTTGATGGACATTTCCTGGTTGGGGATGCCAAGCATGGCGATCTTGCCACCGTGGCTCATATTGCCTAACATGCTTCGGAAGGCTGCCGGGTTACCGGACATTTCAAGGCCCACGTCGAATCCCTCCTGCATGCCCAGCTCTTTCTGCACCTGCTCAAGGGGGGTTTTCCTCGGATCGATGGCCCGGGTCACGCCCATCTTCTCCGCCAGCTTCAGCCGCTCTGGAATCAGATCAGAGATCACCACAAAGCGCGCACCGGCATGTCGAACCACCGCCACAGCCATCAATCCGATGGGCCCTGCGCCGGTAACCAGCACGTCTTCACCCAGCACCGGGAATTGCAGCGCCGTGTGGACCGCGTTGCCAAATGGATCGAAGATCGCGGCAATCTCCAGCGGGACGATGGGATTGTGCCGCCAGATGTTACTCATCGGCAGCGCAATATATTCAGCAAAGGCGCCCGGCCGGCCTACGCCCACTCCTTTGGAATGTGCGCACAGGTGGCGCCGTCCAGCCAGGCAATTGCGGCAGCGCCCACAGACCACATGGCCTTCGCCGCTCACAATCATTCCGGGCTCAAAGTCGGTGACGTTGGAGCCCGCCTCCGCAATCTCGCCTACAAATTCGTGGCCGATCACGAGCGGCACGGGAATCGTCTTTTTGGCCCACTCGTCCCATTCATAAATGTGTAGATCGGTGCCGCAGATGCCTGTCAACTGGACGCGGATCAGGACGTCGTTTATTCCGATCGATGGTTTCGGAACATCTTCAACCCACAGGCCCTTGTCTGCCCGGCTCTTTACCAGTGCTTTCACAAATGTCTCCCCGGAATTTCGGATCGCGCAGACCCACAACCTGCAGCCTGCGGGTCGCTGTTGATGGCAGTTCGATGACTTCTGATTATCTCACGAAAGATGCAGAAGCGTTCGGAACGGCAGACTACAGCTTCTCACGGCCTCCTGATGCCGAACAGAAGGCCATTGCTCCGGCGCGAGATTCAGAAAAGCCCGTTGCACAGGTATGCTGCAACCGCCGCAAGTGCGCCCGCAACAGCATCAACTGAATAGTGGTAGCGGCCACGGACGGATCCCAGCGTGATTCCAACGGTGATGGCAAGGTAACACGCTCCGGCCACCGGCAGTGGTCGCATGAGGGCCAGGCTGGCAGCAACGGCCCCGGCCACATGTCCGCTTGGAAAGGTGTTGACCTTGATGCTGGCATGGTCATGGATCCAGAGATTGAACCGCCGCAGCAATGAAGGGTCGCGCGAAGACGGCACCTCATCAGTCAACTTGCGCGGGGGTTGCGCCGGAAAAAGCGGTGTCAGTCCATAAGCAGTGAACACCGCCGCGAGCACCACGCTCCAGTACTGGTCCGCAAGGTTGCTCTGCTTCGCCAGATACAACACGGCAATCCCGGAAGGGACGATCACGTAACATTGTAAGTATGAAAACTCCAAGACTGCGTCAAACCACCGGGGGAAGCTTCCTTTCACGAAATGAAACAGGCCCGTCCGAAAAAGGTATTCGTCCCAACGAAGGAAGGCTTTTTCAAACGATCGGTCGGCACGGGGAAACGTCAGGCGGCCGGACTCATGGTATCCGAAGAGGATTAACGGTACTGGAAGCCAGTCGCGCAAAATTGACACGAGCCATCCGGAAGTCGATTCGGCGGCCCTGGGAAGGAAGAAGAGGCCGGTCAGGAGCCCGGCGTTCATTACAACAAGCCAGCAGCGGCGCCGTAAGGGAACTTTGATAAAGAAAGAAAGCAGGACGATATAAACAAAATACCCCACGCAAATCCATTCTGAACGGCGGAGGAGCGCAAAATGAAATCCCGACCCGACCAAAGAGGCCTTCCGGTACCGGAGTTTACCTGCTAGGGAACATGTTATCCCAAACAGCGATTCGTACAGGGGGTATCTTGCGAACCGACACACCTCAAACGAGCTAGGACAGATAGTTTGTATGGCTGTTTGCGCGCTACAGGATCGACGACGTATATTGATTCCAGGGGATATTGAATGATTCCGGTGTCACTCAGGCGTGTTGCCAAACGCTGGCACCGCGTGTACCGGGAAACTCGCATGGTTGCCATGGCGCTAAAGTCGCCACGGCATCCAGTATTGGCCCACATCATCCCTGTTCGCAGATGTAACCTGTCGTGTGCTTATTGCAATGAGTTCGACAGCATCTCCAAGCCGGTCACGACCTCAGAGATGCTGAATCGCATCGATAAGCTGGCCACGCTCGGCACCACCGTCATCACCCTCAGTGGCGGCGAGCCCTTGCTTCATCCCGAACTTGATGAGATCGTCCGGCGGATCCGCCGGCACGGTATCCTTGCGGAAGTCCTGACCAATGGTTATCTCCTCACCCCGGACCGCATCAAACGCCTCAATCGAGCGGGGCTTGATCACCTGCAGATCAGCATTGACAACGTTCTTCCTGACGACGTGTCGAAGAAAAGCCTCAAGGTTCTTGACCAGAAACTGCGCTGGCTTTCCGAATTTGCAGAATTCCAGGTGAACATCAACTCGGTTGTGGGCGCATCCATCGCAAGTCCCCAGGATGCCCTCACCATCGCCCGGCGGACGGTCGAGCTGGGCCTGAGTAGCACGGTCGGGATCATCCACGACCATTCCGGACAACTCCAGCCATTGAGTGACGAGCAGCAGAAAATTATCGCGGAGATTCAGAGTCTTTCAAAGCCCCTCTTCTCAATTGCCCGCCACAATCCATTCCAGAAGAATCTGATTCAGGGTCTGCCCAATGCATGGCACTGCCGCGCCGGCGGCCGTTATCTCTACATCTGCGAAGACGGCCTGGTGCATTACTGTTCGCAGCAGCGAGGACATCCCGGCATTCCGCTTGTCCAGTACACGCGCGAGGACCTCGAACGCGAATCCAATGCGCCCAAACCCTGTGCTCCATACTGCACCATATCGTGTGTTCATCGTGTTTCTCTGCTCGACAGTTTGCGGGAGAATCCGCGACACGCTCTGGAGCAGCTGTTCCCGCCTCGCGACGAGGATGGCCACCTGACACGTCTCCCCGCCCCGGTGCGAGTCCTGAGCGCGCTTTTTCTGCCTTCCCATGCCGGTTCCGGCCGGCGGTTTTTCAGAAACGCTGCGATGCGAATCCTGGGAATTAACTGAGCTACCGAGATTTGCGGCCGCCACGACCACTGAATATACCGCTGCACAACTAAAAATTTGCTTGCTCCACCTGGTTTTTTGGGATATAGTCCATACACAATGGTCAGTGCGAATTTTGCCAACGCGTTTAGCTTTAGCTACTGGTATTGGGGCTTTTTTGCCTCGATGCGGTAGAGTGGCGTTGGCCTGACCAGGAAAAGCGAGTTTTAAGAAAAGCCAGCCCACTCAAACCGAGTGGGCTTTTTTATTGGCGAGGAGAGATAAACCATGATCATTTCCATGCGGCCGCATGCCACTAGAGAAGAGATTGATTACGTTTGCGAGCGGATACGCGAATTCGGATACAAGGTGCATTCCATTGAGGGCGAAGAAAGGGTGGTGATTGGCGTGATTGGCGTAGGCGATGTGACGGCTTGCCTGGAATCCCTGGAGGCGACCCCCGGCGTGGAGCGGGCGGTGCGGATTTCCGCGCCCTACAAGTTCGTCAGCAAGGAATTCAAGCAGGACCGCTCGCGGATTCGCGTGGACGGCTCGGAAATCGGCGGCGACGAATTTGTAGTAATGGCCGGACCCTGTTCGGTGGAAAACGAGAAGCAGATTCTCGAGACCGCCGAGGCGGTTGCGGCCGCCGGGGCCAAAGTGCTGCGCGGCGGCGCCTTCAAACCTCGAACCTCGCCTTATGACTTCCAGGGCCTGGCGCTTGAAGGGCTCAAGCTGCTGGCCAAGGCCCGCGAAACCACCGGCCTTGCCATTGTGACGGAAGTGATGAGCGAAGGCGACGTGGACACTGTGGCAGAGTATGCTGACGTGATGCAGGTGGGCGCGCGCAACATGCAGAACTTTTCGCTCCTGAAGGCGCTGGGCAAGTGCCCGCGACCCGTGCTGCTGAAGCGCGGCATGAGCTCAACCATCAAAGAACTGCTGATGTCCGCCGAATACATCACGGCGCACGGCAATCCCAACGTCATTCTCTGTGAGCGCGGCATCCGCACGTTTGAGACGGCCACCCGCAACACCTGCGACATCGCCGCCGTGCCAGTTCTCAGGGAATTGACTC
>DATLWV010000288.1:0-12871 GCA_035576145.1 Terriglobia bacterium
CCCGACCCGTTCGGCCCCATGATGGCATGCACTTCACCCAGGCCGACTTCCAGGTCAATCCCTTTTAGAATTTCACTGCCGCCTACGCTGGCGTGCAGATTCTTGATCTCAAGTAACATTCGTTTCGTCGTCCTTTTCAGATGTTCTCATTCTTATAAGTCATCAAAGAAAACCGCAGACTTGCCGAACAAGCCTGCGCTTTCTTTTCTTCCAATCCTGCACGTGAAGTGAAGAACCCGAGGCGAGCCCTTATAACCGCGATCCCGGCGGTGCCACATCCGGGATTGATGAGCGGGTTCAGAAGTTATCCAACGCTGCCTTCGAGGCTGATGCCGAGCAGTTTCTGGGCCTCGACGGCGAATTCCATGGGCAGCTCGCGAAAGACCTCCTTGCAGAAGCCATTGACGATCATGCCGATGGCGTCTTCGGTGGAAAGGCCGCGCTGCCGGCAGTAGAAGATCTGGTCTTCGCCAATCTTGGAGGTGGAAGCTTCGTGCTCCACCTGGGCCGTCGGGTTCTTCACTTCAAGGTAGGGGAACGTATGCGCCCCGCACTTGTCCCCCATCAGCAACGAGTCGCATTGCGAATAGTTGCGCGCCCCCGTTGCATTCTTCAGAATCTTGACCATGCCGCGGTAGCTGTTCTGGCCGTGCCCGGCGCTGATGCCCTTGGAAACGATGGTGCTTCGGGTGTTCTTGCCCAGATGGATCATCTTGGTGCCGGTGTCGGCCTGCTGGTAATTGTTGGTGACGGCGACGGAATAGAACTCGCCCACGGAGTTATCGCCCTGCAGGATGCAGCCCGGATACTTCCAGGTAATGGCGGAGCCCGTCTCAACCTGCGTCCAGGAAATCTTGGAATTTACGCCCTGGCATTTGCCGCGCTTGGTGACAAAGTTGTAGATTCCGCCCTTGCCTTCCTTGTCGCCTGGATACCAGTTCTGAACGGTCGAGTACTTCACCGTGGCGTTATCGAGCGCCACGAGTTCTACCACCGCGGCGTGCAACTGGTTTTCATCGCGCATCGGGGCCGTGCAGCCCTCCAGGTAACTTACGTAAGCGCCCTCGTCGGCCACAATCAGCGTGCGCTCAAACTGCCCGGTCTCTTTGGCGTTGATGCGGAAGTAGGTGGAAAGCTCCATCGGGCAGCGAACGCCCTTGGGGATGTAAGCGAATGAGCCATCGCTGAACACCGCCGAGTTGAGCGTGGCAAAGAAGTTGTCGGTGTAGGGAACCACGGAACCCAGCCACTTGCGGACCAGTTCGGGGTGTTCCTGCACGGCTTCTGAAAACGAGCAGAAAATGATACCGAGCTTCGCCAGTTTTTCCTTGAAGGTCGTCGCGACGGAAACGCTGTCAAAAACCGCGTCTACGGCCACGCCGGAAAGCAGTTCCTGCTCTCTCAGCGGAATGCCCAGCTTTTCATAGGTCTTGAGCAGTTCAGGGTCAACTTCGTCCAGGCTCTTGGGCTTGCTGGCCTTGGTTTTGGGAGCGGCATAGTAATAGGCCGCCTGGTAGTCGATGGGGTCATACTTGATGTTAGCCCACGTCGGCTCCTTCATGGTCAGCCAGTGCCGATAGGCTTTCAGCCGCCACTCAAGCAGCCATTCCGGCTCGTTCTTTTTGGCGGAAATCATGCGGACCACGTCCTCGTTCAACCCACGGGGAATGGTCTCCTGCTCAATCTCCGTTACGAAGCCGTACTTGTACTCTTGCGTGGCGAGTTCTTCAACATTGTTTACGGGAGTACCCATAAGCTTTGCTCCTGGCTCAATCCGTGAAATCTCTAAGGTGTTGAGGGGCCCGTCCCGGTTGACTGCTCGGACCCTCAATCTGTCCTTTGCTCACTTCAATGCTACCGAATCTATACAGGGTAGTCAAGATTATTGCAATACAAATTTGTCAAGATTGATTTTACCCGGAATGACCTGGCTTGCCGGACATCAGTTATTTATTAAGCAGCTTTATTTCAGTAGGTTATGGCACGAAGGCTTTCGGTTAGGGCAAAACGCGTAGAAAGGTTCTAACGCTACCTGGCGGACTGACCTACCGCCGGCCTAAGTTCATTCTGAAGCCTACGCGGAATAGCACGGGGTAGCCAAGTTGCGGAACTGGGGTGCGCTGGACTGTGTAACGTTCGTCGAAAATGTTTTCGACGGCCACGTAGGCCTCCGTATCGTGCCATAGACGGCGCGAGAGCGAGGCATCCAGGGTGAAGAATTTGCCCAGCGGAAGCAGGTTCTGGTCGTCGTCGAATTGGTCGCCCACATATCGTCCTTGCAATCCGAGTGTAACGCGGCGCCACTGGCTTGACGCCGTTGGGTTCGAATAGAGCGCCTGGAAGGTGAACACGTGGCGCGGGACCTGCGGGATTTCAAGCCCTTCGAGCGACGGATTGGCCGCGAAGCTCAGGACGGTGGCATTTACAAATTCGTATCCGCTGGTCAGCTCAAAAGTCGGGGTCACGTGCAGCGTTGCGTCCAGGTCAACGCCGCGTGAGCGTGTACTGCCAAGGTTCTGCCGCTGTCGAGTGATCAGAGTGGGGGTCACACTCAAAGTGACGTTAGCGATCGGATCGGTCACATCGCTCCAGAAGAAAGTTCCGCGGCCGGTCAGCTTGCGGCTAAAGGCGGCGAATTGCGCTCCTGCCTCCGCGCCGGTCAGGCGCTCGGCCTTGAGGTCAGAATTGGCGTTGGTCACAACATTGCCCACGCGAAAACCGCGAAAGAGCTCGTTCAGCGTAGGCGCCCTAAAAGCACGATAAGCGGAACCAACCAGTGAAACGTTGCTGGTGAGGCGATAAAGCATCCCGAGGCGCGGACTGAAAGCAGTCTCCGTTCGTTCCGGAAAATTGGTGACCGACGCCGGGCTCGTGGAAGTGAGCGATTTGCTTGTTGAAAGCGCATCATAATTGCGCCAGTGGTCGAAGCGGAGTGCTGCGGTCACCTGCCAGCGCGCCGTCAACCGCAGGACATCTTCTCCGTAGACACCGGCCGTGCGCTGGCGTCCCCCTGCGCCCAACGCCGACGTCATGCGCCCGCCGAAGAATCCCAGTTCGTCACTTGCTCCCCGGACCTCCCGCCCGTCGAAGCCGGCCACCAGTGTTTGTCTCATGCCCACAGGCCTGTTCCACTGGATCCCGAAACCTGTCTGCTGCGCCGGCACACGCTGGGCCCGGACCAGCGATTCACTGTTGCGGTCCGCGGCGACGGAGGAGAATGTCTGGTCAAATACTTCCGGCCCGCCGTAACCACGGAAACTGAATGCCCCGGCGCTCTGGGACACCCAGTCTGCGCCGATGGCCAGTTGCCGGGTGTGGGTGCGGTTGTAGGTGAGCGGCGTTCCGTTGGCGCGTATTTCGCGGAAGTAAGTAGCTGTGGCAAACATTCTTCCGTTTTCGCCCAGCTTCCTTTCGAGCGTGGCATCGCCCACATCGTGTTCAGAGTTGGCTGGGGTATCCACCGTCCCTCGGTCCTGCGAGTTGACCAGGATGTAGCCGTCGGTGTTGAAGGCCTCGCCGTCGAAATTCATTGCCCAGGGACCGTGGCGAATGCTTGACCAGAATGAGCCGACGGGGGTGTTTTGATTTCCGTATGAGGTATCGAGAGCAAACTCAGAAGTGGTAGCCTTGCGCGTCATTATGTTGACAACGCCTCCCATTGCATGCGAGCCGTAAAGGTCGGAGACTCCACCCCGCACAACCTCCATGCGGCCTACTGCCTCGCGGGGAACGCGGTCCCAGTAAACCCAGCCGCCGAAGGGATCGTTCAACGGAATGCCGTCCTCCAGAACCAGCGCGCGGCTGGCGCCGCTTGCCCCCACGCCGCGTAATGAGACGCCCTGCGCGGTGGGATTGGCCACGCGGCTGCCAGTGCGGCGGAAAAGCGTGAAGCCCGGGACCTGCTGCAGTGCGCCGTCCAGCGTGAGGGCCGGCGTAGCAGCGACCTCGTGCTCGGTCAGGATACGGACGTCGGCTGTGGTCTCGCTCAGAGGAGTTTCCATCCTCGTGGCCGTTACCGTAACTTCCTGTGCCAGGGCAGCGGGACTGAGGACGATTATCAAAGAAAGTTCGTCCTTTCCTCTCCCAATTCTCCATTCCTTTTCTGCTGTGGCAAACCCCTTTGCACTCACCTTCAACTTGCCATTTGGTGAGGGAACCTCACCGAAATCGAACCGACCATCGGCCCCTGTTGGCTGGTATGCCTCGTAACCGCCTGTGCGCAGCGTTACCTGTGCTCCAGTGACGACCGCTCCACTCTCGTCTTTAACAACACCTTCGATCTGGTAGCGATGCTTTGCAGACTGCGGGCGGGGAGAGGCTTTGGCAGCGAGCAGGCCGGTGAACGCGATCAGCACAACCGATGTCGCGAAATAATTTAAGAAAGAGGACTTCATTCGGCTATTAGTCTGTAGATTTCGTCAACCCTTATCCGGAAACCGTACGCGTTCGGGAAGAATTGTTCCTGCCGGGAAGCCGATTTCCTGTCTTTGATGCACAGAGCACCAAACCCACTAGACTAATCCGGCTGGAATCCGGTGGCAAACCATTATTGCAGAGTTGTGGGAAGGGAACCAGTGAAGGCCGGGAAGAAAAAACTTTGACGACCTCAGACGGGTACGAGCAGACTTTGGGCAAACGGCCATTCGCGGTCAAACCATTGTCCCGTGCAGCGGAAACCGGTGCGGCGGCCCATCTCGACGGCTTCTTCGGCGGCGTATTTGTGTGAGCTTTCAGTCCAGATGGTTTCGTCCTTCATGAACGTTACCGAAAGTTCGCATTTGCGAATATTGACCGTCTGTTCGATCGTGGAGCGGAGATGCATTTCGATGCGGCGTTCCAGTTGGTTCCACAGAGCGACGTGGCGGAACTCGGCGAGATCGAAATCGCCGTCAAGCTCTCTGTTGATGCGCGCCAGCAGATTGAGGTTGAAGGCCGCGGTGACGCCAAGCGGGTCATCGTAAGCTTCAAGCAACTGTTCGGCAGGCTTTTCCAGGTCAGTGGCCAGCAGCAGCGCGTCGCCTGTTGTCAGGATTTCGCGGATTCTCCGCAGGAATTCTTCACCCGGCTTGCGGTCGAAATTTCCGATGGAGCTTCCCAGGAAAAGCACCAGCAGATGCTGGCCCGGCCCGCGACGGGCGGCGGCTTTGCGGAGTCCGTCCAGATAACCGGTTTCAAATCCAAGTACGCTGACTGAATCCAGTTGGCTCATTTCCCGCTCGCACATCGAGAGCGCCGTGCGGGAGAGTTCAATGGGATGGTAGAGGGTGGGCTGGCGGCGCGCGATGGCTTCCAGAATCAGGCGGGTCTTTCTGCCGCTGCCGCTTCCCAGTTCCGCGACCACGATTGGCGAAGGGATGCGGGCTGTGATCTCTTCCGCGTGGCGTTGCAGAATGCGCTCACCTGCCCGCGTCAGGCCGTACTCGGGCAGCAGGCTGATGACTTCAAACAGGCCGGAACCGACGGCATCATAAAAATATTTTGAAGGAAGTTCCTTCTGCCCGAGCTTTTCAAGCCCCGCTCGCACGTCTTCCGCAAACTGACTGGTAAAATCGAGAGTAGGTTGGGCAATTGCAGCCTGTGGCATGTTGACCCTCCAATGGCGGACGTTACGCGCTGACGCAGCGGAATCCCGAATAAACGTACTGGTAATGCGACTGGAACCAGTTGCGGAACGAGCGGCGCAGCATGCAGGCCGCCGTCCGGGGCGAACCGCCCTTCATCACATAGTGTTTGCCGTCAAAGAAGTTGGCGGAATAACCCCGGTAAAAAGGAAAAGGTTCGAAACCCTTGAACGGCTGGAAAACCGTCGAGGTCCATTCCCAACCGTTCCCGACCAGTTCCGCCACGCCAAAAGAGCTTCGGCCGGCGGGGTGCGCCTGCACCGGAGTCGGGTCCCAGTTCCAGAAATCAAAATTCCCGCGACTTTTTTCAGGAGCCCCTTCGCCCCAGGGAAAGTCCGTCTCATCTCCTTTGCGGGTACCATAGGCGGCGCGATGGAACTGAGCCTCAGTGGGCAACTGTTTCCCGGCCCAGCGGGCATAGGCCTCCGCTTCCGCGTGGCTCACGTAAACAGGCCAGTCGAGAGGGAGAGGGATTTCTGCAAACATCGTCCGATAGTTCCAGTCGTCGTCGTAGGGGACCCAGAAGTGGGGATGGTTTATCCCCTCACGCTTGATCCACTCCCAACCGGAATCGCTCCACAGGCTTCTCGTTTCGTAGCAGCCCTCGCGAACGAACTTCAAGAATTCTCCGTTGGTCACTTTGTATTCACCAATCGCAAAGGTGGGAACGTCGACTGTGGTCAACTCAAATTCGTTGTCCCATCCAAAAACGCTGCCGGTCCTGGGCAATCCCAGCGTCGCGGACCCAGCAGGAATCTCAATCATCCGGCGGGCGCCAACTGGCGCGGCGGGGACGTTCGCCTGCATCTGCCTTACTTTGCGATGGAGAGGCAACTGGTGCAGCATGTAAGCAAGCGTTTCGGCGTGCATCAGGCGATGCTCGAGCGCGACATTCACGTAGACACCAAACTGCGAGAGGCCGCCCCCGTCGTCCGTCAGGGGTTCATTCCTGAGCCGCGCATCCAGTTCCTCGCGCACCCGGCTGTTGTATTGGTGAACTTCTCTGAGCTTGGGCCAGTCTGAAGGCTGGTCAGAAGGCAGGCCGCCATCAACAGGATCAATGCCGAACGCAAACAACTTGTCGAACCTGGGATGAAACGGCTCCAATCCAAACGCGTAATTCCCCAGAAGGTTCCAATCGAAGGCTTCGAGGTGCCCGATGTAGAACACGAGACGATGCCTTTCCGGGATAGGGCGGTCATAAAGCGCGCCGGGCACCGGAATTTCGAATAGCTTGTCGGTGGCGGACCGGGCTTCAGCAAGCCTGGCGTGAAGCCCCGAGGACGCAGAAAGCCTCTGTTGAGTCTTGGCCATTTTGTTTATGCCCCTTGTGCTGAATTAGATGTAACTCCGCCCGTGAGGTTGCAAATTTTGTTATTTTTGTCAGACCTGCCCGACACTGCTGTGATAATAACAGAATGAAATTTGCGATTTAAGCAGTTTCCTGAAAACCTTGAGTCCTTATCTTAAGCAGAGGGGAGTAAGCTGTGATGGACCCGCAGGCACAAAGCTCTGCAATGATTGAATTCCGCAACGTGAGCTACCGGCCCGACGGGCGGCGGGACGTGCTCAGAAACCTGAGCCTGAAAGTTGAGGCTGGGGAAACGCTGGTGCTGCTGGGCCGCAGCGGATGCGGGAAGACGACAACCCTGAAGTTGATCAACCGCCTGCTCGATCCTTCCGGGGGCGAGGTTCTGGTTGAAGGCAGATCCGTGCTGCAGTGGGACCCCATCCGGCTGCGGCGGGGAATCGGGTACGTCATTCAGGAAGTCGGGCTGCTTCCCCATTTCAGCGTCGAGCGCAACATCGGCCTCATACCGCAACTGGAAGACTGGCCGCCGGCACGAACCATGCAGCGTGTGGAAGAGCTTCTCCAAATGGTTGCGCTTGATCCCGCCACGTTTCGCCGCCGCTATCCGCGCGAACTTTCCGGAGGCCAGCGCCAGCGAGTGGGCGTGGCGCGAGCGCTGGCGGCCGACCCGCCCATTCTACTGATGGATGAACCGTTCGGAGCGCTCGATCCGCTGACGCGAGCCGAAATTCAGCAGGAGTTTATTGCCTTGCAGCAGCGCCTGGGCAAGACCATTGTTTTTGTCACGCATGACATCCGCGAGGCGCTGATCGTGGGCACGCGCATCGCTCTGCTTGAAGCCGGGAAACTGCTGGGCGCTTATTCGCCAGGAGATTTCGTGAAGTCCAACGATCCAACGGTCGCTGCGTACCTCAGCGTGCTCCGCGCCGGCGACCCGACGACCGGCGCGTAAACGTAAAACATCCGGAACGAAGGGGAGTCCTTCATGAGCTTAATGGAATTCTTCTATCGCAACCGCGCAGAGATCTGGATCCTGACTCTGGAACACTGCTGGCTGGTCGGCATGTCGATGCTGCTGGCTGTTGCGATTGGCGTCCCACTGGGAATTCTGATCACCCGCCGGGCGTCGCTCAACAAGCCCATCCTGGGAAGCGCCAACATTATCCAGACAATCCCCAGCCTGGCTCTGTTCGGCTTTCTGCTGCCCATGCCCTGGCTGGGTGCAAGGGCTGACCGGCTGGCCATTGCCGCTCTCACCGGATATGCGCTGCTTCCCATCATTCGCAACACTTGCACCGGCATCATCGGGGTTGACCCGAGCGTGCGCGAGGCCGCGCGCGGCATGGGCTTGACGGACTGGCAGTTGCTGTGGCACGTTGAACTACCTCTGGCACTGGGTGTGATCCTGGCAGGGGTCCGCGTGGCTACGGTGATTACGGTGGGCGTAGCGACCATCGCCGCAGCAATTGGCGCCGGCGGCCTGGGTGAGTTTATCTTTCGTGGCCTCTCGATGGTGGACAATCGCGTAATCCTGGCCGGAGCAATTCCGGCGGCGCTGATGGCGCTTGTGGCGGATTTCCTTCTGGGCTGGGCGGGACGTCACTTGGTCCCTTCGGCAAAGTCATGAAGAACGCATGCCTGACAATTCTGGTGGCCCTGATCCTTTGCTCCTGCGGACCATCGCGCAAAGACGTGATCGTGGTGGGTTCCAAGAACTTCACGGAACAGCTGGTCCTGGGCGAGTTGCTGGCACAATACCTGAACCAGCAAACCGGGGTCCAGGTGGAGCGGCGGTTCAACCTGGGTGGAACCTACATCTGCCAGCAGGCGCTGCTGGCCGGTCGCATTGACGTGTATGTCGAATACACAGGAACTGCGCTGACGGCCATCCTCAAGCAGCCTGTCGAGCACAACGCTACGGACGTTTACAACAAAGTTAAAGAGCTCTACGCCACGCGTTTCAATCTGAACGTCATGCCCCCGCTGGGATTCAATGACACTTTCGTCCTTGCGGTTCGAGGTGAGACGGCGCGGAAGGACCACATCAAGACCATTTCAGGAGCGGTGCCCTATGCCCGCCATTGGCGGCCGGGATTCGGATACGAATTCATGGAGCGGGAGGACGGCTACAATGGCCTGGTTAAAACCTACCATCTGAAGTTTGGGGAGCAGCCCAGAATTATGGACCTGGGATTACTCTACCGCGCTTTGCTCGACCAGCAGGTGGATGTGGTGGCAGGGAATTCCACGGATGCCCAGCTTGAGGCTCAGGACTTCGTCGTCCTGCGGGACAACAAGAATTATTTCCCGCCCTACCAGGCTGTCCCTATTGTTCGCACCCAGACGCTCTCCGAGTATCCTGCCGTGTACGCCGCCCTGGAGCAGCTGGCCGGGAAAATCTCGGATGATGAGATGCGGCATTTGAACTATGAAGTCGCTGCAGAACACCGCGACGTCGGGCAAGCTGTGCAGGAATTCCTGCGCGCAAAAAATCTTGTCCCTGAAATGTGACGTCCGCTAAAGAGTGAACAGAAGGCTGGCCGGGTCTTCAACCAGACCCTTGACTCGCACAAGGAACTGCACCGCTTCCATGCCATCAACGATGCGATGATCGTAACTGAGCGCGATGTACATCATGGGGCGGATTTCAACCTTGCCTTCCACGGGCACGGCCCGGTCCTCAATCTTGTGAAGCCCCAGAATGCCCACCTGCGGCGGGTTCAGAATCGGCGTGCTCAGCAGTGAGCCGTAAACGCCGCCGTTTGAAATGGTGAAGGTTCCGCCGCGAAGTTCCTCGAGCGTCAGTTCGCCCCCCGAGGCTTTGCGGGCGAACTCCTTGATGGCGGTTTCGATTTCCGCAAAGCTCATCTGGTCCGCATCGCGCAGCACGGGCACCACCAGCCCTTCCGGAGCGCCGACGGCCACGCCAATGTCGTAATAATGCTTCAGGACCATTTCGTTGCCCTGGATCTCGGCGTTCAGTCGCGGGAACTGGCGCAGAGCGCCGATACACGCTTTGGCAAAGAACGACGCGATGCCCAGGCTGACGCCGTGCTGCTTCTTGAAGTTTTCCTTCCAGCGTGCGCGCAATTGCATCACCTGCGTCATGTCCACTTCATTAAAGGTGGTGAGCATTGCCGCTGCGTGCTGTGCTTCCACGAGGCGCCGTGCAATCGTCTGCCTGCGGCGTGACATTCGGACGCGCTCTTCCAGCCTCGCGCGTGGCGCAGCTGCGCCAGGGACAAGCCGGGGCGATTGCTGACTCACGGGAGCGGGCTCTTCATCGGGCTGAGGCGCGGCCGCGCCGGTTCGGGTCTGAATGAAGCTCTCAACATCGCGCTGCCGGATGCGTCCGGCGGAGTCGCTGGGCTGGACCCGTGAGAGGTCGACGCCGTGCTCTTCCGCAATACGCCTTGCCAGCGGCGTCACCATTCGTTTCGGCCCTGCTTCTTCCGCTTTCGTAGCCATTGCAATAACCGCTTCCTTCTTTATTCCAGTCTCCACGGGCTCTTCCTCTTCGGCAGGTTTTGCCACGCCGCCTTTCGCAACGGGCGCCTCTTCTGCAGGCGCGTCCTCGATCACTCCGAGCAGGTCTCCGATCTTCACGTCCTCGCCTTCTTGTCTCTCGATGCGCGCCAGAACACCGCCGCGCTCAGCGCCGACCTCAAGATCGACCTTTTCGGTCTCAAGTTCAACAAGGACGTCGCCCACGGCCACGCGGTCGCCCTGTTGCTTTCTCCAATGCCCAACCGTGGCTTCGACAACAGACTCACCCAGTTCGGGCACGACGATTTTGGTCGGCACGGTCTCTCCTTCCTGAGCCTTCCGCGATATCTTCCACCAGCACCATGTCTTCTTCCTGCTCGGCCAGCCGGATGCTGAAGGCTTTCTGCACAATGGCTTCCTGATTCAGCGCATGCCGGGCCGTGGAGCCTTCCGCCGGGCTGGAACTTCGCGAGCGGCCAATGTAGCGCAGCCGCCATCGGTTGCGTACCAGTTCGCTGAGCATGGGCCGTACAAATTCCCAAGCGCCCATGTTCTCAGGCTCTTCCTGCACCCACACAACCTCCTGGAGTTTGGGATAGCGGTCGAGCACCTGCTGGACTTTGTCCGTGCGGAATGGATAGAGCTGTTCAATCCGGCAAATCGCGACGTGGGTCCGCTTTTCGCGATGCTCGCTGGTCACCAGGTCCACATAGATCTTGCCGCTGCACAGCACCAGCCGCCGGATTTCGTCCAGCCGGCCGCCTGCTTCAACATCATCTATGACAGCCTGCCAGCTCCCTTCAGCCAGTTCGCGCGGCGAAGAAGCCACCAGCGGATGGCGAAGCAGGCTCTTGGGCGTCAAGATGACCAGGGGCAGGGGATCGACCTTCAGCAGCGAAGCCTGCCGCCGCAGCAGGTGGAAATACTGGGCGGCCGTCGTGCAATTGGTAACGCGAAGGTTGGTGCCGGCGGCAAGCTGCAGGAATCGCTCGGGGCGGCCGCTTGAATGGTCGGGCCCCTGGCCTTCAAACCCGTGCGGCAGCAGCATGACGAGCGAAGGTGTCAGCCCCCACTTCGCTCTTGCGGATACCAGGAACTCGTCAATCATCACCTGCGCGCCGTTGATGAAGTCGCCGTATTGCGCTTCCCAGATGACGAGGCGGTTCGGTTCCTGCAGACTGTAGCCGTACTCGAACGCCACCACCGCGTTTTCCGTGAGCGGGCTGTTGTGGATTTCAAAGGCAGCCTGGGCCTGCGGCAGGGCCTGCAACGGCGCGTGCTTCCGCCCGGTCTTGACGTCGTGAAGAACAGCGTGCCGCTGGCTGAATGTTCCTCGCTCAACATCTTCTCCTGTCATGCGGATCGCGGTGCCGTCGGCGAGGATCGATGCCAGCGCCAGTTCCTCCGCGGTCCACCAGTCGATGGTTTTTGCCTCCGGATCGTCGAGGGCCATTGCCCGGCGGCTGCGGGCGCGCTCCAGTTTGCGGTGAAGGTTGAAACCTTCCGGCAATTCCAAAAGGCTTTGATTCAGCGCTCGTAGTGTCTCAATCGGTACGGCCGTCTTTGCCTGAAGCGCCGCGCCCGGCGGAGGCGGTTCCGGCGGCTCCTCCGCCAGTTCCTCCGTGGGTTTCAGCGATTCCAGGGCCTGCTGGAGGTGTTCCATGTGTTCGTGCACGAGTTCTTCCGGCCCGCCCTCCTTTGCAACCCCGCGTTTGACGAGAGTCGCCGCCCACTGCTCCCGCACAGTCGGCAGCCTGGCGATCTTTTCATAGAGCAGCGGCTGGGTGAAGCCGGGTTCATCACCTTCGTTGTGCCCGTATCGCCTGTACCCCACGAGGTCAATCACAAAGTCCTTGCCGAACTTCGCCCGATAAGCGAACGCCAGCCGTGCCACTTCAATACACGCCAGGGGATCGTCAGCATTCACGTGCACCAGCGGGATCTTGAAGCCGCGGGCCAGGCCGCTGGCATAAAGCGAACTGCGGTATTCCTCCGTCGTGGTGGTGTATCCCAACTGGTTGTCAGCAATGATGTGGATGGTGCCACCCGTGCTGTAGCCGGGCAGGCGGTAGAAATTGAGAGTCTCGGCAACCACGCCTTGGCCCGAAAACGCCGCATCACCATGGATCAGGATGGGCAGAGTACGCGTGGGGTCGAATTGCGGCGCGCCTCTCTTATCCACCACGGTTCCTGCCGCGCGCGCCATCCCTTCGGCAACGGGATTCACCGCCTCCAGGTGGCTGGGGTTGGGCGGCATAGTGATGACGAGGCCAATTTCCTGTCCACCTTTGACGGCACGCTGGGCGCCCAGGTGGTATTTCACGTCGCCTGTCCAGCAGAGGTCTTCGCGGAAGTTTCGTGCCTGTACCGGGTCCTTGAAAATGGCCAGGATTTCCGCATAATGTTTCTTCAGAATGTGGGCCAGAACATTCAGCCGGGCGCGGTGGGCCAT
>DATLWV010000289.1:0-22798 GCA_035576145.1 Terriglobia bacterium
GCCGCAAGTCAGCCGAACAACAGGACCTGCGCAGACGCAAAAAGAGGCCGGTTGTGCGGCGAATGGAACGGAGCCCAGAAATCCGTTGACACTTTTCTCAGCTTTTTGTTACGTTCAAAAGCTTGCAGCTAACGGAAGTAGAGAGGAGGCTTCTCTTCCGCCGAAAGGTTTGATTTCGGAAGAAGAGGCGGGGGAAGCTGGTGAATCAGGATGTTTGTTCCAAAGAGAATGTTTCTGACCAAAGGGGTCGGAAAGCACCGGGAAAAACTGACGAGCTTTGAGCTGGCGCTTCGGTCTGCAGGGATTGCAGCCTGCAATCTGGTCCGGGTGTCCAGCATTTTCCCCCCTCGCTGCAAAATGATTCCGCGCGCTGAAGGCATCAAGGAATTACAGCCTGGCCAGGTCACGTTTGTTGTGATCAGTGAGAATTCCACGCGAGAACCTCACCGGCTGATTGCTGCCTCCATCGGGGTGGCGATGCCTGCTGACCGCAACACATACGGCTACCTTTCCGAGCACCACTCCTTTGGCCAGACCGAACAGCTGGCCGGAGAATACGCCGAAGAGTTGGCCGCCGAGATGCTGGCCACTACGCTTGGTGTGGAGTTCGATCCTGACCAAAGCTGGGACGAAAAGAAGGAGATTTATCGCATCTCAAACAAGATTGTCCGAACGTCAGAGATTACCCAGTCGGCAATCGGTGACAAGCGGGGCCTGTGGACGACAGTGTTGTCTGCGGCCGTTCTGCTGGGTTTTGAAGATTGACGCCTGCGGTTGCGTCCAAGAGGACAGTTCAGGGGTTCCATCAAGGTCCTCGCAGTTTTCCCTCCGAACCCCGCAATAAAAATAAACAGGAGCCATGTCATGCGTAAACATGAGATCTTGACGGTCCCAACTCGCCCTCTGGAAATCGACCGGAAGAAGGATGCTGCGTCGCTGCTGGAGAAGATGCAGGGCATTTCTTTCCAGGGGCGAAACCTGGGCATTGCTTTCCAGATCTGGAAACGGATGCTGGGTGACCGAGTCACCATCATGATGGGGCTGTCGGGTGCCATGATTCCAGGCGGCATGAGGCGGCTGGTAGCATACATGATCAAACAGCGCCTGGTTGATTGCGTGGTTTCAACCGGGGCTAATTTCTTTCACGACATCCATGAAACACTGGGGAGACTGCACTATCAGTGCTCGCCAACCATTGACGACGTCCACCTGCAGAAGAACCTGATCGACCGCATGTACGACACCCTGGTGGACGAAGAAGAGTTCCGCGAGGAGGATGCGTTCATCGGGCGCTTTGCCGCCACGCTTGACCAGTCTCGGCCCTACACCACGCGCGAGTTTCTTTATCTGCTGGGCAAGGAAGTTTCAAAGCGGGCCAAGGAGGACGGCATTGTCACCTCCGCTTACAAGGCAAAGATTCCGCTTTACTGCCCCGCCATCGGTGATTCCTCCATCGGCATCGGAATTGCTGAAAACCGGCACCTCGGCAAAAACCGTTTTACTTTTGACGTAATCGGCGACGTGCTGGAGACGGCTCACCTGGCCGGCGAATCACCCGCCAGCGGCGTCATTTACTTTGGCGGGGGAACGCCCAAGAATTTCGTTCAGCAGAGCGAAGTGACCGCAACGTTTATGCGCAATGCTTCAAACGGCCACAAGTACGCCATCCAGGTGGTGACCGATGCGCCGCACTGGGGCGGACTTTCGGGCTGTACATTCGAAGAAGCGCAAAGCTGGGGAAAGATTGCTCATGACGCCGGCATGGTTACCTGCAACTGTGATTCGACAATTGCCATGCCTGTCCTGGTGACAGCGATGTCAGAGCAACGGGAACTGATCAAGAAGCGCAAGAAGCCCGTTTTTGAAATGGGCCAGGAGCTGAAGTTCTCTTTCCCGAAGTGAGTAGTTCCAGAAGGGCGAGGGAGCATTCTTGCGGGGTTTTCTTTGTTGTTTACAGTCAGATACGCACTGAGGTCGGGCCATGAGCTCAAGGTGGGCAGTCGCTGCTGACCACCGCTGAGGGGCCCGGACTTCGCCTCACTACCTCTTCCTTCCGTTCGTGTGAAGCCTTTCAATCTCCTTCCATTCCGGTGAAGTCATTGGTTCCACGGGAATCCCCGCGCTCTCACGGTAGCTGGCAAGAAACGGACCGCGTAGTGGAGCAATGAATCAAGCGGTCCGTGCGTGCTTGCCGATGTTCGACGCATTTCCGGGCACCGGCACTACCGCTTTGATGTCTACGGGGCCCATGGCGTATTCGGTAGGGCCGAGGCGCTCGTTCGAATCCATCATTTCGTCCCACAGAATCTTCTTGCCGGTATAGGCCGATTCCCTGCCCAGGATGGCGGTCAGTGTTGAGTACGCCACGTGTTCCGTTTCGTTCACGAGCTGATTGGTACGAATGGCGTTGACGAAATCCACCTGCTCCTGAACGTAGGGATTGAATTTGGTCTTTCCCGGGGCCTGGCCTTGTTCCTGGTATTGCCACACGACCTTGCCGCTCAGGTCAAAAATCGTATCTTTGCAATTCGTGGACCCCTCCGTACCCAGCACCAGATCGGAGACCTCATTGGCGCAACCGTCAATCTGCCGGCACATGGTGTCATTGACTCCCCCGTTGGGGTAGGCAAACTCCACATTGAAGTGGTCATACTGGTCGCCCGTCACGCGCTGGGCGCGCCCGCCGCCGCCGACGGCATTGGCTGGATGCATTCCCGTAAACCAGAGCACGGTATCGATGTTATGGACGCACTGTTCCACGATGTGGTCGCCCGAAAGCCAGCACCAGTTGACCCAGTCGCGAATCATGGATTCCATATCCGACCACCCCTTCTGTCTCGGCGTATACCACAGTTGACCGACGTTGTAACGGGAGCGGGCTGCGAGGATCTGGCCGATGGCGCCGTTGGAAACGCGATTGTAAGTTTCCCTGTGGGGGCGGTCGTGCCGCCATAGAGTCCCAGCCACCACGCAGAGGTTGTAAGCTGTGGCTTTCTGGCCGGTCGCCAGGATAGAGCGCACCCCAGGAGCATCGACGGCGCACGGTTTTTCCATAAAGCAGTGTTTTTTGGCGTCGATGGTAGCTTCGAATTGCTGGGGCCGGAAATGTGGCGGCGTGGCCAGCAGCACCAGGTCCACATCGGCTTCCAGTACCTTCTTGTAGGCGTCAAAACCGATAAAACAATGGTCGTCGTCAACCTGCACCTGCGCCTTCTTGGCAAGATTGGCGCGGCAGGTATCCATATGGTCCTTCAGGACGTCAGCCAGCGCCACGATCTTGACGTTGGGGCCCGCCTTAAGAATGTTCAGGACAGCGCCCGTCCCCCGGTTGCCGCAGCCGACCAGGCCAGCTTTCAGGACAGGACCATCCGGGGCAACGTCCACGAATGTCACGGGCGGGTAAGACTTCTTGCAACTTGCCAGCACTGCTCCGGCGCCCACCGCCGCGACCGCACCGATAAAAGTTCGACGGTCAAAATCCCGTCTTTCCTTTTCCCTCGTCTCGTCAGTCATTTCGGATCTCCTTTGAAATAAGTGTAAATCTTAAGTCAGAAACTCGTCCATCCCGGGCCGTGCCTCTTCCATCAAGGACCCTCGCCTCACGGCGGTTCACCACGCGGGCTGGACATCGATTAACGTTTTCCACGGTCTCCCGCCTGCCGAATTCCGGCTTGCTGGACGCCTTCCTCGTATTCGCGAACCACTCGGAAGCCCACGTCGATACAGTCCGAATACCACCAAATACTCTTGGGCGATTGGGGGTCGGTCAGCAACCAATCCTCTTCGCGCGTGTGGTCGCGTGCCGCGCTGCGCAGGTCGGCAGCGTCCGAACGGTACGAACCTCCGCGCACCACGTGCTCCTTGCCAGAGTGTGGGCCACGCGGATCAGTGGGCACAGAGTTCGCATAGGCGCTGTAACCATCCGGCGCATACCAATCCAGGCAGAATTCCCTCACGTTGCCTAACATATCCACCAACCCCCTGGGATTGGGTTTGGTTATTCCGGTGGGATGTGTTTCATCCAGGCTGTCACCCTGATACCAGGCGTAATCACTGAGCGGCAAGGTCTTTACTCCCAGCAGCCGATTCAGCCATCGCCGTGTGGTGAATGAAGCAGGATTGCCCGGGAAGAAATACGGGGAAGTGGTGCCCGCGCGGGCGGCATACTCCCACTCCGCCTCCGTGGGGAGCCGGTACTTCTTTCCGGTAATTTGCGAAAGCCACTCACAAAACTGGGTGGCGGCGTAATAGGTCATGGTGATGGCCGGCCGCGACCCTCTGCCCCAGCCCTGGTCTGGAGACCCATAAGGTGGAGTGGGACCACTTACGGCATCAGCTTTGTCGGCGGATGACGGAGCGTCCCGATTGCGTCCTTTGTTCCCGCGCTGGAGGAGGTAAACCTCGTACTCTTGCCATGTCACTTCCGCCCTTTCCATCCAGAACGGACTGATTTTCACCTCGTGGACCGGGCCTTCGTCGGGGCGCCGGTAGGGTTCCGAATTGGGGCTTCCCATCTGGAACGTGCCGCCAGGAATGGCCACCATGCGGATTTTCACGGTCGAGCCAGGTATCACTTCGGTGTAACTCTTAAACCCCTTGGGTTTTAATGGAAACGCCTTCTCGAGTTCCTGTGCTTGAGCCGCTTGCTGAGCCGTGGCTTCATCCACAGCTTCCTCAGTTCCCTTGCCGCGATAGTGTCCCGTGTGCAAGTGGCAGTTGATGCACCGCATCTTGTCCTGGGAACGCTGGTAGTGCAAGTGGGCATCCACGCCCTTCCTGGAGAGTCCCACGGAGAAAAGGTTGGCGTGGCATCGAATGCAAGAGCTGTCGTAAGTGAACGTGCGCGCCTGGGTCAAGGTCTGCTTGGATCTCCAGTTGATTTTGGCGGGGTCTTTGAAAAGTTTGCCGTATATATCCTGGGCCCCCAAGCGGGCTTTCTCCGTATAGTACTCCAATCCGCCACTGGGGAGGTGGCAATCGACGCAATGGGTTACGACGCCACTCTTAGTGGTGAAATGCGGCGAGCGGATCCAGGTTTGCGTCGCGTCCGGGTGGACGTGGCAGGCCTGGTCGCAGAACTTGTCCGAGGAGGTGGCGTCCCCGCCGACCTTTATTGACAAAATGACCGCGATGCCGAGGCAAAAACCTATTCCGACAAAAACCAGCTTCCTGGCCGTCAGGGATGGGCGGGAATTAGTGCTTATCTGTTGTCGATCCCGCTTGCTAAAGAAGAAAAACATGCACCTGTCCTATTTGCTTCTTTCCGGCAATCCGCGGCATGAAGTGGGAAACCCGCGTGAGGTGTAGTGTTTCCATTCTCCGCCTACGCGTCGGACCCATAATGCCGACACGCCTGGAAGAGATTGGGCAACCCGAATGCCATCAGACACAGACATCGTGGAAAACGCCGTGGCTAGCGCGTCGGCAGTAGTCGAATCTCCGGCTATTACGGTGGTGCTGCTCTTCCCTTCCAGTGCCCAACCGGTTCGAGGATTGATGATATGTGAATAGCGATGGCCGTTGACTTCCAAAAACTGATGCTCATCGCCGGAGGTGGAAACTGCGTGGGCGCTCAGCGACAGTGTGCAGGGCGCAATCCCGGCCTCCGAGCCGGCCGTATCGATGCGGACTCTCCAGCCGGAACTTCCTGGTGGGGGTTCGCCAGTGATGACCTCTCCCCCCGCCACGATCAGGGCTTGGTGGATGCCTTGCGATTGCAGGACGGCCAGCATCTGGTCCGCGGCATAACCCTTGCCGATGGCGCCCAAATCCAGCTTCATGCCGGCGCGCTTCAGGAACACGGTGTGATGCACAGGGTCCAGTTCAATGTTACGAAAGTCGACAAGAGCTTTTGCCTTTGCTATTTCCGCCGGATCAGGCAAGCGTCCGCTTTTGCGGGCGCTGCGCCATAAATCAACCAGCGGGCCGATGCTGACGTCAAAAGCGCCCTGGGAAAGCTTCGAAGCCCACAGGGATTTTGCCAGCACGCTGTAGAGGTCGCTGCTCACGGGGAACGGAGCTTTGGCGCCGTTGCGCGTGAGGCGCATCAGTTCGCTGTCAGCGCGATAATCGCTCATGATCTGCTCGAGTTCCTCGGCGCGCGCGAATGCCGCCTCCGCCACCCTGGAAGCCTCTGCATCTGAGGCCGCGTACAACTCAATCCGGAAGATGGTTCCCATGCGCGGGAGAGAATATTCAAAGCGCTGCGATGACGGCTTGGCAGCCGCGGGCCTTGACGAGGCCGTGAGAATGCCAAGTCCGAGCGCGAGGAAGAACAGACCGGAACATGACCGCAAAGGGGCGGCCATACAGCCGACTCGAGAGAGGACGGAGCAATTAGAAAGCACTTCAACTCGCGAAGGATGAAGCTGGACGGCGGAGCATCCGCGGAAGGGACGACATGTGGTGTCGGGCACCGCGTGCCTTGCCAAACTACTTGGTGGTCTGACTGACTCCCCCCAAGCTGATGCGTTCGATGGCTTCAACAAGGTGCATTTCGTATTCGGCAGGAAAGTTCGTGGTTCTGCCAACAGCGCGCGTCGTGGAACACACGATCACCGGAAGTAAGAATTTGGCCTTCCGGAGACTGAAAATATACACCCACTTGGGTGGAGGCAAGCACATTTTTTTTCTCAAGGCGGTCACACCCGCTGTTAACAACCCCTCCATAATCTCAGAAAATTCGCCGTCCGAGGTCCCAGAACCTGCTTTTTCAGACCCCCCTCCACGTCTGGGGGTATTGGAATCATTTTCCCGGCTGCTGCTGCGTTGAGGTGCCCGATATCTGGTACCAGCGGATGAGAGAGTTTGCGTTGTAACTAACTCTCAATGTGGTTCCAAGATACCGGGCCCGGTCACCCCGGTGACTGGGCGCGGAGTCCGCCGGAGCAGAAGAGATGCCAAGTCTGGGATGCAGGGGAGGTTGGGCCGCGGTTGCTCCCCTCAGCAACCTTTCCTTTCCTTTCACCACAACTTTCTTTCGAATTGTTTAAATTGTGATCTGTATCACTGCGGTTTTTTCTCAGGAATGTTGCCATTAAGTCGGAGTGGAGGAGTCAGTCGACATGCCTCCAATCCTGGCGGAGGGAATTGAATGAAGAATAAGAAGGAAGTCACACGAAGGGACTTTTTAAAGACTGCGGCGGTGGCGGCTGCGGCAGGCGGAGCCAGGCCAATGACTGCGGCGCCGGCGCTCTTAAGCAGTCCCAATCCGGGTAGTACAGTTCATTACGGCTTCATCGGGACCGGCACTGAGGGATGCAATCTCTTGAAGCGCCTGGCAACCATTCCGGCGGGCCGCTGCATTGCCACCTGTGACGTTTATGCGCCCAACCTGAAGCGGGGGGTTGAAACGATCGGCTCGAATCCTCAGACGTATACAGGCAGTCCGACCGAATACCAAAGGATGCTTGAGCGGAAGGACATGGACGCTGTGCTGATCGCAACACCTCTCAATGAGCACGCGCAGATGGTGATCGACGCCCTCAACGCAGGCAAGCACGTATTTGTTGAAAAGACGATGTATTTCAAGGAAGAAGAAGGCGAGCAGATCCGGAAGGCCGCCGAAGCAAACTCCAGGCAAATACTCCAGATCGGCCTGCAGCGCCGGTCGAGCATGCTCTACAACATCGCCATGCAGATGATCCGGAAGGGCGCACTGGGCAAGGTGATGTTCGTGCGCGCGCAGTGGCACCGCAACAACAACTGGCGGCGACCCGTCCGCGATCCCAAGCTTGAGCGGCTGATCAACTGGCGGATGTACAAGGAATACTCCGGCGGACTGATGGCGGAACTGGCGTCGCACCAGGTGGACATTGCCAACTGGGCTTTCGAGGCAGAGCCCCTTTCGGTAATGGGCACCGGCGGAATCGACTATTGGAAGGACGGACGCGAGGTCTGTGACAACATTGAGGTCATCTTCCAGTATCCGGGAGGCCGGAAAATGACCTTCACTTCCATCCTTTACAATGCCCACCTGAACTACAACGAGCAGATCATGGGGGACCGCGGGACTCTTATTATTACCATTGGCAAGGGAATGTATTACCGGGAAGCGGCGGCCAAATCTACGAACGGAAAAGCCAAGGAAAACTGGTGGGCCGGCGCGACGGTGACGCAACAGGCCGTGGAAAAGGGCATTCCGCTGTTCCCGGAAGAAGCCCAATCCGGGCAGCAAGGTTTCCTTGACCGTGAAATGCTTTATGCGAAGCGGTGGCTCGCCTCAATGGGCATTTTCGAGTACGAGGAGCCCCACGAACCTTACTGGGTGGAACTCTCCAATTTCATGGCAAGCGTCCGGGACGGGAAACCGAATGCCTGTGGCATTGATATCGGTATAGCGGACGCCCGCGCCGTGATCTATGGCAACCGTGCCATTGACACCGGGACCACGGTGTATTGGCCGAAGAAAGAGGCGTAAATTCATCATTCGTATTCAATGGACCGTTTGCGCAGAATAGGGTTTGTACCGGGCCAGCCTGGCACTCCGGCCAGCTATCCCCTCGCAGCCAGGATTGCCGGACGCTTCGGTTACCCCCTGCTGACGCGCCTGGTGGCGACACTCTCCTTCGTTCTCCTGTTGTTTCCTGTGGTGGGTCCGCCGTTGAGAGCGGCGGATTCGCTGGTCCGGTACGAGGCTTCGCATCGCGCGATGGGCACGGTTTTCACTGTCGTCGTATATGGGTCCAACAGTGATTATCTTGAGGAGGTAACCAATCAGGTCTTCCAGGAAATCGACCAGCTGGACGACCAGATGAGCAATTACAAACCCGGCAGCGAGCTCTCCGCAATCAATCGCGAGGCCGCCCGGCGCGCCGTGATTGTGGAGCCGCGGTTGTTCAAATTGATCCAGGATTCGCTCCAGTACAGCCGTGAAAGCGCTGGCGATTTTGACATCACCGTCGGGCCATTGATGAAATCCTGGGGGTTCTTTAAAGGCCAGGGTCGCCTGCCGTCAAAGTCGGAACTGGCGCAGGTGCTGAAAAAAATTGGCTATCAGCACGTCAAGCTGGACGCCTCTGCGCGTACCATCCAATTTGACACTACCGGAATTGAAATTGACCTGGGCGCCATCGCGAAAGGGTATTCCGTTGACCGCGCTGTCCAGATCCTTCGCGACAACGGAATCAAGGTAGCGCTGATTTCAAGTGGAACCAGCAGTCTCTACGCACTGGGATCTCCGCCAGGCGACCATGGGTGGCAGATCTCTGTGCGCAACCCTCTGGACACGAGCAAAGCTGCGTGCGTCCTGAGGCTCCAGGACCTTTCGCTGGCGGTTTCCGGGGACTACGAGAAGTTCTTTAAGCTCGGTGGCAAGACCTACGCCCACATCATGGATCCCCACACAGGCATGCCGGTTGAAAACATGTTGTCAACGGCCGTTGTGTCGCTTTCAGCTACCGACAGCGATGCGTTGTCCACCTCGTTCTTCGTTGAAGGGCCAGATGCCGCACGTCACTACCTGGACCGCCATCCCAACCTGACCGCGGTTTTCTTTCTGCCAGAGGCTTCAAGCCATGAGTTCAAACAGGTTGTTTTGAAGTCGAGCACGACAAAGCTTCCCGCCGACGCCTTTATCAGCTTAGACTGCCATTGATTTCAACGGCTTTGGCCGATTTCCTACGAGGTCTTGGGGTGGTGACCCTACGCGGGGAGGCCAGGAGTCGTGAACTGAGGGCTTGGGGATACTCCTCCAACCTGATCTACGCCTATTCTCAGATGGCGCGGCCCGATTCCGTGGCTTGCCTGTAACTCAATGGATACAAAGTGGATGGCTGCCAGGATCAGGTGTGAGCGGAACGCCTCATCTGCCTGTAACTGACAGGAAACGCATGGTTTGACTGCGGACCCAAAACCTGTTAATATGGTTTTATCGCTGGCCACGATCAATTTGGTATCTGGTTGGAGGGGTTATGATTAGAGGAACCCGACAAAAGCAGACCAGACTCTCCTCTCGGCAGAGGAAGACATCCTCGACCCGCAGAGGGGCAGGCTCAAGAGGCCTTTCACGACGTCAGGCGGCGCATCGCTTGAGAGCCAAACCCGCCAGGAGGGCGGCTCCCGTAGTTGTTCAAAAGCCGAAAGATATAGTGCGCGAAGCGGCCCTGAAGAATTTTGGCGCCGCAGTCCGGTATTTTCAAAGAAAGGACTACGGAAGAGCAGCTGAACTCTTTGAGAAGGTCGCCGCGGGCCCGGTTCGTGAGATGGCTGACAGGGCAAGAGTTCATTTGAGTTTCTGCGAACGCCAGCGTCACCACGAAAGGCGTCCCAAGACTGCGGAAGGCTGCTACGCCCGGGGAGTGGCGGCGCTCAACAGCCGGGACTTCGACGAGGCCCTTGAATTTCTCAACAAGTCCAACAAGATGATCCCCAACCAGGAATACGTCCATTACGCGCTGGCTGCTGTTTATGGCCTCCAGGGCGATCAGGACAATGCATACAACCATCTTGAGGCAGCGATCAGACTTCGCCCGCAAAACCGGGTCCAGGCGCGTCATGACGAGGATTTTCAAACCTTGGCAGACGACCCGCGCTTTGTCCGGCTTCTGGGCGCAGACGCCCGCCGACCGCTGACTTAGGGTGGCGGAAGTTACTCTTCAAGTATTGTTTTTCCCGACTCATTGAAGCAGGTGTATGGCATGAGGGTTGTCGCAATCGGGGGCGGCACTGGCTTGGCCGTTCTGTTGCGCGGTTTGAAGCAGTGGGTCAGTCCTGACACCTCCCGAGGACGCCAGGCAATAGCGCAACTGACGGCGGTCGTCACGGTGACGGACGAAGGCGGGAGCTCAGGCCGCCTGCGGCGCGACTTTGGCATGTTGCCGCCGGGCGACATTCGCAACTGCCTTGTAGCCCTTGCCGAGGATGAAAAGATCCTCACCCGGTTGTTCAATTACCGCTTTGCAGCGGGGAAGGGTCTCACGGGGCACAGCCTGGGCAATCTGTTCCTGACCGCCCTGACCAATCTGACGGGTGATTTTTCAATGGCCGTCAGGCTGGCAAGCGAAGTGCTGGCGGTCCGGGGAGAAATTTTCCCGGCGACTCTTGCAGATGTCCGCCTCAAGGCCCGGCTTTCTGACGGCCGGCGTGTGGAAGGAGAATCGCAAATTCACCAGACCCGGGTGCCCATCCGCAAGCTGTCAATTGTGCCCGCCCGATGCCGCCCCATGCCGGAGACCCTCAGAGCGGTCGCTGAAGCGGATTTGATCACGCTGGGGCCGGGTTCGTTATACACCTCGCTTGTACCCAACTTGCTGGTTTCCCGCATTGCGGAGCAGATCGCGCGTTCGAGAGCGACAAGGGTCTACGTCGGGAACCTGATGACGCAGCCCGGAGAAACGCGAGGATACAGTGCTGCTGAACACATCGAGGCGATTATTCAGCATGCCGGGGCCAATATTTTTGACTTCGCTGTGCTAAACAACCGGCCGTTTCCGCTGCCGATGCGAATGCGGTACGCCGCGGAAGGCGCTGAGCCCGTCCTCAATGACCTTGCAAAGATTCGGGCTCTCGGGGTTATTCCGGTCTGCGTTCCGCTGCTTCAGGCAGAGGACGGTGTTGCCCGCCACGATGCGGACCGCCTTTCGCGCCTGCTGCTGGACCTTGCCAGGCCGCGGAGCAGGCGCTCCAAAGCCCTCTCCGGCCGCCGCGCAAAGTCGTCAAGGCGCCCGCCTGTACGGAAATGAGATTCATTCGAAGCGGGTTAGGGTTTGGTAAAGGAACCCATGCTGTTGTTTATGCGAACTATAAAAACTATTCATTTCTCAGGGCCTGCCTCGAGGAAAGAAAATAGTCTGGCTGGTCGGAGGAGTAGTGTCTAAACCCGGGTTTGTGGATAAGAAAATGGAAGGCGAAGGCTTTCGCGGCCTTAACTTGCGTGAAGAACACGACGCCTGTGGTGTGGGCTTTGTGGCTGATCTCAACGCCCCGGCGTCGCACCGTGTCGTTACCCAGGCGCTCGAATGCCTGTCGTGCCTGACGCACCGTGGTGGTGTCGACGCTGACGGGGCCAGCGGCGATGGCGCAGGCATTGCCGTACAGCTTCCATCGGACTTTTTTGCTCAGGAAGCGCGCCGCCTCAATTCCGGGTTTCAACCGCATTGGCGCACGGCTGTCGGCGTTTTTTTCTTCCCCTCCGACGGGGTAACACGCGCCCGGGCCATGTTTGCGGCTGAAGAAGCGGTCCGCAACCGGGGGCTTTATGTGGCGGGGTGGCGGCAGGTTCCCGTCAATCCCGACGCGCTGGGGCCCCAGGCGCGGGAAAGCCAACCGGCTATCTGGCACCTGCTGGTGGCGCAGCCGGCTGACCAGGAACGCGAATTTGAACAGATCCTGTACCTGACTCGCAAGGAGATCGAGCGGCGCATCGCCGAAGCCAGAATTGCGGACTGTTACATCCCTTCATTCTCCTCGCGCAATATTGTCTACAAAGGTCTGATGGCTCCCTCGCAGCTTGGGATTTTCTACAAGGACCTTGGAGACCCCGAATTCAAGACCTCCGCCGCACTTTATCACCAGCGTTACAGCACCAATACTTCTCCCACGTGGTTCCTGGCCCAGCCCTTCCGCCTGGTTGCGCACAATGGCGAAATCAACACTCTGCTGGGAAACCGCAACTGGATGCGGGCGCGTGAAGCCGTCCTGGACCATCCCATCTGGGGCAATGAATCCGAATGGCTCAAGCCGGTGATTCAGCCCGGAGGGAGCGATTCCGCAAGCTTTGACAACGTTCTTGAACTGCTCACCCGCTCGGGCCGTACGGTGCATCACGCGCTGCTGATGATGATTCCTGAAGCCTGGGAAGGTTCGGTTGAAATCCCCGCTGACGTTCAGGCTTTTTATCATTACCACTCCTGCCTGATGGAGCCCTGGGACGGCCCTGCCGCAATGGCCTTTCTGGATGGGCCGCTGGTGGGAGCGGCGCTGGATCGCAACGGCTTGCGCCCGGCGCGTTACACCATTACGCGGGACGGGCTGGTGGTCCTGGGGTCTGAGGTTGGTGTGCTTCCTATCGAACCAGAAAGGGTCCAGGAAAAAGGACGGCTCGGCCCCGGCCAGATTCTGCTGGTGGACCTGGAACACAAAAAGATTTTCAAGAACGAGCAGCTGAAGAAGCAGGTTTCCCACGCCCGGAAATACCGGAAATGGATTCGGAACAACATGCTGTTCCTTCCGCGCTTCAAGGCCGAGCAAAGCGGACTGGCGGAACCCGCCGAAGATCGCCTGTCATCCGCTGACCGTGCGGCCTTTGTGGCCTTACAGCGCGCAGCCGGTTACACCGAGGAAGATCTGGACCTCCTGATCAGGCCGTTGGCCGGCATGAAGAAAGAGCCGGTTGGCTCCATGGGCGACGATACGCCGCTTGCGGCGCTTTCCACACGCCCGCGCCCTGTCTACCATTACTTCCGGCAGATGTTCGCCCAGGTGACCAATCCGCCCATCGACCCGTTGCGCGAGTCGCTGGTGATGGCCCTGAATCTTTATCTGGGCGCCCGTCACTCGGTGCTCGTTGAATCACCGGAACACGCCCGCATGATCCGCCTGGAATCGCCGTTACTCTTTGACGCCGAACTCACCGAACTGAAAAAGATCGGGGAAGAGAAGTTTAAGCCTGTAACGGTTTCGGTACTATTCCCAGCCAGCCAGGGCCCGGAAGGGATGACGGCAGCCATCAACCGAATCAAGCAGGAATGTCTGGCAGCTGTGAAGCAGGGCAGTTCCATCCTGATTTTGAGTGACCGTGGAGTCGACGCCGACCATGCCGCGGTTCCCATGCTGCTGGTTGTGGGGGCTGTGGTTGAGCACCTGATCGCCGAAGGAGTTGGCAACAAAGCCGACCTGGTTCTCGAGACCGCTGAAGCGTGGGAGTCGCATCAGTTCGCCTGCCTGGTGGCTTACGGCGCCGCCGGCATCAACCCTTATCTGGCGCTTGAAGTGGTTGCCGACCTTGCGGGCCGGGGCGAGCTGGGCGAAATTTCCGTGGCCCAGGCGTTGGAAAACTTCCGGGGCGGCATCGAGACGGGCATCAAGAAGATCATGTCGAAGATGGGAATCTCGACTCTGGCAAGCTACCAGGGCGGAAAATTCTTCGAGATCATCGGCCTGGACCGTGACGTGGTGAAAGAGTTTTTCCCTGACACGCGTTCCCTGATTGGCGGCCGCAAGCTGGTGGACCTTGCCAATGACGTTATGGCGCGTCACCGGGAAGCTTTTCCGGCAGTGGCTGAGAAGCCGGACTTTGCCGGCTACTACCGGTTCCGCAAAGGGTTTGAACGCCATGCCTTCAGCCCGCAGGTGATTCGCAATCTTCAAAAGGCCGCCAAGGATGGCGAGGCCGAGAACTACAGGGCATTTGCGCGCGAGGTCGATGAACGTGAGCCCATCACTCTGCGTGACCTGCTGAAGTTTGTCCCGGCCAAACCCATTCCGATTGAAGAAGTCGAGCCTGTTGAGGCCATCTGGAAGAGATTCACGTCGCAGGCCATGTCGCTCGGCGCCTTGAGCCCGGAGGCCCAGCACACGCTGGCGGTGGCCATGAACCGGATCGGCGCGCGCTCAAATACCGGCGAGGGCGGGGAAGACCCGAACGTTTATTACGTTGAACTCGAGAATGGGGACTCCGCCGAAAACAAGATCAAGCAGGTTGCCTCGGCGCGTTTCGGTGTAACGCCCGAATATCTGGTGCGGGCTGAGCAACTGGAAATCAAGATGGCACAGGGCTCGAAGCCTGGCGAAGGCGGCCAGCTACCGTCGCACAAAGTGACGCCTATGATTGCACGTGTGCGCCGCGCCGTGGAGGGCATTTCGCTGATCTCTCCGCCTCCTCATCACGACATTTATTCCATTGAGGACCTGGCGCAGCTGATTTACGACCTGAGAGAAATCAACCCGAGTGCCACCATCGCCGTCAAACTGGTGTCGCAGGCCGGCGTGGGAACCGTTGCTTCCGGTGTGGCCAAGGCGAATTCAGACGTGGTGCTGATCAGCGGTCACGATGGAGGAACCGGTGCGTCGCCGCTGATCTCAGTCAAGAACACGGGCTCTCCGTGGGAAATGGGGCTGGCGGAAGCCCATCAGTGCCTGGTGGAAAATGGCCTTCGGAATCGCATCCGGCTGCGCGCCGACGGCGGATTGAAAACCGGCAGAGACGTGGTGGTTGCCGCGATGCTGGGCGCCGACGAATTTGGCTTTGGCACCTCAGCCCTGGTGGCGCTGGGGTGCGTGATGGCGCGGCAGTGCCACTTGAACACCTGCCCGGTGGGTGTGGCGACGCAGCGTGAAGACCTACGGAAGAAGTTTCCGAATGAGCCGGAGCGCGTGGTGAACTACTTGCGGCTCGTGGCGCAGAATATCCGCGAAATTCTCGCCCAGCTTGGTTTCCGCTCGCTCGAAGAGATTGTGGGCCGCACGGACCTGCTGATTCCAACCGGTCATAAGATTGAAGGCCGCCGCGGGCAGTTCGATCTTCGTCCGCTGCTTCATCGGCCTGATCCTGAAATCCGCTCCAGCGTTCGCGCACGAACGCCCGCGCGGAACCTTGATCCGCTGGCGCTTCGAATGGCCGAGGACGTGAAACAGGCGCTCGACCAGGGCGTTTCAATCGTCCGCGAGTACAAGATCAGAAACATCAACCGGACCATCGGCGCGCGTGCTGCCAACGCGATTGCCCTCCGCTGCGGGAACCGCGGAATGAAGGACCAGACGGCGGAGTTCCGTTTCCAAGGCAGCGCCGGCCAGAGCTTTGGAGCTTTCCTCACTGAAGGCCTGCGCCTGGTGCTGGACGGCGAAGCCAACGATTACGTTGGCAAAGGGCTGGGCGGAGGCGAAGTGATTATCCGGCCGCCGAAGGGATCTGTATTCTCATTGCATGAGAACGTCATCATGGGCAACGCCGTGCTTTATGGCGCCACGTCCGGCAAGCTGTTTGCCGCAGGCCGTGCTGGAGAACGCTTTGCCGTTCGCAACAGCGGCGCGACCGCCGTGGTCGAAGGAACGGGCGATCATGCCTGCGAGTATATGACCGGAGGCACGGTAGCCATTCTGGGCGAGACCGGCAGGAATTTCGGGGCCGGCATGACCAACGGTGTCGCTTTTGTCTTTGATTCCGCCGGCCGCTTTGAGCAGCGTTACAATCCTGAGCTGGTCAAGATCGAGCGCGTGATTGAACCCGGCGATTCCCATCTGCTCCGGCAGCTCGTGATGGCTCACGCCGAGAAAACCGGCAGCACGAAGGCCTGGGATATCCTGGAAAACTGGTCTTTGAGCCTGCTGTCGTTCTGGAAAGTCGAGCCCAGATCAAAGCCGGCAACTGCGCCCGCTGAAGCCGTCCCGCTTTCCTCAAACCAACCTGCCCAGGTGTAGGGCGACATCCATCCGCAGAAATGTTTGGTGCTTGTCACGGCACTGGAATAAGTTTCGATAGCTGTGCGGGCATGAATCAGTCCGCCGCGGCCGCAACGCGGAAATCGGGGAGGAGCTTCACCTGCGCCACAATCGAGTTGGTGATCAGGCAATTTTCATGCGCGTCCCGCAGAATCACCTGCGCAAGCTCAACTTCCTCCTGCGACCTGACGGTGACGTGCGGGTGGATGGTGACCTCGGTGAAGCGGTACTTCCCGTTGGAATATTCCAGCACACCTTCTGCTGAACTTTCATAGCCGGCGAGACCGAGGTTCTTGTGCCTGGCGTAAGCCAGAAACGTCATCAGCGTGCAGACGTTGATAGACGCCACAAACATGTCTTCAGGTGTCCAGACGCCGGCACGGCCCTTGAATTCAGGCGGGCTGGAAAGCTGAATCTCCGGCTTGCCCGGCGCGCAAACGGTGCACTCCTTTTCCCGGGTCCACGCCACGTCGCTTTCGAACCGGAACACCTTGTAGCTCTTCTTGTTCTCCATTGATGCGCCTCCGCTGATGAGCTTCTCCACCGCTGCGCTGCGGACGATATGACCGATCGTAACACACATGAGATGATCGCCGCGGAGCTGGAGTTTCTCTTCCCATGAGGCCAGCCACCAAAGAGCGCCTGGCGCCGCGACGGGCATGCCGGATGGTCCAACTGTGCAGAACGTGGGCGTAATCTTCTTGCCCAAGAACGGCAAATGGTAAATTTTACCCGCTGTGCCAAAAATGAGCACAAATTGCAAAAGAGTTCATTCGCAGGGCCGCATAATTTTAATAAATGTCTCATTATCTGTAAGTTACAAAATTGAGATTTTGATGGGACGAAAATCCCATACGTCCCATTTGGGAGGGGTAAGGGTGGTGTGCTAGCCTACTTATATGGGTCTATCAAGGGCCTGCCGAGACGCACATCAATTATGAATTCTGAACTATGAATTATGAATCCCGAGGCCTCCGCCACGGCTCCCGCTACCTTTCGTAGCCGCGCAACGCAAGCGTATCCTGCCCCAGCAGTTAACCCATTGGGGTGGGCTGGCATTTGCGATATACTCCACTTCAGCGAAATTTTCTATCGGCCAAGGTCAGGTTTAATCGGGTTCAAGGCGTCATGTATTCCGACTTTTTTTCCCCGGGAAGCGGTTCAAGGGTGCTCGACGGCTTCTTATGAATTTTGAGAACCATCTCATCTGCAAGGAGGCGGTATGAGGCGACGAACATTTTTCGGAAGCGCATTTGCCGGTCTGGCTGCCACGGCTTACGGAGCGCGTCCTGCCAGGGCGAAAGTGGGCGGCATTCCGCAGCGCACATTTGGCAAGACGGGCGTGCAGGTCACGGTGATCGGGCAGGCGGGCGGGCGCTTTCCGCTGATCACTTTTGGAGAGGCCAAGGCCATCACGCTGCGCGCCTACGACCTGGGCATCAATTATTTTGACACTTCCATCGACTACTGGAACGGCCGCTCGGAGGAAGTTTACGGAGCGGTGCTTCCGCCCTTCCGCAAGCATATCTTCCTCACCACCAAGGCCAACCGGCGTGACCGCGCGGGAGCCGAGGAAGAGTTGAACACTTCGCTCAAGCGGCTGCGCACCGATTACATTGACCTGTGGCAAATCCACGGCGTGGGTGAGCCGCAAGAAGTGGAACAGATTTTCGGCCCCGGCGGCGCCATTGAAGCCTTTGAAGCCGCCAAGAAGGCGGGCAAGTGCCGCTTTATCGGCTTCACGGGCCATCACGACCCGCACGTGCACCTGGCCATGCTCAAGGCCTATGAAAAGTTCGATTCCATTCTCATGCCGCTCAACATTGCGGACGCCCACTACCTGAGCTTCCAGTCGCTCACGCTGCCCGTCGCCACCGAGCGCGGCATGGGCATCCAGGGCATGAAGAATTTTGGCAACGCCAAGCTCATGCAAGATTTCAGCGCGGAGGAATGCCTGACCTACGTCCTGAGCCTGCCTATCAGTTGCACGGCCATCGGCTGCACCACCATCGGCCAGCTCGAGGATGACGTCCGCATCGCCCAGCAGTTCAAGCAGCTCTCGCCCGATAACATGCAGTCGCTGCGCCAGCGCGCCAAGGGCATCGCCGGCCCCTATCTCGAGGACTGGAAGCGCAACATCCAGACCCACGCCGGCCAGCCCCTCGTGCCAAAAGTTGCGCACGGCTAAGGCCTTCGTAATGCCATTGTAATTGCCGTTGTAGCGTCGACCTTCAGGCCGGCAGGGGTTCTTGGACCGTCAAGGCAAAGAATGACGGGCTGAAGCCCGGCGCTACAAAAGCTTGCGGCGGCGCCTTGATCAGTGCAATAGGTCGAATGCCATGAGTCCAATTGCAAATGTCCCGCTGAGCGGGATCACAAATGCGATAATTTGAGTATCTGTACCACGGGCGGCAGCGCGTCCACGGCGCGGCGCGCCGCGGACGCACCACCTTCCTCCTACTTTTCACTTGGTTCGACTGGAATTCGCTGAATGTGCATCGGAGCTTGAGCAAGTTGTGTGTTCGTGCTGCCGTTCAGCCGCTCCGCCACCAGCTCCGCGCCATGTGGTAGGGGGAAGCTAACGGACTCGCCGATCACAGGCATTTCGAGTGCGCGGACAATAAGAGCCTTGCCGTTCCGAATGCAGACAAGCTCATTCTTCGTTGCTGAAGCTCGGCGGGCGGGTCTGGCGAGAATCATGCCGTGCGGACCTCCCTTCGCCGTACTCCGCACATACGCAAGATGACGCCCACCTTCCTGCATAACATACTCCAGCGTGTAATCCCCCACTGGCAGGGTCAGTGCCCCCCACTGGGCCTCAAAGGGTAGGGTAAATGTCCCGACGAATCGAGTTGAATAGAACGCTTGGGCCTTCGCTCCTGCCGTGCCAAGGGCAAGAAGCGCCACCGAAAGCCCAGCCAGGATCATAAGACTTCGAATCGTTTTCATCGCCGTACCTCCAGAGTTAAGTTTCCGCGTGCGGCCTATGCAGCTTGCCGCGCGTTGGGTCTCGCGTTCTGGCCGGCACGCAGCATTCAGCCAACCGTGCTCAGTCTTGCGCAGCTCAGTGGGCCGTTCAATTCACGGCAGGTCTTCTCTTGCTCAACTCTGGGTAAACTGGCAACTCACTGATGTCAGACGACTCCGCTCCCGCGTCTCCCGCTCAGATGTTTCTTGGAGCGAAATTCAGAACGTGGTAACCTGAGCTCATACATGGGAGGCTGAGCCGTGCCCGAAGCCGCCCCATCTCTACAAGTTCTTCGTTTCGGAGCTTTCGAGCTGGATCTCCGCGCAGGAGAGCTGCGTAAGCAGGGCCTCAAGATCAAGTTACAGGAGAAGCCCCTTCAGATCCTGGCCCTCCTCCTCGATAACCCTGGCCAAGCCGTCACGCGGGAGGAATTGCGGCAGCAACTCTGGACGGTGGACACTTTTGTCGATTTCGACCACGGCGTCAATACAGCCATCAACAAGCTTCGTGAAGCTCTGGGGGATTCAGCCGAGAATCCACGCTTCATCGAGACGCTGCCGCGCCACGGTTACCGCTTTATCGCCGAGGTAGATTCTGGTGCGGGGGTCCGGGACCGCCGGCAGGGCAGGCGCTGGCTAATCGGGCTTACAGGAGTGGCGGGCACTGTGATTTTACTCTTTGCATACTGGGTTATGGCACCGCAGCGGCCACCCAGGGTGTTGAGTTCCACCCAACTCACCTATGACGGGGTGATGAAATTCCCTCCTGTTCTAACGGACGGTTCCCGGGTCTACTTCACGGGGCCCGCCGGCGTTTATGAGGTATCCGTCGCCGGAGGCGAACCTGCTCGTCTGGCGACACCCAACAGAGTTTTTTACTCCCCCAGTAAACTTGCAGCCATCTCTGCCGACGGTTCGGAGCTTCTGTTCCAGAGCTATGAAGGGAACATACATTACGGCCCACTTTGGGCAGTGCCTACCGTCTCGGGAACGGCGCGCCGAGTGAGCGGCGTGACCTCCGCAGATGCCGCTTGGCTTCCAGATGGGCAGAGGATCGTTTATGCCAGCGGTCACGCGCTCTATGTTGTCAGGATTGACGGGACGGCCTCTCGCCGACTCGTTACAGTGAATGGCACTCCTTCCTGGATGCGGTGGTCACCGGACGGCCACTTGTTGCGTTTTACTGTGACCGATCCGAAGACCAACGTGCAGAGGCTTTGGGAAGTGGGAGCCGAAGGGTCCGGTCTTCATCCCTTGCTTCCCGGCTGGAATAATACGGCTGGTGAGTGCTGCGGCACGTGGACCGCCGATGGAAAGTACTTTGTCTTCCAATCCATGCGTAACTTCAGGTCGGACATCTGGGCTATTCGGGAGAAGCCTGGAATCTTTCGAAAGCCAAAGCCAACTCCGGTGCAATTGACCAGAGGCCCACTGAGTTTTGAAGGGCCCCAGCCTGGCAAGAACGGCAGGAAGATTTTCGCTGTTGGAACGCAACGGCGTGGCGAACTGTTACGCTACGACATAAGATCAAAACAGTTCGTCACCTATCTCCAGGGCATTTCGGTGGACGGTGTGGACTTTTCGAGAGATGGCCAATGGATCACCTACGTGGCCGTTCCTGAAGGTACGCTTTGGCGAAGCAAATTGGACGGAAGTGAAAGGCTTCAGCTTTCCTTCCCTCCCATGATGGCCTTTATGCCGCGGTGGTCGCCTGATGGTATGCGAATCGCCTTCGTGGGCATTTCTCCCGGCAGACCCTATACGGCGTACATCCTCTCTGCTGACGGAGGGAAACTGGAAGAAATCGTGCCCCGCCTCGGAGACCCTGGATGGTTGGCGGATGGCAACTCTGTGGTATTGGGCACAGATCCTGCAGAGCATAAATTCAGCGAGTCCTTTAAGGGCACTATTCAGATCATGGACTTGAAGTCCCGGCAGGTTTCCACCATGCCTGGATCAGAAGGTCTCTACGATCCCCTACCGTCTCCAGACGGGCACTACGTTGCGGCCCTCCGAGCGGGTCCGGAAACCTTGTGGGTCTTCGACTTTTCTAAGAGTAAGTGGTTTGAACTGGACAAAATCCCAGTCGATTTCTGGAAGTGGTCGAGCGATTCAAAATATATATACTTTAACTCGTTCGAAAACGAACCGTGGCTATGCCGTCTGCGCGTTGCTGATGCACACCTCGACCGATTAGCCAGCTTGAAGGGCATCCGGCAAACCGGGGTTTTTGGCTGGCCGTGGAGTGGAGTGACACCGGACGGTTCGCCTCTGGTCCTGCGGGATATCGGCACTAGCGAAATCTACTCCGTCGATGTCGACCTGCCCTAGATGCTCGAAAGAGACCAGCGCATCGTGCTACTCTGCGGTTCCCTCTTTCAGAGTACAGGCTGTAAAGTTGCAGGACAACCTTGGGCTACCGGCTGCAGAAGGCTTAAGAGGACCGCGACCCCGGTATGGTAGGTATAAAGGACAACCCGTGCTTTGCCCCTCTGCGCTCCGACCCGCGCTTTCAAGACCTGGTTCGGCGCATGAATTTCCCGCATTAAAGGGGTGGCCCCGGACTTCGAGAGAGCCGCACAAATTCGGGAGTGAAGTCTGCGATTTCCCGAAGCGAATTGTTTGCGGCCCCATCGCTAGGCAGCGCGTCCACGGCGCGGCGCGCCGCGGACGCACCACCTTCCTCCTACTTTTCACTTGGTTTAACTGGAATTCGCTGAATGAGCATCGGAGCTTGAGCAAGTTGTGTGTTCGTGCTGTCGTTCCGCTGTTCCGCCACCAGATCCGCACCGTGTGGCAGCGCGAATTCGATTGACTCGCCAATGGCAGGCAACTCAAGAGCGCGGACAATAAGATTGTGACCCTCGCGAGCACAGACGAGAGCATTCTTCGACGCTGAAGTTTGGCTGCGCGCCTTGACGAGAATCATGCCACGGGGACTTCCCTCCGCTTTGCCGGCCACCGTCACCGCGTTGATTCCTCCTTTGAACGGCTGCCCGTAAGACAGGCTGTACTCCCCTGCCGGCAGGGCCATCTCTGCCCATTGGGCATCAACGGGGAGAGTAAATGTGCCGTTGAAACTGGTCAAGGCAAGGTTCTGGGCCCTCGCGCCTGTTGCAGCCAGGGCGATAAGCGCCACAGAAAGCCCAACCAGGATAGTTAAGTTTCGAATCGCTTTCATCGCAGTACCTCCATTTTCTGATTTGCTGTGGGCGGCCGGCGAGGTTTGCTCTGCGGTGTACCTCTTGTACCGGCCGCCACGCAGCAACCGTAACGGCCCCCACTTTCGCGCAGGCCAGCATGTCTTTCAATGCACTGCGGCTCATCTGGCGCTCATCTGTAAGTCAGCAGGTAACTTGTCGGGGATGAGTTGCTTGAGCGGCGGCCTCACCGGCGGAGATGTTCATTGGAATGGAATCTCAACGGTGATAAACTCCAACTATAAGCGGGAGGC
>DATLWV010000290.1:0-3889 GCA_035576145.1 Terriglobia bacterium
AAATCGCTCTCAATCATAGCGATGGGACCGTGCAGGAAATCCGCGGCGGAAAACCTTTCCGCAACCACGTAGCAGGTTTCCATCAGCTTAAGCGAAAGCTCAAAAGCGTTGGCATAATTGAGGCCACGGGCCACCACCACGCACTGCCGCATAAAACGATAACGCTCAACGATCTGGCGAATCTCCGGAATGATCTGGAGCGAATTTCCAACCCACTTTGGAATTTCGCCTACACGCTCAAGCGTGACGTGCGATCCGAGCGCAGCAGCCAGCATGTAGAGCATCAGAAGTTGGCCTGTGTAAGTCTTTGTGGCGGCAACTGAGCGCTGGGTGCCAGCGCGCACGAAGAAAGCGTCATCCACAATACCCGCCATGGTTGATTTCGCCTCGTTCGTAATACCAACCGTGAAGGCCCCCTGACGGCGGGCCGCCTTGAGCACGGCGTTGATGTCTGTCCCCTCGCCGGACTGTGAAATACCAATCACCAGAGATTTCCGCAGGTCCAGCCTGGCGTGGTAGAGCGTGTGAACTGAAGGCGCGCAGAGAGAAACGGGCTTGCCTGTGGTCAGTTCCAGCAGGTAACGCCCGAAGAGCGCTGCGTTGTCAGAAGTCCCACGCGCGACCAGGAGGATCATGCGGAAATCCTTCCGCTCGGCGAATTTCTTGAGTTCAATCGCGTGCTTGTGCTCTGCCTTATAACACCGCAGCAACGCCCGCGGCTGGTCCAGAATTTCCCTCATCATGAATGACATTAATCACCTGCGCATTCAGAAAATCATGGTCACCGCAGCCCGGCAGCGTTAACGGACGCCGTCCTAACCCGATGCGTCCGGGTCGCCGAAACCAATCTCTTTTCATTTTAATCCTCAGGCGGGTTGGCACGTGGGAGAACTATGGTGAACTCTCCCACGGGCCGGGACGTGCCTCAAAGGTTGTTATTTATCCAGGGAGGGCGTTTTTCAAAGCTTCCAGTTCCGGCTCTCCAGGGCCCAGCGGCAGCCTGATCTTGCCGCGCTCGACGGCGGACCGGCAAATGGCCATCATGATCTCAAACCCTTTATAGGCGCTTTCGCCATTGCAGGAATGAATCTTCTTTGGATCATCCAGCCAGTCGGCAATCTCCTGAATGTAGGGTGGCATGTCGTGCGCGTAGTCCATACAGCCCGGGCCGGAAATCACGCCGCCAGAGTCCCTGGTGATAGCGCGCCAGCCTCCGCCCGTAAGGACCTCGGCAAAACCTTCCGTACCCTGGGCCCCAATCCGGCACTTCCGCCACCAGTAGTCTACTTCCGGGACATCGGGTGCGCCGTCGCCGCTCTCGACAATGCCGCGAACACCGTTGGCAAACTGGATGAGTCCCGCCACGTAGTCCGGCGAAGGGTGATTGTCGGAAAACTTTTCCTTGCCCGCGGCCTGGCCCACCACCCATTCCGCTTCTGCATTGTCATTGAACCAGCGTATGTACTCGATGAGGTGGGTCAGCATATGCAGCATCCAGCCGGTTGCCGTGCCGTAAACTGTAAGCACGCGGCCAATCGCGCCGCTTGCGATGATCTCTTTTACCTTCTTATAGTGCTCGCCATAGCGGTGCTGGTGGCTGACCACGGTTTTAACGCCAGCGTCACGAACCACCTTCATCACCTCAAGCGCCTCATTGGTGGTCATCGCTATGGGCTTTTCAAAAGCAATCAAGCCTGCACCCGATTCCACGCCCAGGCGGATCATGTCCAGCCGCAAAGTCGGCATCGTGCAAAAACAGAAGACGTCGGGTCTTAGCCCCTGCATCATAACTTTGGCATCTGTAGCCGTTTTAGGTCCCCCAAATTTCTTTGCAGCGGCGTCCAAGCGGTCCTTGTCAATATCGCAGAGCCCCACAATCTCAAAGCGGCCATTATTTGCAAACGCTTCCGCGTGGTGCATCCCTCGCTTTCCCAGTCCCACAACAACAACGCTGTATTTCTTGTCTTCGCTCATCCTCTAAATGCCCTCCCTCAAACTGTGTTGACAGAGTTCCGCGTGCAAGCCTGAAAGGGCAGGTCGCCCTGCCCTTCTACGGCTGGTGTAAGCCACATTCACTCAGGAATGTCCTTTTACCGGGTGATTAAGCCCCTGCCGAACCAGCCGCGGACTGGCGGGACTTTTCCCACTCCAGGATCCCCTCAATCACCAGCTTTGCTTCTTCCGAGGTCAGTTCCGGGAACATTGGAAGTGAAAGCACTTGGGCTGCTGAGCGTTCTGTGTGTTTCAGCGAACCGGAGATCCGGGCCGGCTGTCCCCACGGGTATCCTTCCTGCTCATGAATAGCAATAGGATAGTGGGTCAAAGCACGGATGCCCTTTTTCAGAAGGAATGCCTGCAGGTCATCGCGGTGCTCGGTTTCGACGATGTAGAGGTGGAAGATGTGCCGGAAGCCGTTCCGCACTGTGGGAAGTTTCAGCGAAGTGCCGGCCAGGCCAGCATCATATTCCCTGGCGCGCGCCCGCCGCAGGTCGTTCCATTTGTCGAGTTCCTTCAGTTTCACACTCAACACGGCAGCGTGGATATCGTCCAGCCGGCTGTTGTACCCCAGACTGTGTTGCGAACGCTTGGCTGATCCGTGGTTGCGCAGCTTGCGAATTTCAGCTGCCATCTCAGAATTGTCGGTCATTACCGCGCCGCCGTCACCAAAGCAACCCAGGTTCTTCTGAATAATAAAGCTGGTGCAAACCGCATCGCTCAATTCACCGACAGCAAAGTCATCGCCGCGGGCTCCCAGGGCCTGCGCACAATCCTCAATCACGTACAGTTTGTGGGCCTTGGCAATCTTTGAAATCGCCCTCATTTCTGCAGGCTGCCCGTAGAGGTGCACGGGGATAATCGCCTTCGTCTTCGGCGTTATGGCTGCTTCCACCAGGCTGGGATCAATGTTACAGGTGTTGGGTTCAATGTCTACAAACACCGGCGTAGCGCCCACCAACCAGACGGCCTCCGCTGTCGCGAAGAAAGTGTTGGACGTCGTGATGACTTCATCGCCGGGGCCCACACCCAGGGCCTTCAACACCAGAACCAGGGCGTCCGTGCCGGAGTTAAGGCCCACAGCTTCCTTGGTGTTGCAATACCTGGCGAGTTCCGCTTCAAATTGCGTCAGCTTGGGGCCCAGCACATAGCTTCCGCTTTCAAGAACTTCCAGAATGGCCGCATCAATTTCCGCCTTCAGATTGTGGTATTGGCGAACGTGGCCGTAAAAATCGACTTGATACTTCGACACAATGAACCTCCCTTAGATCATTTTCCTGAGTCTTCAGGATCCTTACGTTCCCGCCTGGTCGTAAAGGCCGAGTATTCAGCTGTCGGGTAACGAAACGAACATTATAGCACCTCTCTCTGTTCACACGAGCACTCATCCGTGGCTGATTTAAACAAATCCCTCCAAGCAACAGGCCCCAACTACCGCGCCCCAAGATGAACCGGGGATGATCTCCCGAGAGACCCTTTGAACGAAAAGTCTGTATTAATTGCTGAAACTCTCAGTCAACCTGTGAGAGAATGGTTAAAGTGTAGGATTAGATAGCCATTGAGGTGTAGACTCGAATTGAAGGTGTACCCTTTCTTATGCACGTCCAAGAATGGCCGCACCGGCACTGAATAATGGGGACAGGCAGATTCCCCTGATCTCGGCAGATCAATCCTGATTACTTGGATGAAATACCTAAACCTGTGAGGAAAACGAATGAAGAACCTATTTGTGGGTAACCTTCCCTTTACCGCTACCGAAGACGAGCTCCGGGATTTGTTCAGTGCGTTCGGGGAAGTTCAGCAAGTCCGGATCATGACAGACCGCGACACGGGCAAGTCTCGCGGATTTGCTTTTGTCGAAATAGCAGATGACGACGCGGCCGCAAAAGCTGTT
>DATLWV010000291.1:0-1631 GCA_035576145.1 Terriglobia bacterium
ACAGCCCGGGTTACGTTGACGGAAAGCCTGTGTCCATTAAACCCGCTGGGCTGGACGGCTGGCAGGCGATGATTGATGCGAACGCTTTCGGGGAGCGGCTTTGGTGCGACCCGGGCGGCGGCTACTCCTATGCGACGACGAGTCCGCAGATTGTGTCGGCCATCATCCGCCACCTGACCGGGATGGAATTGCAGCAGTACCTGGAGGTCCACCTGGCGAAGCCACTGGGCTGGGGGCGTTGGGGCTTTGGATACCACTATGCGCCAGGGATGGTGCACACGCCCGGTGGAGGAGGGATCGCTTTGCGCGCAACTGACATGCTCCGGTTTGAGTACCTCCTGCTTCATCACGGGAAGTGGGGCTCCCGTCAGATTGTGCCTGTGGAGTACGTCCGGAAAGCCACGACGCCTTCGCCCTACAATCCTCACTATGCCTACAGCCTGCAGTTCTCCCTTAACTCGCGGGGCGCAGCTCGCGCCGTGCCACGGGACGCCTACTGGAAGCTCGGGTCAGGCGGCCACGCGCTGTGCGTTGTGCCCTCGCTGGACCTGATCGTGTGGAAGCTGGGAGGACGCGACGCTCAGTATGAAGAACGGGATACCGGTTTGTCTGAGGCGAAACCTTACAAAGAGCGCGCAGGCTGGAAGCAAACTGTGGACCAGGACGTTGCCGCATTGCACATGCTGGAGATGGTAGTTGCGGCGGTGGCGGATGGGGGAAAATGAACGCCCCGCGCTCTGGCACCGCTGCAGCGACGTTTCGTAAACCGATTGACCAGCAATAATGCTACATGCCGTGGGGCTTAAACTCCGCAACTCACACGCTTGCCTACAGGGCGTTTTTTGCCCCGAATGAACCACTCTTCCCTTCGCATTGCTGAAGTGCTTATTAACCAACCTGCGCCGATGCAAGACACCGGCAAAGTGATATGCTACGAACCTCAATCGAAAATTCTGCTCGCTCGGGGCGTGTGTCATGTGCGGGTTGCTCCTGAAGCTCGAGTTGACTGCCGGGATGGTGGGGCGATGCCGGCACGTGCCAGGAACGAAACAAGGGGGAAAGCCCAAAATCACAGCCGGAAGGTAAGTATGGAAGAGAAACATGTGTTGGACGTGGTTACGGCAATCCTGGCCAGCGGGATTGTGGCCAAGCGGGCAAAGGGGTCGCCGAAAAACGCGGCGAAGATCTTCTTTGACGTCAGGGACGAACTGCTGAAAGGCATGCTTGATCGTGAGCTGGACAGACTCCCGGTTTATCTCACCCAAAGCTCCGCCAAGAGAGTCGAGCACTAGCCGCCCGGGTCGGGTATCGACCTGGAATTTTCGTAGCGTGCCGGGCTTTTTCTCGCCACACCCCCGGCAATGCTCGCATTGCATTTTCTGCGTTGTCTGAGGCGAATAAAATCTTGTCAGCTTGCGCCGCGCCCCAACAGTACCACGGGGATGGTTTTCAGCAATATTTTCAGGTCCAGCCCGGGCGACCAGTTGTCAATGTACTCCATGTCAAGTTCCATCCAGCGTCGGAAGTTCAACTGATTACGCCCTTCGAGCGCCCACAGGCAGGTGAGTCCGGGCTGCATTCGCAGGCGGCGGCGCTGCCATCCGGCGTATTTCTCGACTTCCTCGGGCAGC
>DATLWV010000292.1:0-4603 GCA_035576145.1 Terriglobia bacterium
GTCAATCGAATCAAACGCCCGGAACTGAATCTTCGGATTGTGCTTCGACAGCACCTTCGTGATTGCCGCCGTCAACGTCGTCTTCCCGTGATCAATGTGCCCGATCGTCCCGATGTTCATGTGCGGCTTCGATCGGTCAAATTTTTCCTTCGCCATAGCAACCCCGCTAGTGAATTATCCTTTTCAGTGCTGTTAAGTTCCTCAATGAGTTTGAGTGGCCGTTATTTGTTTCTGGAGCCGATGAGCGGAATTGAACCGCTGACCCCGTCCTTACCAAGGACGTGCTCTACCAACTGAGCTACATCGGCACAAGAGGTTGTTCCGCCCTCCACCGGCGGCATTCGTCATCGCCCGATAGGGCGGTTCGAACGTCTGTGCCTCGAAAAATTTGGAGCGGGAGACGGGGATCGAACCCGCGACCAACAGCTTGGAAGGCTGTGACTCTACCACTGAGTTACTCCCGCCTTGCAACATGCGCGATCGACCCGGTGCCCATCTTCCGAACGCTGACCGATGCTTGCTCTTAACCTCGCGAACCTGGTGGACAGGGGAGGATTCGAACCCCCGTAGCTCGCAAGGAGCGGCAGGTTTACAGCCTGCTGCCATTGACCGCTCGGCCACCTGTCCGAAGTTTTTCCCGACTACCCCGGAACTCGGGGCTTTCACATCTGCAGCAGGTTCTTCCCGGGTTAAAAGTTAACCCTGCCCCGGTTTGCTTCTATTGAGACACAACCGTCGCCACCGTCAGGGTGCAACAGACTAATTATAAACCTCTTTCCCGGGTCCTGCACAGTTTTCGCCGCCCAGCATTTCCTGCCGGCGCCGCAAGACAATAATCTCAGCATGGAGCTGGCGAAGGGATTCGAACCCCCGACCCTCTGATTACAAATCAGATGCTCTACCAGCTGAGCTACGCCAGCGGCCACAAACTTCCAATTATAGGGGTTCGGCCTCAGAATTGCAATAGGCTAAAAGGAAGAAAATTTTCCCCTTCCTTCGAAGTTCCTTACGGTCCTTTTCGTATTCTACCTCGCAATGACCAGCAAGACTAGCAGCGCGAGGTTAATTGCGTGAGCCAGATAGCAAAAAGGGCAGTCAGTGTGTAAAATCCGGCGCAGGGCGAAGATCAGGTAAAAACCGAGAGCGACCGTCACGGCGCCGGCGGCGATCAGAAGATCGGTAAAGGTGACGATGTATGAGGTCATGTTGATCTGGATCGTAAGGCGCGCCGACTGCAAGGCCACGGCCCAGAGGACCAGCAGGACATAATAAACGATACCCAGCAGGGAATTGGGAACCCCGAATACGCTGCCATATGGCGTCCGAACGACGGTTACGCAGCTTGAGCCCTCGCGGGCGCAAAGCACTTCAGGCACCCAGCGCGATTTTCGCACACGCCCGTAGTAGGCAAAGGTGAAGTAAAGGGCGTCAGCCAGCCCGGCAAGCGCCAGCACGATGACTGATCCGCGCAGGATCACGGTGTTTTCTTCCCCGTGTCCTGTTTCATGGCCTGCTCGCCCTTCCAGCGGAACTGGTCGTTCTGGTCCAGTCCCAGGTGGGCCAGCACGCGGCAGCAGAACTGGGTTACCAGGTCGTCGATGGTCGTTGGCCGATGGTAGAAGGCTGGCACAATGGGGAAGATTTCCGCTCCGGCCTCCTGTGCATGTAGCATGTTGCGCAGGTGAACGCGGCTCAGTGGCGTATCACGCACGGCCAGGATCAGCGTGCGGCCCTCTTTCAGGCAAACGTCCGCGGCCCGTTCGATCAGGGTGGAACTGATGCCGTGAGCAATCTGGGCCAGGCACCCCGTGCTGCACGGAATGATGACCATGCCGTCCACGCGGTAAGAGCCGCTGGCGATGGCAGCGCCGATGTCAGAGTCGAGCAGATATTCGGTTTTCGGGGCCGGGCCGCCGGCAAGCACTGCGGGAAGGGAAGCGCTCCTGGAAACGTCCAGTTCCAGTTCCTCGCGCAAGACTTTGAGCCCCGCGCCTGAAACAACCAGGTGGATTTTGCCCACGCGCTCATCGGACCCCAGCATCTGGAGCATGCGGCGCGCAAACACCGAGCCGCTGGCTCCGGTAACGCCTAACACAACCGTTTTGGGGCCTGAAACCGGCATGGAAACCATGGATGGCATTCTCCGCCAGCCTTTTCCATAAAGTCAAGGAAACCCGGAACTCATTCTCCGTTTGTTATACTCATAGCATTCAGGCTGGCGCGGAAGTCTCCGTTGAAAGGACAATCCATTTTGTTCTGGCCGGAAGCCTGCTGCCGCCGGGCCAATTTGAAAGTGCCTTTTTCACAAAAGGACTGGAAATGGTGGGGGAATGTCACCAGAAGAAATCACAGCAATGCTCGAGCAGGTGCGGAGCGGGAAACTCAAGGTGGAAGCGGCAGTTGATCGCCTGCGTAACCTCCCGTTTGAAGACATCGGTTACGCGCGCATCGACCATCACCGCTCGCTCCGGCAGGGCTTCCCGGAAGTCATCTTTGCGCGCGGCAAGTCGCCTGACCATGTTGTGGGAATCGTTCAGGGCATGCTGCGCAACCGGCACAACATTCTGATCACGCGGGGCGATGGGGAGTTGTACGAGCTGATCAAGCCGCTCGACAAGCGCACCGAGTTCCACTCACTTTCGGGCGCCATTTCCATCCAACGTGACCGCAAAATCCGCGGCAAGGGCAAGATTCTGGTGGTGAGCGCGGGCACTTCTGATATTCCTGTGGCGGAAGAAGCGCAGGTGACGGCGGAAGTGATGGGCAACCGCGTTGAGTTTATTTACGACGTTGGCGTGGCCAACATCCACCGGATTCTGAGCGAGAGCAAACAACTGCGCAGCGCCCGCATCATTATTGTGGCGGCGGGCATGGAAGGCGCGCTGCCCAGCGTCGTTGCCGGCATGGTCAGCGTGCCAGTGATCGCCGTGCCTACCAGTATTGGTTATGGCGCCAGCTTTCGCGGCGTGGCGGCGCTGCTGGGCATGCTGAACAGTTGCGCCTCAAACGTGGCCACCGTGAACATCGATAACGGCTTCGGCGCAGGCTACCTGGCAAGTGTGATTAACCGGCTTTAACCCCCTACTCGCTAATCAGTATATTTACCGATTGCAATTCTATTTCGAGGGAGTATGATGAAGCTGGGTGCGGGTAAGCCTGAGCCAAAGAGCAGAATATAGGGCGATGAAAGTTCTGCCGCGCGGCAAGTAAGTGCCTAGCGCACCGAAAAAAGTCGCTTCCCCATTAGGACATCCCGCACCCCTCGGCTAACCTCGAATCATTTCCCGAACACCTGCCGGAAAATCTGGTTCACGTGTTTCAGGTAGCGTTTGGTGTTGAAGACGGCAGAGATTTCTCTGGCTGACAGGCGGCTGCTGATGTCCGGGTCGCGCATGACGAGCGACTTGAAATCCTCCCGCGTCTTCCACACCTGCATGGCGTTGCGCTGCACCCAGCGGTAAGCCTCTTCGCGCGAAACGCCTTTGTCTGTTAAGTCCAGCAACAACTGGCCGGAAAAGATGAGTCCTTTAAGCAGGTCGACGTTTTCCTGCATGCGCTCGGGATAGACGAACATCTTCCCCACCAGGTTGGCGGTCTTGTTGAGCATGTAATCGAGCAGGATAGTCGAGTCAGGAAGAATGACGCGCTCAACCGAAGAATGGGAAATGTCGCGTTCGTGCCAGAGCGCCACGTTTTCAAACGCCGCCTGGGCGTTGGCCCGAACCACGCGCGCCAGGCCGCAGATCTGTTCGGCCGTCACCGGGTTGCGCTTGTGCGGCATGGCGGAGGAACCCTTTTGTTTGGCGGAGAAAAATTCTTCCGCCTCACGAACTTCCGTCCGCTGCAGGCCGCGCACTTCCAGCCCAATTTTTTCGAGCGAAGCTGCAATCACCGCCAGAGTTGAAACATAGAACGCGTGCCGGTCGCGCTGGATCACCTGCGATTCCGCGGGCGAGGGCTTCAGACCGAGCTTCGCCAGGATCCTTTTCTCGATCGCCGGGCTCAGGTGCGAATAGATGCCCACCGCGCCGGAAGTCTTTCCCACACGCATCTGTTCGGCTGAGTATGCGAGCCGTTCGCGGTTGCGCAGGCACTCGGCGTACCAGATGGCGATCTTCACTCCAAAAGTAATCGGCTCGGCGTGGATGCCGTGCGTACGGCCCACCATGGGCGTGTGTTTGAACTCGAAGGCGCGCTTCTTTAGAACCGCCGCCAGGCGATCCAAATCTTCCAGCAACAGCCGGGATGCGTCCTTGATCAGCAGGCCCTGGGCCGTATCCACCACATCATTCGAAGTCAGCCCGAAATGAAGATAGCGGGCTTCGCGGCCCACGTGCTCGGCCACGTTAGTGGTGAAGGCGATCACGTCGTGCTTCACTTCCCTTTCAATTTCCAGAACTCGCTGGACATCTACACGGCCTTTGCGGCGAATGGCGCGCGCGGCACTCTTGGGGATCAGGCCGGCCTCCGCTTCAGCTTCGGCTGTGGCGATTTCTACGTCCAGCCACTTCTGGAATTTGTTTTCATCGCTCCAGATGGCGCCCATTTCCGGGCGGGTATAACGAGGGATCATATTCTCTCCACAGGGTTAATCCACAGATTA
>DATLWV010000293.1:0-3710 GCA_035576145.1 Terriglobia bacterium
CTGACTGAATACTGCGTTGTCCCCCAAGGCGAATACGACATCACCGGCACCTGCGCCATGAATCATGGCGCCGGCAATGACCTTGACCCCCAGTTGATTACCCAGGGCAAGAACGAATCGATCTTTCTGATTTCGGACAAGGCCGAGAAGACCCTGGAAAAGGACATGCATTTCCGAGCCTGGAAGCACATCATTGGAGGCGGGCTGCTGGCGGTGGGCGGCGCGGCGGTGCTGCTCGAAGCCCTGGGACTTCTGGTGTAATCCTATATAAGCAAACGCACTGAAGCTGTGCCGGGGCAGAGAAATGGCAGGTGGGAACTTCATCGTGCCTGGGTTGGAGAGGACCCCCAGCGGTTATGCTGTGATGCCTTTGCCTTCCACTACGGTGACATAGCGGTCGATGGGGAGCTTTGTCAGCCGGTCAACCCTGGTGCTGGGAGCCGGCCATTTGATTTCAACCCAGTCGATCTTGGGTTGCGACCCTATGCCCAGGATGAGTCGCGGATCATGGCTGCCGAGGTATCCACCACCGGAGACTTTTTCGATCCACCTCTTCAGACTGCCCGCTTGCCAGGTTACGCGAGCGCCAACCGCCTCAGGATTGGCCTTTGTACCCCTGAGATGAACCCCCAGCCAGTGATGGAGTTTTCCGACGTTGTTCCGCAGAAGAATGGGCGCACCCTGGTTGGGGACCATCAGTACATCAATGCCACCATCGTTGTTGAAATCCCCAACCGCGAGGCCGCGTCCCGCAATGCGCTCGTTGAAAATCGGACCGCTCTGGTCGCTCACATTCTGATAGGTCTGGCGATAGCCAGTCCCCAGATTTCGCCACAGAAGCGGCTTCTCCCGGTAGAAAACCTGGCTGTACCTCTGCGAGACCTTATCATCAGGATGGCCGGAAGTGATAAAAATATCCATATTCCCGTCGTTGTCGTAGTCAAAGAATTTCACTCCCCAACCACTCATGGTGCGCACCGTTAACCCGATACCATTTGAGAGTGACTGGTCATTGAAGGTCTCGTCGTGATTGTTGTGATAGAGGGAAAACATTTCCTCGTCCACGTCGGTGAGGAAAAGGTCCATCCAACCGTCCTGGTCATAGTCTGCGGCGTCTACGCCCATCCCTGAGCGGGCCCGGCCGTCTGCGCTGTAACCAACCCCGGCAGGAAGGCCGATCTCTTCGAACTTTCCATGGCCGCGATTGGCGAAAAGGAAATTTGCCACCGTATCATTGGCGATGAAGATGTCCATCCATCCGTCATTGTTGATGTCGGTTGCCACGGCCCCCCAGGCGATCCCGTTTGCACTGGCAATACCGGTTTCCTTGCTGACGTCAGTAAAGGTTCCATCGCCGTTATTGTGGAAAAGCCAGCTCGGCATGGGGCGATAGACATTTGGAATACAGTAGTAACGCTGGCCGGTTTCCGGAACCCCGCAGAATTTGTTATTCGACTTGTGGAAGTCCGCAGAACGGCAGACGAAAAGGTCGAGGCGACCGTCATTGTCATAATCAAACCAGAGAGCACTGGCGTTCAAACCCGGTGCACTCACACCGGCCTTTTCTGTGACGTCGGTGAAGGTTCCGTCGCCGTTGTTGTGATACAGAATACAATTGCCATACTGGGTGACAAAAAGGTCAGGCCAGCTGTCACCGTCATAATCGCCCACAGCCAGGCCCATTCCGTAGCCGCCGCCCGCAACGCCCGCTTTCTCGGTCACATCCGTAAACGTCCCGTCGCGATTGTTGTGGTAGAGGGCATTGCGCAGGGGAGGATTCGGGTCATAAAAATCGCACTTGCCACTGTTGATCAGGTAAAGATCCATCCAGCCGTCATTGTCGTAATCAATGAATCCGCCACCGCCGCCCAGAGTTTCCGGTAAGTAGTATTCTGGGGACCGTCCGTTTTCATGAACAAATGAGATGCCGCTGGCCGAAGCCGGGACCACCTCAAAAGCAGGGGGGATACCGGGCGGCTGAGGAAAAGTTGAGCCCGACAAGTTCAGGATGCGGCCGGAGAGGCCATAACAGGCAAGGCCACCGATCCCCAGGGCCCTCAGAAACTGGCGGCGCGATTTCGCCTCAGCCCAGCCGTTTCCCCTTTTGCCCATGAAATTGATCTCCTACGGAACAGGTTTGAAAATTCTGTCTATGCCCGCTCCTGATATGAATGGTTGTTTGAATTAACGCAATGGCTATGGGCCATGCCCCATGGCCTCTTGCCCTGGTATGACCAAATCTCCTTTGGCCTCTTCGGTAGCTTTGGTTCCCCGGGCCTGTTCGCGAGCTTGTTTTTCGGCGTTCAGTCTGGCAATGATCGTCCTTTCGCGATCACCCTCCGCTTTCATGCGGAGGCGGTAGTAAACCTGGGCCAGAGAAACGTGCGCGTCCAGAAAATCCGGCGAGTCTTTGAGGATTCCCTCGAGCATCTTTTTGGCCTGTTCAAGATTTCCGGTTCCCACCTGGCCGATGGAAATCTGGAAGCGCACCGCCGGGTCGCCGGGCCGCACCTGCAGTGCCCTGGTGAGATACGGGGCCGCTTCCTTGTATTCTTCGGATTGGTTCAAGAGGACGCCGAGATATAGATTAGGCTCGAATTCGTTGGGATCGATGGCCAGTTCTTCCTGGAAGCGCTTCATCGCCTCATCCCGGTGGCCGAGCGTCAGCAACGCGCGCCCGATAAGATAATGGGCCAAGGGCAATTGAGGGTTGAGATTGATGGCAACGGAAAGCTCATCAATGGCGCCTGCGTTGTCATAGATGCCCAGATGTGCCGCGCCAAGCATAAGGTGTGCCTCTGGCGAGTTGCCATGGCTTAGGATTTTGTTGACTTCGACCTCTCCTTTCTCAATTTGTCCGTCGCGAATCAGAGACATTCCGTAGAGGTAAATCAGTGCTTGTTCCTGCGGATGGCTGGTTTCGAAGGCCTCCAGGAGGGCTACAGCTTTTTTGTATTCTCCCAGGCGGAAGTAACAATCCCCCAGCAGCAGGGCGATGTTCAGATTCGCAGGCTCCCTGGCATTCAGGGCTACCAGTTCACGGACAGCTTCTTCCAACTCCAGGGCCTTGTAATGCGCCAGCGCCAGGTTCAGTTCCACCTGCTGATTGCCGGTGCGGATCTTCAGCGCCCCATTGTACTCTTCGATTGCCTCCGTATATCTGCCCTCGTGGGCAAGAGCCGCTCCTAGGTTGGCACGGGCGATAAAGCTATCCGGCTGTTCTTTCAGGAAAAGACGGTATTCGTGAATAGCCTCTTCAAAGTGTCCGGACTGGTGCAGTTGTATGGCGCGAACCAGGACTGCGTCCGCGGCTCTGGGTTGTGGCGCTGAACCGGACGCTGCTTGCTGCGCTGAAGACGAACCTGACTGCGCCGGAAAGGCTGGTTGCAACATTGCGATTCCCGGTGATCCCAAGAGCAAAATGACCGTGAATCCAGCCGCCAGGATGACCGGAGTGTGTCGCCTTGATCGGGGCATGAAATGCATTCTAAACCAGAATTCAGGGAAAATTCGCCAATCGTGGAGGGCGTGGTTTTGCAGCCTCAAGAGCGGTTTGAAGCGCTGTCTCCATGGCTTTCGGGCGGAAATCCTGTAGGCTGAGCCCGCTGGTGTATAGAACCCGGCCATTCTCGCCAATTACGAAAACATGGCTTGGCCATGCCTCGTAAGCCTTCTCCACCCGCCCGTCGATGCCATCAACAAGCGCAGGG
>DATLWV010000294.1:0-11660 GCA_035576145.1 Terriglobia bacterium
GAAGCGCAGACAGTTCATCGAGGTGTGGAAGAAGCTGGGGATTGATTACACCCACTTTGTCTATACCGACCAGCCCGAGCACGTCACCAGCGTCCAGCGGCTGATCCGCCTGGCGCAGAAAAACGATCCCGGCGTGATCTACAAAGGGACCTACCAGGGACGCTATTGCGTGAGCGACGAGCGCTACGTTTCCGACGGCACCGAACCGGCCAACTGCGACATCTGCGGCCGCCCTGCGGAACTGATCAACGAGCAGAACTACTTTTTCAAGCTCTCGGCGTTTCAGGACCGCCTGCTGGAGCTTTACGACAAGCATCCCGAATTTGTGCAGCCGGATTTTCGCCGCAATGAGGTGATCAGCTTCGTCAAGAGCGGTCTGCGGGACATCTCCATCAGCCGCCGTCGGCTGAAGTGGGGCATCCCGTGGCCGGACGATCCTGAAGAAGTCGTTTACGTCTGGTACGACGCGCTGGCCGGCTATATGACCGGCATCGGCTACGCCGAAGGCGACGAGGGCAACGCCGAGTTCAAGAAACTCTGGCCGGCCGATGTCCACATGATCGGCAAGGACATCATTCGGTTTCACGCTATTTACTGGCCGGCGTTTCTGATGGCTGCCGGCCTGCCGCTGCCCAAAACGATTTTTGCTCACGGCTGGATCTATTACGAGCAGGACAAGATGTCGAAATCGAAAGGCAACGTTGTTTACCCCGAGCCGATTGTCGATGCTCTCGATTCGTTCGGCGCGCCCGGCAACGACGCCCTGCGCTACTACCTGCTGCGCGACACGCCCTTCGGCCAGGACGCCAGCTTTTCCTACGATGGCCTGGTGCAGCGATATAACTCGGACCTGGCTAATGGGCTTGGGAATCTTGCCAGTAGAACTCTTGCAATGCTGGGTCAGTTTTGCGGCGGCGAAGTGCCGCCTAGACCCACGACGGACATGCATGACCGCTACTGGGATATTGGGGGACTTTATCGCCAATTCCAGGACTCGTTCCGCGAAATGAATTTCTTCGATGCAGTTGGTCTCGTGGCGCAGCAGTGCTCGCTTAGCGATAAGGTCATAAATGAGGCGAAGCCGTGGGAGTTGGCCAAGTCGGTCTCCCCTGCCGATCGGGAAGCGCTCCAGAGAACCCTATACCAAGTGGCGGATTTCTTGCGCGCCGCTTGCATTATGCTCTACCCCGTTGTACCTCAGAGTGCGCAACGACTGTGGATCCAGCTAGGCTGTGAAAGCTATCTGGGGAAACTCACGGAGCAACGAATCGATCAACTCAAATGGGGACAACTCAAGCCGGGCACAAAAGTCGGCAAACCTGAGCCCATCTTTCCTCGTTTGGACAAGGCCGAAACTGTGGCCCGGCTGAATGAATTTGCCGAAGCAGACCGCAAGGGCCATCAGGCGCCAACTGAAAAGGAGAAAACTGTGGAAACGCCATCTGAAGGAAAGCCAGCCATTACAGGAGAGGCTCCGGCGCAGCCAACAGGCGCACTTGTCGCCGCGCCTGTGAGCGATAAGATCTCGATTGAAGACTTCGCCAAGGTGGAGATGCGGGTAGGCGAAATCCTTTCCGCCGAGCCCATTCCGAAAGCAGACAAGCTGTTGAAGCTCCAGGTGGACATCGGTACGGAAGTCCGGCAGGTGTGTGCAGGCATAGCGGAGTATTACCAGCCCGAGCAACTGGTGGGCATGAAGGTTGTTCTGGTCACCAACCTGCAGCCGCGCAAACTTCGTGGGGTGGAGTCGAATGGCATGATTGTCGCGGCTTCCGTGGGCGACGAAGGGCGTCCGGTGCTGGTTACCTTCAAGGAAGACGTGCCCAAGGGAGCGAAGCTCAGGTAACTGGGTCAATGGACCATTTCTTTGTCGATTCCCATTGTCATCTGGATGACGCGCAGTTTGATGCTGACCGGGAGCAAGTTATTGAGCGGGCGCACAGTGCGGGCGTCCGTTACCTGCTGACGGTGAGTGGCGGCAGCGGCCCGGACGATCTTGCCTCCGGAGTGCCTATCGCCGCGAGGTGCGATTGGATTTACACGACGGCTGGCATCCATCCGCACGAGGCGAAAGGGGCGGGGGAAAAGCATTTTGAGATGCTGCTCAACGCCACCGGCGAACAGAAAGTGGTCGCCATCGGCGAGATTGGCCTCGACTATTTCTATGACCATTCGCCGCGCGAGACTCAGCAGCAGGTCCTGATTCGCCAATTGCAGATTGCCCGGGAAACGAAGCTGCCGGTCATCATCCACTGCCGCGACGCCTGGGACGATCTTCGTGAGATCATTGCCCGGCACTGGGCTGGCTCCGGATTGGGCGGCATTCTCCATTGCTTTACGGGGAACCGTGGTGAAGCTTTCAAGTTTCTTGACTGGGGTTTCATGATTTCCTTCGCTGGAAACGTTACCTTCAAGAAGGCGGAGGACCTGCGAGACGTAGCGCGTGAGGTGCCGCTGGACCGCCTGCTCACAGAGACGGACAGTCCTTATCTTGCGCCCGTACCGAACCGCGGCAAGAGGAATGAGCCGGTTTTCGTTATTGATGTCGTCCGGCAGCTGGCGGACCTTCGAGGCATGAGTCACGAGGAAATGGGAACTCTTTCAGGCCGCAATTTCTTGAATTTTCTGGGGCTTGAGTGATGGTCTCGTGCAAGTTGGGAAAGGCCCCATGGCGACGATATACTTCCCTTTAGAGAGCTTTTGTGGGACCATGTCAAGTCTACGCCCTATTACCAGCGGTTTGACGCCTGACGGCGCCCGTTTATGCAAAGGATGAAGGTGGCAGCAGAAAATCAACGTTTAATAACGCCGAAAGCCCTGACCGTCAAGGAAGTCTTTGACCTGGTGAGGGAAGACCTTGAAAAGGTGGAGACGGAGTTCTGCCGGCAGACGGCCTCCAGCATTCAGGCCATCACAGAGATCGGCCAATATCTGCAAGTGAGCGGCGGCAAACGGCTGAGGCCAGTCCTGGTGCTGCTATCCAGCAAGCTGTTTGGCTTCGAGGGCGATCCAGCCATTCGCATGGGGGCGGCGTATGAGATGATCCACAGCGCCACCCTGGTGCATGATGATGTGATCGACAAAGCCGAAACGCGCCGCGGCCAGCCCTCCATTAATTCCCGCTGGGGCAATCACATGAGCGTTCTTGCGGGAGACTGGCTATACATGCAGGCGTTCAGCATCGCCCTTGCCGAACGGAACTTCAAGATCCTCGACTTGCTCATCGGCTTGACCCAGGTGATGGTGGAAGGGGAACTGCTGCAGCTGGCTTACCTCCGTAAGACGGATTTGAACGAAGACGACTACTTTGAGCTGACTTACCGCAAAACGGCCTGCCTGTTTTCGGCCTGTTTGCGGACGGGCGCCCTGCTGGCCGACCGCCCGGAGGAAGAAGAGAACCTTCTGGCATCGTACGGCATCAACCTTGGGCTGGCGTTTCAGTTGATCGACGACGTTCTGGACTTTACCTCCTCTGAAAAGAAGCTCGGCAAGCCCGTTGGCAATGACCTGCGGGAAGGCAAAGTAACCCTGCCGCTCATCTATTTGCTGCAAACGTGCTCGCCGCAGGACGCGCAGAAGGTCGGACGTATTTTCCAGGACGGCGGGTTTGAGCATGTGGAGTTTGCGGAAGTTCTGGAGATGGTGGAACGATACGGCGCCCTGAATGCGGCGCGGAATAAGGCCAGGGAGTTTGCTGATGAGGCCAAGCGTTGCCTTCGGATTTTCCCGGAATCCATTTACAAGGAAGCTTTGATGTTCCTTCCGGACTTTATCGTTGCACGCGAATCCTGACCCCTCGTGGTTCCTGCAATGTGGCATGAAGTTCCCCACGAAATTGAAATCAAGCTGAAAGTCGAAGACCCGCTCGCGCTGAAGAAGAAGCTCAAAGAGTGCGGTTTCGTAGTGGTTGAGCATCGGCATTTTGAGAGCAACCTCGTTTTTGATTTCCGCAATTCGCGCCTGCGAAACTCGCGTTCCCTGTTGCGCCTGCGAAATAAAGGGAACCGCCACATCCTGACCTTCAAAGGGCCTCCGCATCCCTCGGATTCGTATAAAATCCGTCCCGAAATTGAGATGGAGGTTCGTGACGGCAAGACCTTGCAACAGATCTTTAAAGTTCTGGGTTTGCGTCCCACCTTCCGCTATGAGAAATACCGCACGATTTATGCGGAAAAAGGCCGCCGGAAGACGGCAGACATGCCGTTGCTGGTCTTTGATGAAACTCCCATTGGCCCTTACATTGAGCTGGAGGGGCCGTGGGGATGGATTGACAGGAAGGCCCGGCGGCTGGGATACCGGAAGGAGGATTACATTAAGTCGAGCTATGCGGCCCTCTACCGCAAACAATGCCGAAGAAACGGGGTTAAACCAAAAGACATGGTTTTCCACCCCAATAAATCTTGATTGGGTTCTTGCATGGGTTAGGCTATAATTGTATTGTATTCCTCATGTCCGTATCCGTACCAGAAGGAGTTTGAAATGGAAGGTTTGCTTCAACCAACCCATCTGTTCTTTATCCTGCTGATCGTTCTGATCATTTTCGGGCCAGGAAAGTTGCCCGATCTTGGTCGAGGATTGGGAAAGGGTATCAGAGAATTTAAGGACGCCATTAAAGGCGGGATGGACAAGTCGGCCGACAAAGCCGAAGAAGAAAAGAAAGCGTAACTGTTTTCTCTCCTCCTGGTGGGTACCGCTCAGTATCTGCGGTAAACTTCAAGGCCGTCCCCATTACAGCAAGGGTTCTGAAGTTAAATTTCCCGGTTCCACTGCGGGACCGGGATGCAGTGACTTTCAGGTCAGGAGAAATGTTTTCCAAGACCCGACTGGCCATGTGCTGAGCAGCAGCTGCTTCCGCCGCGTTGACGGAGATTTTCGGGCTGTGCTATAAAGTGAAGTTTCGGGCCGAACGTTGTTCAGATTGTATTTCCCCCATTCCTCGGTAGCTCAATGGTAGAGCATTCGGCTGTTAACCGAAGGGTTGCAGGTTCGAGTCCTGCCCGAGGAGCCAATACTTTCAATTAGATAGCTAATAGCTTCTTATCTTCCTTGCTGGACTACGGGGATTTTGTGGGGTGTTTCCCTAGTTGGGGCGCGCCACCAGCGATTGATTCTTCCCGATTGCTATCAATCAGTTAACCTTTCCTGAGTTGCGGTGCAAGTCTGTGAATAGGCTTTGTACCCAGAGAAATGACCGAGGCGCGTTATGAACCTGGAGACCGTGTTTCAAACATGTCCGAAAGACATGTTGGGGCAGGTAAGAACTGCTAGGTGTGGCCGCTCTTTTCGAATCCAGGTTGATTACTCTTGGTCTTGAGACTGATAGTGATCGCCACAAAAAAGTTGAGGATAAGGGCTACGAATCCCGCATTAAGTCCCATGAAGGGATCTCGCCGGCTCAGGATGAGGAATGCAACCGTGACGATTCCCACGACGAGGCCGGAAAAAACTCCGGATCGGCTTGCACGGCCCCAGTAAAGCCCCAGAACAACTCCGGGGAAGAACTGCGTTACCCCGGCATACCCAAGCAACAGCAGCGCGACGATGGTGCGGGCGCCCGAGAGCGCAAAAAGCAGTGCGATCGCCATCAGCACCACTGAGGCCACTTTGGCCAGTTTCGCGACGCCGTCATCGCTCATCGTTGGCGCAAAAAGGGGCCGGAAGAAATTCTTCGCGAACAGTGTGGAGCCGGTCAGAATCAGAATGGCGGAAGGCACCATGGCTGTGAGCGCTCCCGCTCCGCCCACGACGCCCAGGAACCAGGGCGGGAACGTCCTCTGCACCACGGTTAGCAGTGACAGATCGCCATCCTTAAGCCCGGGGACAACCAGAAGGGCGGCAAAGCCAGCGAAGAAGATAAGAGGCAGCAGCAGCGTATAGAGCGGCATTATCACCGCATTTCGCCGCAGGGTGTCGGAGCTCTTGGCGGTGAAGCTGGCGCCGAAATTGTGCGGCCACATATAGACGCCCAATGAAGTCAGCAGGACCGTGGAAATGAACCAGGCATGGCCCATGGTGTGTGTGGGACCGGGCATTGTCAAATGCGTGGGGTGGGCGCGAATAATCGCCCTGAACATGGGGCCGAATCCACCAAACCAATGGTAGGGAATTGCAAGGCCGATCACCAGGGCAGCGCCGAGCAGCAGAACGTCTTTCAGCACGCTCACCAGGGCCACAGCTCGAACTCCGCTGGTAAAGACAAAACCGGCCACAAGCGCCCCACCAATCACCATGGCCGCCGTGTGATTGATCTGGCTGAAGCTTGCCACTTCCACAATGATCCCCATTCCCTTGAGCTGCAATTGCAGATAGGGAACGATGAACACCACCCCCACGGCGGCAACCAGCGCTGCGAGGACCTTGCTCCTGTAGCGCCTCTCAAAGTAGTCAGATTGCGTCTGTAATCCTTGCGCTCGGGCGGTTTCCCAGAGTTGCGGGAGGATATAGAACGACACCACATACGCAAGTGTGAGGTAGGCGAGAATATAAAGCGTTGGACCACCGCGCGAATATGCCCAGCCGCTGGCGCCGAGAAATGAAAAGGTGGTATAGACCTCTCCCGCCATCAGCAGCCATACCAGCACCACTCCAAAACCGCGGCCGGCCACAGTCCACTGCTCGAGATCCATCCTCCTGTTAACGCCGGCCCGGAAACCAATGAACGAGCCCAAACCCACGATGGCAAGGATTATCAGGAGCGCGGTTGCGGAAGGGCTCATCGTGCTCCACTCTGGCGCCCGCCTGACTGATGCGAATCGGCCCGCTTTTCAAACTGGTAGGCGCCCCACAGGCAAAGAGGCGTCAGCAATATCCATAGCATTAACCAGAAGAGGTTGAACGGAAAACCCGCCACAAAGGGATGGATGCGATCCCAAAGTGGGACCGTAAAGCACATCCCCACGAAAGGGATCAGGCCGAGCAGCAAGGCGGGCCAGGTTGGCTTTCGCACCATGACGGCTCCTCTCTCAGGCAGGCACCGCGCTTGCCGCTCTGCAAGCTTGAAGGGCACGTGCCGCCAATACTTTCCTTTTCACTGCTACCCAAGGCTCGAAGGATTATACGACAGGACCAATAAGCCTTGTCGAAATTAAACGGTTCAGTCGCGTCTTGACTGATGCACCTTGACATCCGCCACTGGGAGGAACTTTATTGCCCGCTCAAAGGCATAGGCCAGCCTGGTCAGCGTCGGTCCGCCCCAGGCGTGGCCGAAGAGGGAGATGCCGACCTGAAGGGCGAAGACGAAACAGGTGGGTACTGGCCATCAGGGTTCGCCACAAGTAGACAACCAGGAAGAGACAACGTAAAGTGTCCACGTGATCAGCCATACAAGCCGTCTTTCGCTAATTGCTCGAGCCATCCAGCACAGTGTCCACGTATCTGTTGTTGATACGCAGGGATCCTTCAGGTACAACCAACTTCTGGACGCCTCGTCGCGTGTGGCGACGGCGCTGCTGGCCGGACGCCGGGATCTTCAGGAAGAACGCGTGGCGTTTCTTGTGAGGCCAGGATTTCGCTGGGTTACGGTGCTTTGGGGAATCTGGCGGGCCGGTGGGGTTGCGGTTCCGCTTCCGGTGGATTCGGCAAGACCTGAACTCGATTACATCATCGGTGACACCGGGGCGTCGACGTTGCTGTTCGATGCTGAAGCGGAATCCTCGCTGGCCCCGCTTGGCACAGCACGTGGCGTCCGTTCGCTGTCATCTGACCAACTCCTCGCCTGCCAGCCAGAAGAATTACCCGACGTCACCAGTGACCGGCGCGCCATGATTCTCTACACCAGTGGGACAACGAACCGGCCAAAGGGCGTGGTCACCACCCATTCCAACATCGAAGCACAAATCATGACCCTGGTGGAGACGTGGGAGTGGCGGTCGGACGACCGGATTCTTCTCTGCCTGCCGCTGCACCACGTGCACGGAATAATCAACGTTGTTTCCTGTGCGCTATGGTCGGGCGCAACCTGCGAGATGCTTCCGCACTTTGATGCCGGTGCCGTATGGGAGCACATTTGCGGCGGCAGCGTTACTCTTTTCATGGCGGTACCGACCATTTATGTGAAGCTCATCGCAGCATGGGAGGCGGTTTCGCCTCAGCGCCAGGCAGTCCTTAGCCAGGCCTGCGGCAAGTTGCGCTTAATGGTGTCCGGCTCGGCCGCGCTACCGGTTGGCACGCTGGCACGCTGGAAGGAAATCAGCGGCCATACACTGCTGGAGCGCTACGGAATGACGGAGATTGGCATGGCGCTCTCAAATCCGCTGCACGGCAAGCGCACGCCGGGCTGCGTCGGCACTCCGCTGCCCGGAGTTGCGGTGCGGCTTGTCGACGAGGATGGCAAACCGGTTGCGCCCGGAACGCCAGGCGAGATCCAAGCCCGTGGCCCTGGCGTGTTCGCGGAATACTGGGGCAAGCCCGACGCAACGCGCAATGCCTTCCGCGATGGCTGGTTTTCCACTGGCGATACTGCAGTTGTCGAAAATGGGGTCTATCGCATTTTAGGGCGGACGAGTCTTGAAATTCTCAAGACGGGAGGACACAAGGTGTCTGCGCTGGAAATCGAGGAGGTGCTGCGCGCGCATCCCGCCGTTGCCGAATGCGCTGTTGTGGGCGTGCCCGATGCCGAGTGGGGCGAGCGCGTGGCGGCAGCTCTGGTGCTTAAGGCCCGGGGTGCGATCGACCTGCCGTCGCTTCGGGCCTGGGCCAAAGAGTTTCTCGCGCCGTACAAACTGCCTTCACGGCTGCTCGTGCTGGATGCGCTGCCGCGCAATGCGATGGGAAAAGTGACGAAGCCCGCAGTCGCGGCGATGTTTCAAGCCGCGGGTGGTGACGGCGCCGCCGTCTAGACCTGCCTGTATTGACGAGCTTTTGCTTCTCCTGCTCCCGGCGCATTTGCGTTCAGACTAGACTGCGTTTCAGCCGACCAGAAAGGGCGGCAATTCAGCGAAGCCATCTTGACGGTCGGTCTTGCCTGCGACCAGGTCTGTAGTGGTTTTGGCAGCTTTCCCACCCACCGGCGCCTCCTTCTTGAAACTCTTCCTCGTATAACACGATTTCCTGCAGCAACCCACCACGGGAATTACTCACAGCGGATCTATGCGTTGCAAACTCAATTCCTTGCCGGTTACCGTTTTCGTGATCAGCCACTGGCAGCGCGACTAATCGTATGCCGATGCCGTCGTTTGCAAAATTCGAAAGAATTCAGGGCCAATCCGTAAATAATTGTTGAAGTCAGGCGCAAGTTAAGGCAATCTTATGGCCCTGGATGGCAAAGGGTGAATCTCTGGAGCAGGGGCTCCGGGTATCGGCATCTTGTTGAAAGACGGCCGGAGGGGAAGGTAGCTCATATCAACAGGATTTTTTGACCAAGCTTGGGTGGATGCCGGAAGTCTCCTGGATCGCAGCAACGTGGGGCAACAGAAATCCAGATGGTGAGAACTTATTAAGAGGAGAGTATTTATGGATAGAAATTCGGGGCAGCCTTCGTTTTTCGAAGGCCGGCTGGCGTCACTCGATTTTTTCCGCGGGTTCACGATGTTCCTGCTCATCGGTGAGTCGACTGAACTGTATTCGCTCCTAAGGAATCCGGCTTTACACGGTACCGTGCTCGGCTTTTTGGGTTGGCAGCTCGATCACCATCCCTGGAACGGGCTTCACTTCTGGGACCTCGTCCAGCCTTTCTTCATGTTTATCGTTGGAGTAGCGATGCCCTTTGCCATCGGCAAAAGATGGGCGCGAGGAGATACCTGGGGTCAGACCTTTCGGCATGTCCTCAAGCGATCCGGGCTCCTTCTTTTCTTTGGTTGGGCGCTCTATTGCATCGGGCCCGGCCACATAACGTTTCAGCTGTGGAACGTGCTGGCACAACTCTCCTTTACCTACCTGGTGGCTTTCCTCATGATGCGCAAGTCAACACGAACGCAGATTGGCTTTACCTTCCTGCTCCTGATCGTCACCGAGATACTGTACCGAACGTGGCCCGTTGCAGGGTTCAACCAGCCCTTCGTGCCAGACCACAACTTCGGTTCCTGGGTGGACCTGGCAATCATGCCCGAACTTTCCAGAGGCCATTGGGTGGCCTTCAACGCCATACCTACTACAGCACACACCATGTGGGGGGTGCTGGCCGGACAGGTCCTAAAGAACGCCTGGGAGCCCATGAAGAAGATCAAGGCGCTGGCAATTCCGGGCATCATCGGGGTCATTGTTGGATTTTCACTGAATCCCGTGGACCCCATCATCAAGCGCATTTGCACCTCTTCCTTTGTGATTGTCAGCGGCGGATTTTGCCTGCTGGCACTGGCCTTTTCTTACTGGTTGATTGATGTGAAGGGATGGAAAAAATGGGCCGTCTTTTTCAACATCGTGGGAATGAACTCGATTTTTATCTACCTCTTAACAAACACCGCCGGGGCTGAGTGGTTGCACAAGATTGCCCAGCCGTTCACCATGGCGGCGTTTGCCTGGGGCGGCCATCTCACGGGAGAAATTATGACCAGTTTAGCTGTCTGGCTCATGCTCTGGTACATTTGCTACTGGCTGTACAAGAGGCAGATCTTCTTCAAGCTCTGATCTCGCGCGAACTTCGGATACCGCGTGCTGAAGGAACCCGGACGGGAACCCAATGCGCGGCAATTGAGCGAATCATTCCACCAGGCTGGCTCCTCAATATGAGATTCAGAGGAGCCATGCCCCAGTGGGCAGACGGAGGTCCGAGCCTCACCCTGGCGGCGAGTCTTGGAACGCCCTACCCTTCACCCAGTCTTCGAACCCGCCGGCCGCCCTCCCCGGGCAAAATCTGTTTCCTCAGGACGGGGTTATCGCTTCGGTTTTTTCGCGCGAAAATTCCAGACTCGTGCTAACGTAACTCCTTTTGAGCTGATGGCTTCAACTTAACCTAATGGCTTGTCGCAGGTGGAGGTTTTATGCGATCTGATTCCATGGCTGGCGCTGTACTGGCACTGACTCTGAGTTTGCCATTTGCCGTGTTGGCAGCAGGGCAACCGGCACCCCATGCGGGCACCTGCACCGTGAATGCAACAACCTTTCACGGCTGGAAAGCCGAACAGATTTCCAATCAATGGACGACACTAACTGTTGTCCCCCAACTGGGTGGCAGGCTGATGCAGGTTGAATTTGGCGGTCACCCCTATTTGTTTGTGAATCCGCAGTACTACGGCCAGTATTTTCCTCCTTCGGAGGGGGCCGCCAAGGGCAAATGGTTCAATTACGGAGGCGACAAGGACTGGCCTTTGCCCGAAGGAATTGACGATGAGGAACACTGGGCGAGTGCCCGCTCGGACCTGCTGGATGATGGCGAATACTCCCTAAAGGTTCTGTCGCAAGGAACTGAGTGCTCTGTCAGGCTGGAAGGTCCGCCTGATCCTAGGACGGGTCTCCAGTACTCGCGCGAGATCAGCCTTGGCGCGAACTCACCTCGCATCACCTTTCACGCGGTGATGAAGAATTTCACCGGCCATCCGATTGACTGGTCCATCCAGTCTGTTTCGCAGTATGACACTGCCGACCCGCGCGACCGGTCGCAATATAATCACCAGTTCTGGGCATTTACGCCTATCAATCCAAACAGCGCTTATCTTGAGAGCTACCACGTGCGCAGCGGACCGAGCGATCACCCTTCATTCTCAATCCGCGACGGAAACATGTTC
>DATLWV010000295.1:0-5249 GCA_035576145.1 Terriglobia bacterium
AACTACCGAACTGGCTGAAATTGATCTCAACTCGCGTTTCACTTAAGGAGAAGGACCATGCTATTTCGAAATCCAAGAATCGCCATTAGAGCGATGGAAGGCCACACTAACAGAGATAATGGTGCTACCCATAGGGCATCAAGAAGGGAGAGGTTGGTTAAGAACGTCCTAGTAGTTGGTGGAGCGGGCTATATCGGGGCAATCCTCGTGCGTCGCCTGCTCGCCGAGGGCTTCAAGGTCCGTGTTCTGGACTCCTTGCTATTTGGAGGGTCCTCTCTCGCCGCTCTTCGAGACCATCGCAGATTTGAGTTACAACGCGGCGACTTTCGATACGTGGACTCTATCGTAAAGGCAGTACAGGGTATTGATTCGGTTATACACCTTGGGGCTATCGTCGGAGACCCTGCATGCAAGCTGGACAGCTCGCTGACGCTGGAAACAAACCTGGAAGCCACCACGATGATTAAGAGCGTGTGTCAGGGCGCGGGGATCGAAAGATTTTTATTTGCTTCGACATGCAGTGTTTATGGAGCTACCCCTGATACGCTGGACGAAAAGTCGACGCCGGGACCCATCTCGCTTTACGCATGCACAAAACTTGATTCGGAGCGGGTGATACTGGCAACACGCACTCTTGGTTTTGTCCCAACTGTTCTGCGAATCGGTACAGCCTTCGGGTGGTCTCCGTTTCGACCTCGATTTGATCTTGCCGTGAACCTGATGACCGCACGAGCGCTGGCTGAGCGCCAAATAACGGTCTTCAACCAGACCCAGTGGCGACCTTTCATCCACGTTGACGATATCGCGCGCGCATTCGTCGCTGTTCTAAAGGCGCCGATTTCATCCGTCGCGTATGAAATCTTCAACGTTGGATCGAATCGGATGAATGCGACGCTTGGCGACGTAGCCGCCATGGTTTCCAGCCTAATCCCTGGTACCGAAGTTCGGCATGTGGAGAATACCCCGGACTTCCGAAACTATCGTGTTTGTTTCGATAAAATTTCTACAAGGCTGGGATTCTCTTGTCTTCACAGCATTCAAGCGGGAATGTTGGAATTGAAAAAAGCTATTGAAGATGGATTGGTTCCGAATTACCGCGACCCCAAATACAGTAATGAGGCCAGCCTCCGTCAACTCTTAGAGGATCAGCGTGGCGTGCGAACGATAGAACAAATTCCAAGCGTATCCGAGAGGTTTTTGCGCGGAGAGTCTATGCCGATCCTAGCGACACGGTAACCTCGTGCTTAGTGGGATGGCCCGCGAGTCAACATGATCTCTTTATCGCATTTTGGAATGGTTATTTTGGTTTGCAGCCTATTGCGGCCTCGAATCTAGCGGTTGAAATGGCACCAGCGCCGTCTGAGAGTCGCCTCGGCTTTGCTTTTTTGAATGTAGGGATTTGAGGGTCCGGATGACTCGCCTACAGTTTCTATACCATTCAAGATGTGAGTCCTGGGGGGTGACCAGACCGCTCTTGTTGTGATGAGCGGCAAGGGTTTTTTATACCACTTCCAGAATGGGGGCCTGTCGTGCCGCGACTATTAACTCCTGTATTATAAATGATCTGTGTAAGGGCCGGGAGGTTTTTCAAGCGCCCGAGCGGAACTCCAGACGAACTCGACCGGCGACGCTTGAGTGCTGTTGCGCTGTTGACTGAGGGTCATCCGCCCGACGCCGTGGCGCGGATGATCGGGGCAGCGTCCGGCGATGATAAGGTGCCTCGAGGAAAAAAGGTCGGTCGACGCTCAAGGCGCCACCTGCCTGCGGACGACCACCTAAACTGCCCGCGTCTCAGATGCGACGATTAGGCCGGCAACTGCTGCGGGGTGTGAAGGCAGCAGAAGAAATTTCCACGGCAATAACGCCACCAAGACAATTGAACTGATTACCCGAGCGTTTAGTTGATGCACTCTTACCCCTTCACTCAACGACGACATCTCCTGATTATTTCCATTGGTACCAACACTCGGGCACCCCACTGGGAAGTGTATTCTTTGACTGTTTGGAAGTTATCTTGGCCTGTCCTAGAACGAGCACAGAGAGACTAACTAGTGCAAGTGTAAAGAAGCGTTGGATGCAATGGGAGGTTTGAGATGAGCTTACGCTGGTGCAAATTTGTCGCCGGTGTGCTGGTCATACTCTCGGTGGGTATTGCGAGCTTCGGCCCCCCCCGGGTCGGGTGGGCAGCTCCGATTCCCGCAGCCACGGGTCACCCACGGCCGACGGCCGTTACCAAAGAGCCCTCCGTTTCCTGGCCTCTGGCGCGCTATCCCGTTGCCTTTGAAGCCAACGTTGGCCAGTTTGACTCCCGGGCGAAATTCATCTCGCGCAACCCCTCGTACAACCTTTTCCTCACCTCGTCGGGGGCAGTATTGTCGATCCAGAAGAGGGGCGAGAAAGACCCTGAACCCGGCCCAGGAAGTACGCCGGGCGCACATCCCCGTCCGGGATTTCCAGAAAACACCTATTACGCTGTAGTGGGGGTAAAGCTGTTGGGGTCGAACCCCGAGCCGAAAATTTCCGGCTTCGGGAAACTTCCGACCACCAGCAATTACTTCATCGGCAGCGATGCCTCCCAATGGCGCCAGGGTATTCCCAACTACGCGCGGGTGCGTTACCGAGGCGTGTATCCAGGCGTAGATGTGATTTTCGGCGGCGCGAATGGCAACTTCGAATACGATTTCACGGTGGCTCCGGGCGCCTCTCCGGGGGCCATCCGGCTGGGATTCCAGGGCTTTGACAGCGTCCGCCTGGACTCTCGTGGCAATCTTGTGCTCGGTCTGGGCTCTGATCACTTCGTGCAGCGCCGGCCGTTTCTGTTTCAGCAGAACTCCGAGGGGCAGCAGGTCGTCCAAGGCCGATACACGATTCGAGGCCGAGGCGAGGTGGGTTTCGAGGTTGGGGCGTTCGATCGAAGCCGTCCCCTGTATATCGATCCAGTGTTGAGCTATGCCACCTACCTGGGCGGCAGCGACTATGACTCCGGCACTGCCACCGCCGTGGATGCTGCTGGAAACACCTATATCACGGGGTGGACGAGCTCGACGAATTTCCCGGTAACTACCGGCGCCTTCGACACAAGCTGCGGAGGAAGCTCAAGCTGCGGTTCCAGCAATTCCGACATCTTTGTCACCAAGCTCAGCTCCGATGGTTCGACCGTCGTGTATTCCACCTTCATCGGGGGAAGCAGTGTGGACGTCGCCAGGGGCATTGCCGTCGATGGCTTGGGCAACGTCTACGTGGTCGGCCATACGACGTCGACCAATTACCCTACCACATCGGGGACCGTGCAGCGGACGTTCGGCGGGGCGATGGACGCCGTGGTCACCAAGTTGAACGCCAACGGGACGGCGTTGGGATTTTCCACTTACCTGGGCGGCACGGGCCTTGACGAGGGCACCGCCATAGCGCTCGACACCCTGGGAAATGTCTATGTCACCGGCCTGACCTACTCCACGAACTTTCCGACTACCGTCCCTCTCCAGGCGGCCAACGGCGGCGATGCCGATGCCTTCGCGACGGAAATTAACGCTGCAGGCTCTGCCCTGATCTATAGCACCTACCTGGGCGGAAGCGGGTACGACCGCGCCAATGGTATTGCCGTTGACGCCCAGACGAATGCTTACGTGACAGGGATCACGCGTTCCGCGAACTTCCCCGTGATTCACCCTGTCCAATCAACCTGCGCGAGTTGTCCCACATTTGGCGACGCCTTCGTAACTGAAATCCAGTCTGGCGGCGTGGGCCTGGGTTACTCCACCTATCTTGGCGGCAACCAGGAGGACGAGGGGTTCGCCGTGGCCGCTGATGCCCAGGGTTCCGCCTACATGGCAGGTTTCTCCTGCTCCACGAATTACCCGGTAACGGCCGGGGCCTTTCAGACGGCAGTCAATGGTTTCTGTGATGCGGTTGTCACCAAACTGAGGCCGGGAGGGTCGGGGCTGGCGTATTCGACATATTTCGGAGGCGGAGCCCTTGACTTCGGCCAGGCCATTACGCAGATGGCCGGAAACGCTTATATCACCGGCCAGACTTATTCGACAGACCTCCCCTTGGCCAGCTCCGTCCAGTCAACCTGCGGCAGCTCCAGCTGCAACGCGGGCACCGCATTCATCGCCGAGCTGAAAGCCGACGGCAGCGCCCCTGTTTTCTCTACATACCTCGGCGGAAGCAGCACCGACCAGGGACATGGCATTGGTGTGGACTCTGTCGGCAATGCCTACATCGCTGGCGACACGATCTCCACGAATCTGCCCACTTCCTCCAAATCGGTACAGCTGTCATTCGGGGGTGGGAGAGGGGACGCTTGGGCCGCAAAGATTACCCTGGCGCCTGCCGCATCGCTTTCGCCGACCAGTCTCACCTTCGGTTCGCAGCCGGTCAACACCACGAGCGGTCCCCAGACCGTCTCGTTGAGCAATCCCGGGACTGCCCCGCTGCTGATTTCAAGCATCACCGCCACTGGCGATTTTGGACAGAGCAACAATTGCGGCAACGCGCTCGCGGCCGGATCGACCTGCTCCATCAATGTAACCTTTACCCCCACGGCGGGTGGTACGCGTACCGGAACGCTCACGGTCAGCGACAATGCCGCCACCAGCCCGCAGGCGGCGAGCCTGACAGGGACCGGCAGCACCTCGGGGGTGACGCTCTCGCCGACCAGTCTCACCTTCAGCAGCCAGGTGGTGGGAACCTCGAGCCCGAGCCAGATCGTTACCCTCAGTAACAGTCTGAGCACGACGGTAACCATCAGCAGTATCGCCATTACGGGCACCAACGCCGGGGACTTTGCCAAGACCACCACGTGCGGGGCCTCGGTGGCTGCGGGCGCCAACTGCACCATCAGTGTGACCTTCACGCCCACGGCGACGGGAACCAGCAACGCTGCCCTGACCGTGACGGAGAGTTCCCCCAGCGCCAGTCAGACGGTCATCTTGACGGGCACTGGAATTTCCCCCTTGGTGACGCTCTCGCCGACAAGTCTGATCCTCGGCAATCAGACAGTTGGGACTTCAAGCCTCCCCCAGACGGTCATGCTCAGTAACGCAGGCTCGTCCAGTCTGAGCATCACAGGTATTTCGATCGGGGGTACCAATCCTGCGGATTTCGCGCAGACGAACAATTGCGGAACCTCACTGGCTGCGGGAGCCAGTTGTTCGATCAATGTCACCTTTACACCCAGCGCAATCGGAACGCGTTCTGCAATTCTCTCGGTAGCGGACAGCGCGGCCAGCAGCCCGCAAACGGCT